>DASRYI010000147.1:0-15945 GCA_035687255.1 Candidatus Krumholzibacteriia bacterium | reverse complement strand
TCGTCACCGGCGAGGCGCCGTGCCACGGCGGCGGCGAAGTCGATCGCCGTGCCGGCGCCGCGGCTGGTGATGATGTTTCCATCCTCGACCACAGCCTTCTCCTGGTAGCGGCAATCGCGCATCTCGTACGCGTGGTCGGGGTGGCTGGTGGCATGCCTGCCCTTGAGCACACCGCAGGCTTCCAGCACGATGGGTGCGGCACAGATGGCGGCCACGATCTTTCCGCGCTCCGCCATGCGTGTCACTGCACTGCGCACCGCCTGGCTCTCCCGCAACACGCGCGAGCCCGGCATTCCGCCGGGCAACACCAGCGCGTCGGCGACCGCAAAATCGCAGTCTTCGAAGAGCACGTCGCACTGAACGGCCACACCGTGTGAGCCGGTGGCACTGGTACCGTGAACGCCGGCCACGGCGACGTCGATGCGGGCCCGCCGTAACAGATCGATGATGGTCACAGCTTCGATTTCCTCGAAGCCATCCGCGAGCGGTACGATAGCGTGCATATCTTTGCCTCCTGCCAGACGTTGCGTTCGGGGCGGGTGGATGTTATCGTCCCTACAACTGGTTGGTCTATCACCAGGCGCGCCGGTGTCATCCCACCCCCGGGGCATTTTCGTAACCCGAAATCCGAGGATAGTTCGATGCCGATCTCAGCGATTCTTTCCCCGCGGTCCTTTCGTGACACGGCGGCGGCACTCGTCTGCCTGGCCGCACTGGCGGGCTGCAGCAACAACCAGACACCGGCCCCCGCCCCCGCCAAAGTCGAGATTCTTTCCGGCGATGCCCAGTATACGCGCAAAGGGACGCAGCTCGAGGATCCTGTCGTCTTCCGCGTGAAACTCGAAGACGGCAAGGCCGCGGCGGGCGTGGGGGTGCAGTTCTCGGTGATCGAGGGCGGCGGCTCGGTTTCGCCGAAGACGGCCGTCACCTCGCAGGGTGGGCACACCTCGACATACTGGACGGTCGGGCCGGACACCGGACCCAATCGCATCCGGGCCACGGTCGTCGACCATCCCGAGCTCTCGGTGATCGCCAGCGCGACGTCGTCGGAATACTGGTGCCCGGAAGAAGAGCCGGTGTTCACTCCCACCTTTGGCCCCGTGCACGGCCTGATGCTGCTGACCAGTTACTCCAGTTCGACCCCCGCCGGCGCCGGCCTGCTGGACTTCGCGGTCGATACGCAGAAGTTGACCTTCGATGGCAACCTGCTCGGTGACTACCCCAACGGCGGATTTCAGTACACGGTGAAGGACTGCGTGTTTTCGGCGCGTGGCGATCTCTTCATTTCGTGGAATCACGTTCACGACGAAATCGTGAAGGTGGCCACCGACGGCACCGTGTCGCATTTCGCCACGCTCGACTCGAACATAGGCGCCGAAATCGACATGACACCCAGCGGCGTGCTGGTGGGCTGCGACCCCATGGGGCCTTTCTACGCCACCTGCCGCGACACGCTCTACCGCTTCGACGACGCCGTCTTCTCCGGTGACAACACCACGCGCGACGAGGCCAACAACGACGCCATGGCGTGCGATCCGGTGACGGGCGACGTCTATTTCATCTACAAATTCGATCGCCAGCTGTATCGCATTTCCTTCGATGGATCCATCGCGGGCAGCAAGCAGGCGGTGGTGCAGTTGCCCCTCGACGAGAGCGACGGCGCCAAGGGAATGGTGGTGGACGGCACCGATCAGTCCATCTACATCCTGGTACAGTCGGCGGGGACCAAGTCGATCGTGAAAGTCACACACGCAGGGGTGAAGTCCACCGAGTTCGACTTCACAACGCGCGGTCCGGGTGACGCGGCGGGCATACAGAGCGATCTGACACTCGACAGGACTTACCGCTGGCTGTACACGCTGGACACGCTGAACAACAAGATCCTGCTCTACGAGCTCTCGATACATCAGGTGCACGACATGGAGCCGCCGGCAAGCCTGCCGTATCTGGCCTCGAATGAAAGTTCGGGAGAGCGCGTGGGACTGGCGGTCATTCCCGCGCCCTGAGCGGAGCCGTCTAGAGCAGCGAAACGGCGCCGTCGCCCTTTACGATTTCGCCCACGCGATGGACGTGAAGTCCGTCGGCGGTGGCGGGCATGCGCGCCGCGTCCTGCGCCGAAACCACCACCAGCATGCCCGCGCCCATGTTGAAAACGCGGTACATCTCCCCTTCCACCACGTCTCCCGCGCGCGCGATCAGTTCGAAGATGGGAAGGACCGGCCACGTCCCCCTGGTGATGTGAGCGGCGCATCCTTTGGGAAGGATGCGCGGCAGGTTCTCGAGGATGCCGCCGCCGGTGATGTGGGCGAGTCCCTTGACGTGTGCATGTGTTTCGATGGCGGTCACGGCCGGCAGATAGGAACGATGCACGCGCAACAATTCCTCGCCCAGCGTGGACCCCAGTTCCTCCACATGCGAATCGATCTTCAGGTGCGCCACCTCGAACACCACGCGCCGCGCCAGCGAGTAGCCGTTGGTATGCAACCCGTTCGAGGGCAGTGCGAAGATCACGTCGCCGGGCGTGATACCTGACCCGTCGATGATGGCGTCGCGCTCCACGACGCCGACGATGGTGCCGGCCAGGTCGAAATCGTCCTTCTGATACAGGCCGGGCATTTCGGCGGTCTCGCCGCCGATCAGGGCGCACCCGTTCTGGTGGCAGGCGGTGGCCAGTCCCTCCACCAGCGAGGCCACCATCGCAGGATCGAGCGCACCGGCGGCCACGTAGTCGAGAAAGAACAATGGCCGCGCGCCCTGCACCAGGATGTCGTTGACGCAGTGGTTCACCAGATCCTGGCCGACGGTGTCGTAGCGGCGCGCCGCGCCCGCGACCAGCAGCTTGGTGCCCACGCCGTCCATGCTGCTGACGAGCACCGGGCGACGGTAGTCCGCGGGAACCTCGAACAGTCCGCCGAAGTGGCCGATCTGCGAGAGCACGGCCGGTCCCCACGTCTTGCCCACCACGCGCGCAATGGCGCGCGTCGCCTGGTTGGCCTTGTCGATATCGACGCCCGATTCGCGGTAACGCATGTCAGAGCCTTTCCTGCAGTGATTCGTAGATGGCGGTGGTTGGATCGTTCTCGACGATCAGCGGGAATTCGCTGCGTCGAATCAGGTCCAGGACGACGGTGGCAATCTCGGCGTCGAATTGTTCGCCGCGATACTTCTCGATCTGCGCGGCAACCTTGTCGACCGCCAGCCCCTTGCGATAGGGACGGTCCGACGTCATGGCATCGAAAGCGTCGCACACCAGAATGATGCGCGCGCCCAGCGGAATGTCGTTTCCGCGCAGCCCTTCGGGGTAGCCACGGCCGTTCGGCTGTTCGTGATGATACCGCACCAGCACCGCGGCTTCCTGAAGAAACTTCAGGTTCTCCACGATGTCCGCGCCCACGGTCGGATGCTGTTTGAGGCTCAGAAATTCCTGGTCGGTGAGACGGTCCTTCTTGAGAAGGATATCGTGCTTGATGGCAATCTTGCCGATGTCATGCAGCAGGGCTCCGTACTCGAGAATTTCCAGGTCGCGCGCCGGCAGACCCAGCGCCCGGCCCACACGCAGCGCGTAACGCGACACGCGATAGGAATGCCCGTGCGTGTAGGGGTCGTTCGCGTCGATGGCGGAGGTCAGAGCGGCGACCGTGTTGATGTGCGCCTCTTTCATTTCCACGTAGAGCTTGAAGCTGTAGCGCGCCAGAAACACCGGGACCAGGAACATGAGCAGCGTCCACTTGCCGTACGCGGTGTACACCAGCGCGATGATTGCGCCGATCGGGATGAAGGCAAAGATGTGGAAGAACGTCCACATGTAGTTCTGTTTCCAGATGTGGAAGACGCGCTTGGACGCGCGCAGCGCGATCACCAGGCTCACCGATATGGTATTGACCAGGTAATACACGACGCTGGCCACCGAGAGCGGCAGCAGGAAGCGTGCGCTTCCGAAGTCGTGCCAGGGCGCGGGAAACGCCCAGTAGGCCAATCCGGCCACGCCCACGGTGGCGATCAGGAGCGGCACGTTGAAGGCGTACTTCACCGCCGCGCGGCGCTGCACCAGCACTTCGGTGAAGAATGAAGCAATGGCTTCCACCAGCACGGCGGCCGCCGGTCCCAGCAGAACGATGGCCGCCAGGTCGAAGGGGCTGGACGCGTAAATGGACGCGCCCCCGCGCGGCAGCGTGATCTGCGCCGAATCGGCAACGACGATCAGAAACGCAAAGACGAGAACTTCGGGAAACCGCTGGATGGGAAAATCGCGTACGAGATATCCGAATAGGAGAAACCCGAACGCGATGAAAGCGAAGTAGTAGACCTTGAACGCGAGTGGCGACTCTCGGAATTCACCTTTCAAAGGTCACTGTATCTTGTATTCGATGGACGTTTTGAAGTCGAGCTTGCCGATCACGCGATTCACGGCGTCGAGGGTTGCAAACACAACACTCTGGTTTTCGTTCCCGTCGATCAACGCACAACCGGCCAGGCTCTTCGTGCACCGCGGACCCACAACGTCGACGCGCACGAGTACGGCGTCGGCGTCACCCAGCGGCGCTTTGACGACGCCAATCAAACACAGGCGTGTGGCATCGTCAAGAAATTCCGAAACCGCCCGCAGCGTCGCTTCCGCGACCACCCCCCACGCCGGCGTTGCAATGTTTTCGGTGCTGGAGGCTCCGAAGGCCGACACCATTTCCCGGCTCAGCTCCACCTCGGCGCGGGTCCCGTCACGGGACGACACCACGTTGACGCTGCCGAACGCGAACCGGCCCGCAAACTCCAGAATGGGAAACTCTTCAACGTCGTCAGGGCCCTTCCCCGCAGCGGTTACCTGAATCTGCCCGGCATCGACGGCCAGGCCGAAGTCGCGTTTCAGAGCCGACTCCACCTCGTGGCTGACGGCGTCCGCGTCGGCCCCGGCGGCAACCTCTACCTGAACGTCGAGCAGTCCGCCCGAAGCATCCGTGCGAATCCGGCATGCAATAACACCCGGAAGGCGGGAGAACCGGTCTTCGGCCCGCTCGCGCTGTTCTGCTGTAAGGCTCTTTGGATTCATGGGTTAGCCTGGGTAAAGCGGCCCCTCGCCGGAGACACACCTGTCCCGGACCAAATCATACCACGTGCAATCTGCAAGAATCCTTCCAGCGGGAGGCACCCCGGGAGGGCGCCGGACCGGGCAGCCGGTCAGTAGCGGACCATGTCGAGAAGCTGGCGGCGCCGGGAATCAATCACCGAGTGCTGGAGATTGCAGATGCCGTCCACGGAGAAGGCCTCCACCGTGAAGCTGGCCATCACCGTGCCCCACGCCAGTGCACCCGCCAGGTTCTCGCGCGTCAGCCCGCCGCCGCGGGACAGCTGTCCCATAAAACCGCCCGCAAACGTGTCGCCCGCCCCGGTGGGATCGACCACGTGGGAGAGCAGCACCGCCGGGACAAACAACGTGAGATCGGGGCCGAACAGCACCGAACCGTACTCGCCGCGCTTGACCACCACGTATTTCGGCCCCATGCGGCGGATGGCCTCGGCCGAGGCCAGCACCGTCCACTCGTCGGCCAGTTGCATGGCCTCTTCGTCGTTGATGAACAGAACGTCGACGCGCTTGAGCACTTCGAGCAGCGCATCGCGCGCCGTGTCGATCCAGAAATTCATGGTGTCCATGCCCGTCAGGGTCACGCCGCGGGTCTGATCGAGCACGGACAGCTGCAACACGGGATCGATGTTCCCCAGCATCACGTAGCGCGTGTCCCGGTAGGCGTCGGGAATCGCGGGCTTGAAGTGCTGGAACACGTTCAGCGCGGTCTCCAGCGTGTCGCGGTTGTTCAGATCCTCGTGATAGCGTCCCCGCCAGTGAAACGTTTTCCCCGGCATCGACTCGATGCCGCGCACGTCGACACCGTGGTCGCTGAGACGCGCCATGTGATGCGTGCCGAAATCTTCTCCCACCACACCCACCACCTGTGGCTTCGCAAAGTAGCTGGCGGCGATGGAGGCATAGCTGGCCGATCCACCCAGCGCCATGTCGGCGCGTCCCTGCGGCGTTTCCACGGAATCGAACGCCACCGACCCGACAATCAGCAATGGTTGTGCTTTCTGTTTCGTGTTCATGCATTGCCTCCCTGGCTACATGCTCGCCGGCGCGCTCACGCCGAGCAATTGCAGTGAATTCTTCAGCACGATGCGGGTTGCGCGCGCCAGATCGAGGCGCGCCGCCGACAACGCGGGGTCTTCGCCCACGATCCGGCACACGTGATAGAACTGATGAAACGCCGTCGCCAGCTCCTGCGCGTAGGTGGCGATCCGGTGCGATTCGCGCGCTTCGGCCGCTCCCGCAACCACCCCGGGGAAATGCAGCAGGTGCAGCATGAGGGCGCGCTCCTCGGGCGCCGTCAGGCGCGAAAGGTCCGCACCCGCACCGCCGGCCGCACCGCGTTCTTCCGCAAAACGGACCACCGAGGCGATACGCGCATGGGCGTATTGCACGTAGTACACGGGATTCTCGTCCGACTGCTTGCGCGCCAGGGTGAGATCGAAATCGAGCGGAGAATTGGCGCGGCGCATGAGAAAGAAATATTTCGCGACGTCCACGCCGACATCGTCGATCAATTCGCGCATGGTGATGAACTCGCCCGCACGCTTGCTCATGCTCACGGGTTTGCCGTCCTCCAGAAGCCGCACCCATCCCACAATGATGATCTCCAGCCAGTCGGAAGGTGCGCCCAGCGCCGCCATGGCGGCCTGCATGCGCGGTACGTGGCCGTGATGGTCGGGGCCCAAAAGCCCGATGGCGCGCTGGAAACCGCGGTCGAGTTTCGACGCGTGATATGCGATGTCGGCGAGAAAGTAGGTCGGTTCGCCGTCGCTCTTCTGGATGACGCGATCCTTGTCGTCACCGAAATCGGTGGAGCGAAAGAACAGCGCGCCGTCCTGCTCGTAGGTGTGTCCGCTGGCAACCAGCCGCCGGCGCGCGGCCTCGACCTGTCCGGGATGCAACGACGATTCGCGGAAGAACTGGTCGAAGCGGGCGCCGTAGGCCTCGAGGTCGCTGCGTATGCTTCCCAGCAGCCGGTCCGCCGCCTGCCGGCCCAGGCCGGCCGCGCCCTGTGACGGGTCGATCCACGCCTGCGCGTCGTGCTCATCGACGCCGGCCGCCAGCGCAGAGAGATAGCCCCCCGGGTACTGGTACTGTTCGATGGACTCGCCGGCGGCCGTGCGCCCCAACCGCTCTTTCAGGCGGAACCGGAAGCTCTCGCCCAGGGCCTCCACCTGCTTGCCGTAGTCGTTGACGTAGTACTCGCCCTCGGTGCCGTAACCGGCGAAGTCGAGCAGCGCCAGCAGTGAATTCCCCACCGCGGCTGCGCGCGCGGAGACAATCACCAGCGGTCCGGTGGGATTGGCGGACACGTACTCGACCTGAATCTTCTTTCCGGCGCCGTCGTTCGAAGCGCCGTAACGGTCTGCCTGCGCCAGCACCTCGCGCACCGTGCGCTGCAGCACCGGCAGCGCCAGCCGGAAGTTGATGAAACCGGGCTTCACCGCCTCGACACCGGACACCACGTCCGGCGGCAGTTCGATCGATTGTGCGATGGCTTCCGCGATCTGGATGGGATTGCGCTTGAGCTTCTTGGCGAGCGACATCGCCACCGGCGTGGCCACGTCGCCGTGGGACGCGTCACGCGGACGCTCGATCTGAACCGGAACATCCGCGGACGCCATGTCGAGACGGCGCAGCGCCTCGGACACCGCCCGGGCGATGGATTCGCGCACGCTCACGAACGCGCCCCGGCCGCCGCTTCGCCGATGATCTCCGACGGCGCGTCTCCCCACAGCCGTTCGAGCTGGTAGTAACGCCGCACCTCGGGCTGGAACACGTGCACCACGATGTCCACCAGGTCGATCAATACCCAGCGCAACGAATCGTAGCCCTCCACGTGATAGACATCGAGTCCCGCGCTCCGGCATTCGCCCAGAAGGTGATCCGCGATGGCCTTCACCTGTGTCGATGACTGTCCCGAACACACGATGAAGAAACGCGTGACGTCCGTCACCTTGCGCACATCCATGACCAGGACGTCCGTCGCTTTCTTTTCCAGCGCGAATGACGCCACCTTGCGGGCGGTGGCGCGGGTGGCCCCCGCCGCGCGGCGGGGGGCGTGAGTCTTGACTATTTTTCTGCTCTTGCGTGCCGGCGCCGGCTTTTTCCGGGCCGTGGTGATGCGTTTCGTCACGTCGCCTCCATCGCGTTCTTCTTTTCGCGGCGCCGCGAAACGATCAGCGCCGTCAAAGCGCTCCCAATATACAGGATGCACAGCGGGATTGCCATGAGTGCCTGGGACAACACATCCGGGGGCGTCGCGATCGCGGACACGATGAAGATGATGACGATCGCGAAGCGCCACTGGCGCATGAACAGGCTGGCGGGCACCAGGCCGGCCGCGCTCAGCAGGAACATCACGATGGGTAGCTGGAACACGAGGCCCATGACGAGACACAGCTGCGAAACCGTATCAAAGTACGCGCCCACCGTGATCAGGGGCTGGACATGTGCCGTACCGTATCCGATCAGAAAGCGCACCACCCCCGGAATCATCACGAAATAGCAGAAGATGACTCCGGCGTAGAAGAGAAACATCGACCACACCGCAATGGGCATGACCTTCCGGCGCTCGCGCCGGAACAGTCCCGGCATGACGAACCGCCACACGCGGTATACGATGTAGGGAAACGCGGTGAGACCGCCGAGGATCAGGCTCAGCTTGTTCCGCACCATGAACGCTTCGGCGGGCGCGTTGAACACCAGGTGCTCGACGGGGGCGGCCTTGACGATCCATTCGAGGATGGGACCGGTGAAGCACCAGTAGCCGATCGCGAGACCGAGAAACAGGACCACTGACGCGGTGATAACACTGCGCAGTTCCACCAGGTGTTCCAGGAAGGGCATCTCACGCATGCCCTCTCTGCGTGGCTTGGGGTCGCCGGGGAATCGCATCCGACGTTACTTCAGCAATTCCCTCTCGATGTGGTTTGTCACCGAGGTTTTCATTGCGTCGCCGCCGCTTTGCGGTGTCATGTTGATATCGGTCTGCATGCTGCCCTTGTAATGCGTGATCACGCCCCGGCCAGCATCGAAATAGAACTCAAACTTGCCCGATCCGGTTCCCGCGATGTCGAAGTTTCCCATCGGCGTCTGGGTGGTGCCGCCCACCTTGGTGGTGACATCCTGGTCGACAACGGCCAGGGACGCGCCGCCCTCGTCCTTCGTTTCGCGGAACGTGTATTTCTCGTTGGTCACATATTCCGACCCGGCCACGGAGGTGTCGCGATAGTTGTCGCGCTTCCACCCGCTCCCGGCCGCCACGGCCTTGTCGGGCATGAACACGTACCAGTTCTTGAGCGTGGGCTCGACCACGCGCTGCACCGACGCCCATGCTTCAAAGTCCGGCCCGGGAGCGACGTTGGACACGGTACCGTGCTCGTCCACGGTGAACAACACCGACTTGCCGATCATCTGCTCGGCCGAGGGATCCGGCTGCGAGCTCCCCGAAATCGTATTGGTGGTCTCGACGTTGTCGAACGTCATATTCATGGCATAGGCGCCGGGCTTGCTCGACACGCACGTGACCGTGACCGTCATGTCCGCGATCTGACTGGCTTTCATGCCCGTCATTTCCATCTCGGTGTTGATGAGCAGATGGTATTTCTCGGCGCCCCCCACCTTGAATTTGTACCCGAAATTGACGTCACCGGCCGCACCGGCTACACCCGCCACCATCATCAGCGCGGTCATCCCCATGATCAGCTTGCGAAGCATGCCTTTCACCTTCCGATTACGATTTGCTCTCGTCGCGATTCTGCCGGTCGAGCAGAACCTTCACTTCATTCAGGAACTGGTTGATGTCCTTGAACTGCCGGTACACGCTGGCGAAGCGCACATACGCCACCTCGTCGAGCGACTGCAGACGGTCGACCACCAGGTTGCCGATCTCGGTGCTCTTGACCTCGTTCTTGAACTTGCCGAACAACACCGATTCGATGTCGTCGATAACGCGCTCGATCTGCTCCCGCGAAACCGGGCGCTTCTCACAGGCCTTGAGCAGCCCGCCCAGCAGTTTATCCCGGCTGTACTCTTCGCGCCGGCCGTCCTTCTTCACCACCATGAGCGGCACACGCTCGATGTACTCGTAGGTGGTGAAGCGATGCCCGCACTTCAGGCACTCGCGGCGGCGACGGATCGCCTCGCCCTCCTTGGTCGTGCGCGAATCGACGACCTTGTCTTCTTCGAATGAACACTGCGGGCACTTCATGATGAAACGGCCGGATCAGGCCCGGCGGAGCTCCGGATACAGGGGGAAAGCGTCGCACAACGCCCGCGTCTGCGCGCGCACCGCGGCGATGGCCGCCTCGTCGGAGATGTTGTTCAGCACCCGGGCCATCAGGCCGGCGATGGTGCGCATTTCATCCTCACGCATGCCGCGTGTGGTGAGCGCGGGCGTTCCCACGCGGATGCCGCTGGTCACGAACGGGCTCTTCTTGTCGAACGGAACCGTGTTCTTGTTCACGGTGATGCCCGCCGCCTCCAGCGCGGCTTCCGCCTTCTTGCCGGTGAGCCCCTGCGCGGAGAGATCCAGCAGGAACAGATGCGTATCGGTGCCGCCCGAGACCACGTTGAAACCGAGTTCGGTGAACCGGGAAGCCAGCATGCGCGCATTGGCAACCGTCTGGCGCGCGTAATCCCGGAATGCGTCGCTCATGGCCTCCTGAAAACACACCGCCTTGGCCGCGATGATGTGCATGAACGGCCCGCCCTGCAGGGCCGGAAACACGATCTTGTCGACCGCCTCCGCGTGCTTCGCCGGCGTGAGCACAAATCCGCCGCGCGGCCCGCGCAGCGTCTTGTGCGTCGTGCTTGTCACGATGTCGGCATACGGAACCGGATTGGGATGCACTCCCGCCGCCACCAGCCCCGCGAAGTGCGCCATATCCACCATCATCAGGCAACCCACTTCGTCGCAGATGGAACGAACAGCGGGAAAATCCCACTGGCGCGCGTACGCGCTGCCGCCCACCACCAGCATCCCGGGACGTTCGCGCAAAGCCTGCTCTCGAAGCGCCGCGTAGTTGACGGTGTGCGTCTGCGCGTCGACCTCGTAAGCCGCGACCTGGAAGAACATGCCGGAGAAGTTGACCGCGTGGCCGTGCGTCAGGTGCCCGCCGTGCGAAAGCGCGAGCCCCATGATCTTGTCGCCCGGCTTCAGGAAGGCGAAATAGCCCGCCATGTTGGCCTGGCTTCCCGAGTGCGCCTGGACGTTGGCGTGCTCGGCGCCGAACAACGCCTTCGCGCGGTCGCGCGCCAGGTTTTCGGCGTGATCGACTTCCTCGCACCCGCCGTAGTACCGCTTGCCCGGGTACCCCTCGGCGTACTTGTTGGTCATGACCGAGCCCATCGCGGCCAGGACGGACAGACTCACGAAATTCTCAGAAGCAATCATCTCCAGCGTGCCGTGCTGGCGATCCGCTTCACGCACGATGGCGCCGGCGAGGTCGGGATCGGAACGCTCGAGAATGCGCAGCAGGTCGTTCATGTTCACGCTCCGCGTCGCGGCGTCTTCTTCCAGCCGTCGAAGGCGGGCAGCTTGGCCGCCATCGATTCGATGCAATCGTGAATCACCAGGTACGTGCGTTCATACACCACCGCCCCCGAACCGATGGGGTCGGGGATGTCGCCCAGATGATGGTCGGAGAAGTTGGTGAGGAGATACGTGCTCTCCAGAGAATCGGGGTCGAGTTCGCCCACCGCGTCCCGGTGCCGGACTCCCATGGTGACGATCAGATCCGCTTCCTGAACCATACGCTGGGCCAATGCACGCGCACGATGCCCCGACAGGTCGAAGCCGTGCTGCGCAGCCACCTCCATGGAATTCTGCGACGCAGGACTGCCCTCCGCCGCCGACGTACCCGCCGAGGTCACCTCGACCTCGAAGTCGAGACGCGCGGGCAGGAGCTTGCGCGCGATCGCCTCCGCAAGAGGACTTCGACAGGTATTGCCCGAGCAAACGAAGAGGATTTTCTTCAAACCGGCCCTTTGTCTGGGTAGACCACGCGCCCCGGGGCGCGTTCCCTGGGAACCGGAAGGTACGGCAAGACGCGTCACGACCGGCGGTTGCATCGTTTGATTCGACCGCAACCATACAAACAACACGTTGACTTTGCAACGGATTCCGACTAAGAAGTGTGAACCCCACCGCAAGCAATCCGGAGGACAGGATATGACAATGCGACGGCTGGCGCTCCTGATGGGCGCGCTGCTCTACCTTCACGCGACGCCGGCCCCGGCCGAGCCTATCCTCAAGCCGCACAAGTACAGTGGTCCCATCCCCCAGAGCCTGTTCGCCCTGCGGGTGGGGGCCTTCGGGGGCGCAACCAACGACGAGATGATCCAGTTCCTGGACGGCCGGGTGAAGCCTCCCTTCGAGGTCAACACCAAGGATTTCGGCACCGGACTCACCATTGAGGGCTGCTACATGCACAAGCCCCATCCCCGTTTCGGCGTCCGCGTCAACGGCGCGGTTTCGTTCGTGAAATCCACCAGTACCGGCAACATGGTCCCGCAGGTCCCCGGCGTGCCCGACACCATTCCCCTGCCGGAAATCAACTTCAACCGTGAGTTCAAGGTGGAGCTGATCACCCTGGAGCTCTCCGGCGTCTACTACTTCGCCGACGCCGCCCTGAATGAATTCCAGCCCTACCTGGGCGCCGGGTTCAGCGTGGGTCTTCCCCATGAGACGTTCAAGGAATCACGCGTCGAGACGGACACCGGCCAGCCCTACACGGACGAAATTCCCGGCGTCCCGACGAACGCGAGCGAGTGGGATTTCGCGGGCGGTGTTCACGCAGTGGGAGGAGTTCTCTACTACTTCGCGGACCGATGGGCGTTGTCGACGGAAGCCCGGGTTCAGCTGATGCAGGATCATTTTGGACAGTTGAAGGTGTACGATCCTGAAACCGGAGATTTCGAAAATGCGAATTTCGTCGTCGACTACACCGGCTTTTATATCAGCGCCGGTGTCTCGTACGGTTTCTAGCGTTCCCGTTTCACAGGAGCATTCATGATTCACGTTGGAGTTCGCCCCCCGACCGGGTCGGTTACGGAAAACGCGCTGGTGCTTGGCGTGTACCGCGGAACCCGGCGGCTCTCCGTGGTTGCGTCGCGACTGGATCGCTCATTCGGCGGCGTCGCCGCTCTGCTCATGGATGGCTTCAAGGCTGACCGCGGCGAAACCCGCATCGCGTCGCTCAAACGCGGGCGGCGCCTGGTGCACACGGTGCTGCTTGGTCTGGGAGACCGCACGCAGGCAAACGCCGAAAATCTCGCGGACGCGGCGGGAGTCGCGGCGCGCCTGTTGATCACCCACCGCGCGCCGTCCGTCGCCGTGTACCTGGACGACACCGTCGCCGGAACTCTGGACGCGGGAGCCGCCGCACACGCCATGGCCAAGGCGTTCGGACTCGCTACGTACCGGGTGGGAAAATCTCCGGCGGCGTCGCTCACCCGCGCCACACTCCTGTGCGCACAGCCGGCGCGATCCATTTCTCCGCATCTTCGCCGCGCGCAACAGCTCGTCGCGTGGATGACGCGCGTCCGTGACTGGGTGAACCAGCCCGCGAACGTACTCACGCCCTCGGTCTTCACGGACGACGCCCGCAGCGCGCTCGTGAAGCACGGACTCCGGTGCCGTGTTCTGACGGAGAGGGCCATTGCGCAGGAAGGAATGAACGGCGTGCTGGCCGTGGGCGGCGGAAGCCGCCAGGCGCCGCGCTTCCTGATCGCGGAATACGGCATGGCGAACACACGCCGTCCGCTGGTGTGTCTGGTGGGCAAGGGCGTCATGTTCGATTCGGGCGGAATTTCCATAAAACCGTGGGAACACATGCACGAGATGAAGAGCGACATGGCGGGCGCAGCCAGCGTGCTGGCGGCGACCTCGCTGGCGGCACAGAGCAAACTGCCGCTGCGCGTGGTGGCGCTGGCTCCCTGCGTCGAGAACATGCCCGGCGGCGGCGCCTTCCGTCCCGGAGACGTCATCACGCTGGCGTCGGGAAAAACCGTCGAAGTGCTGAGCACCGACGCGGAGGGGCGGCTGATTCTCGCGGATGCGGTCGCATACGCGAAGTCCCACTATCGCCCGGACGTGATCGTGGACATGGCGACGCTCACGGGCGGTGTGCTGATCGCACTGGGAACGCGTATCGCCGGCATCATGGGCAATTCACCGCGCGATATCGACGACATGCGCGCGGCCGGCGACCGTTCCGGCGAGCCGGTGTGGCCGCTGCCCCTCGATGACCGCTTCGAAGCCATGATCAAGGGCGATGTCAGCGACTACAAGAACTACGGCGGCCGCAACGCGTCCCCGATCACGGCGGGCGCCCTCATCGGAACGTCGGCGGGCACGACGCGCTGGGTACACATCGACATTGCGGGTTCGTCGTGGAACGACGGGACCGGCCCCGGCTACCAGACGCGCGGCGCAACGGCCAGCGGAGTCGATCTCCTGCTTCGATATCTGGAAATTCTCGCAGCCCGCGGCTAGGACTTGCGCCAGACGGCGTGTTCCTGGCGCGTCAGGTAGACCCACAACGCCGCCACCGCGGCCGCGTTCATCACGATGAACGTCCACGAAATCCGGGACAGCGCGCCCACGCGCGTCGACCGCAGCGGTGTCAGATTGAGAAATCCAACCGCATAGAACAGCGTCTGCGCGACGAACACCGCATGAAAGAACGGGTGTGGAATCAACCCGCTGGACACCCACGCTGCAATGCAGAAGTACGGCACCACCAGCCGCAGCAGCTTGTGCGAGATGAACTGGAAGAGGACGGGGTTGGCCCGCGGGTCCAGCAGGCGCGGTTCCATGGCCACGGCCTGGAAGTTGCCGGCCAGTGTTCGCACCTTGCGCGCGAACTCCCGCGATGCCGTGGCGGACGAAAAGTCGAACGCGCGCGCGGCGCGAATGAAGATGACGCGATAGCCGGCCAGTACGATGCGCATCGGCACCAGAAAGTCGTCGAGCAGTGTGTTGGGCGCCAGCGGCTCGTACAGCTCGCGGCGCACGGCGTAAATCGATCCGGTCGCGCCCACCACCGATGAAATCGCACTCTCGTTGCGCCGGATCAACTTCTCGTAGTGCCAGTACAGGCCGACTCCCTCGTGCACTTCCCCGGTCTGCTCTCCCGCCACCAGAATCAATTCGCCGCTCACCGCGCCCACCCCGGGATCGTGGAACATGCTGACCAGTTCGGCGATGGCGTTGGGACTGAAACGCTGGCGCGCGTCCGCGAATACGATGATGTCGTTGGTGGCCGCCGCCACGCCGAGATTGAGTGCCGTGGCTTTGCCCACCGGGGACGAGCATTCCAGCAATTGCACGCCGTCCACCGCGTGCAGTCGCGCGAGTTCCGCCGTGCGGTCCGTCGAACCATCGGAGACCACGATGATCTGCACCAGATCGCGCGGATACTCCTGCGCGAGCAGATTCTCGATGCGGGCTGAGATGTTCAATTCCTCGTTGCGCGCCGCCACCACCACGCTTACCGGAATCTGCCGGTAGCGCTTTTCCACGTGGCGCGATCGCATGCGCGCCCACACCACCAGAATCAGGGGATAGACGGCGTACGTGTAGACGATGACAGCCGCGCTGGCGAAGAAGAGAATGTTCATGACCCGGCCCTGCGCAGCACGCGGAAGAGCCCGTCACCCGCGACGCTTCGTACCGTTCCCACCAGCGCGGCACGCGCGTAGCCCTTCCACAGGCGGACGCGGTCCGACGAAATCATGGCGTCGAAGGCGGCACGCGACGTCGATTGCACGACGGGCAACCGCGAATAGCAGAAGCGCTCGCCGCGGGCATGGTTGCATCCGTAGCGCGAGCTGGACACCGCCACGTAGCCCGCGCGACGCAG
>DASRYI010000146.1:0-2650 GCA_035687255.1 Candidatus Krumholzibacteriia bacterium | reverse complement strand
CCCGAGACGGAAGCGGACCCTGCGCTGTGCGCCGGGCTCGTGGCGCGCGGAGACATCGTCGCAATCGCGGGGCGGCTCCACCATCGCCGCGTGCTGGATGAGCTGGCTGCTCGTGCCGTCGATATCGTGCAGACGCATACGCGAACGCATCCGTTGCAGTGGGGAATTGATAAGGAAGAGCTGCGGCGGCGGCTGGCATTTCCGCACAGTGCGCCCGCGTTCAACCGGCTCATCGACGTGCTGGCGGCGTCGCACCCCATTTTCGTGCGTGAAAGCCGCGTGCGCGCGGGCTCGCCGGACATGGCGCTCTCTCCCGCCATGGAGAACGCGCTGACGGCATTGCGCAACCGGATGAAGGCCGCGGGCGTGACCTTCCTTTCGCGGGACGAGCTGGCGGCGGCGTGGAAAGAGCGGGAACCGTTTGCAGATGCGGTGACGGTATTGCGCGGCCGCGGGGAGGCGGTGGACGTCGGTGACGGGTTGATGGATCCGGCGGCGCTGGCGCACTCGGTCGATGTGCTACGGCGTGTCCTGAGCGAGCGGTCCGAACTGGCGGTGGGTGATTTCAAAGACGCGCTGTCCATCACCCGCAAGCATGCGATTCCGTTGCTGGAGTATTTTGACGCCCGCGGTTACACCGTGCGCCGGGGAAACGTCCGTAGCGCGGGCCCGGCACTGGCCGGCGGGAATAAACCTGTCTGATTTCCAGTTTCGGACTACCCGTTCTCCGACAATGGTGCTATAGTACGTTTCGTCATGAAGACCCTCCCACGCGTATTGCTGCTGATCTGCGGCCTGGCGGTGGTTTCCGCGCTGGCGCCGGTTTCCCGGGCGGAAGAACTGCCCCTGGAGAAGACGTCATCCGGCAGCACGCTGCTCACCTACGCGGGTCAGACCTTCAAGGTCAACTCCTCGGCGGCGGTTCGGATCCGCTTTGAGACCGTTTCCGCCACCGCCATCAAGATCTCTCTGGTTTCGGACAACGGCTCCACCGGCGGCCGCGTCACGATCTACTGGAGCAACTTCGATAAGTACATCTATATCGGCCAGATCCCGCTGCTGGACCCCTGGACCAGCACCCTCAATACTGAGGGTGGCTTCATAGATCGCTAGCTCGCATCTTTCCGGTTTCTTTCTGATTCGTTAAAAATTTTAACGTCCCGTTAACTCGGTTTACGCTGCCGATTTTTACGGATTTCTTTTGAACGCCTGTATGGGTGTCAAGATGTTGTCGTGGAATGAGATAGGCGAAACTCGGCAAGAAACTCTTGGCATGCCGATTGCGTAATGCAATGTCCGGCAGGCATGGCCCGTCCGGAAGGTAGCTCCAGCAGGAGCGACGGGATACAGGAAGATGGGTCACGTCTTGCCGACTGGAGCGCAATGTATCGGAGGCTGTGTACTCCTCGTCCGGTTCCGATCGGATGTCCTGAGTGCCTTCCCCTGAACGGCTCGCCAAGCCAGTGAATCATAGCCCTTGCCCTTAGCGTGATTCCAACGGCATTGCACTCCGGGAACGCGAGAAGAGGGAAACACCCCAAAAGTGTTTCCCTCTTTTTTTTGGGCCGACCGACCCGCGGCTACGCCAGAGCAGCCGCGGGTCGGGAGGTTTCCTATTCCGCCGTCTCCGCCGGAAGCACCGGCGGTACCATCACCATGGTCTCGCGCTCACACGTCACCTGGCCGGGTTCGGCCCCGCGGAACTTCCGCACGTATTTCCGGCGCGTGTAGATCACCGGCACGAGCCCGCTGTGGCGGGCCTTGGAGAAGTGCGCGGCGATGGAGGCCGCCTGTTCGATGATCCGGGCCGGCGGCGCGTCGCCCCCGCCGCGCGGTCGCAGCACCACATGCGATCCGGGAACGCCTTCGGCGTGGAACCACCAGTCCGACGGCGCCGAGACACGAAACGTGATCTCGTCGTTCTCGTGATTGCTGCGACCCACCATCACGTACCAGCGGGCATCGAGCTGAAACGTGCGATACGTCTTCTCGCGCGCCGCCTTGCGCGGGCTCGCCATCGGAACCGACCGGCTGCGCTCCAGTGCGATGCCGAACTTGGCCCGCATGACCTCGTAGAGCTTCAGGGCGTCCCCGAACGACGCGACCCGGCCGAGCATCTCCATGGCGGCATCCAGTTCCGACAACTCGCGCCGTATCAGTTCGAGCCGGCGCGTAAGATGCGCCTGTCCCTTCTCCAGCCGGGCCGCGCGCCGAAAGCGCTTTTCCACCTGCACATGAATGGGAAGCGACGGATCGAGCGTGAGGTGCAGAGTGCGATCGGGCTGGTAGAGATCGGGCACGTCGGCCGACGCCGCCCCCGGACGCACGCGCGTCTGGTACGCCGCCAGGGCTTCCGCCTCGCGCCGTTCATCGGCATGCGTCTGCGCCGCGGCGAGATCGGTTTCCAGATTCTGCGACAGCTTGCGCATGGCGTCGAGCTTGCGCCGCGCCGGCCGCGCGATGCGGTGCAGCATGAGCGCCTGTGCTTCGTTCAGCACCAGTTCACCGGCGTGTGCGCACGCCGCGCGCGCGTCATCGAATACACCCAGCACCACCGCGCCCGCCTGCGGATGCGACGCGGCATCGGGCGCGTGCGGTGCCGCCGAGGCCACGCGCCGCGTGGCAATCAATGCAAACCGTCCACTCGTCA
>DASRYI010000145.1:0-1861 GCA_035687255.1 Candidatus Krumholzibacteriia bacterium | reverse complement strand
CATGCTCGGGGCTTCTGGTGGGGGCCGACATTGTGACGGCCGTGCGCGCGGCCGCCGGCGAGGCGCGCACCACGTTCATTCCGCCCAACTGTCTCAATTACGAGGAAGTGACCATCGACGCCATGAGCTGTGACGACATGTCGGCCGCGCTGGGTGTGCCGGTCATCTCGCCGGCGGATTCATTCGTGGGCGCGTTGTGCGACCACGCATCCTCGGGGGCGGGCGCATGAAACGGGCTTCCCTGGTCGCGGTGGTGGGCCGCCCCAATGTGGGCAAGTCGACGTTGTTCAACCGGCTCACGCGCGGGCGTCGCGCCCTGGTGCACAAGACCGCCGGGGTGACGCGTGACGTGCAACGGGGTGTGGTGGAATGGACGGGGCACGCGTTCGAGTTGATCGACACCGGCGGGCTGTTCTCAGGCATAGACGATCCGCTGGTCGCGCAGGTGGAGGCCCGCGCGCTCAAGGAAGCCACGCGCGCCGACGTTCTCCTGTTCGTGGTCGACGCGGAGGCGGGGTTGATTCCGTCGGACTTCGACGTGGCGAAGAAGCTGCGCGCCACCCATCTGCCGGTGCTGCTGGTGGTCAACAAGGCGGAACGCCCCGTGGCCCGCAGTCTGGCCAGCGAGTTCCACCGTCTCGGGTTCGACACCTTCCAGGAGGTGAGCGCGTTGCACGGCGACGGCACCGGCGATCTCCTCGACGAAGTCGTGAAGCTCCTTCCGCGCACCACGCGGCGCGAACTGCACGATGACCTGCGCCTAGCGATTGCGGGCGTGCCCAACGTGGGCAAGTCGAGCCTGGTGAACGCCATCGTGGGAGAAGAGGCCAACATCGTGGACTCGCGGCCGGGCACCACGCGCGACGCCATCGACGTGTCGCTGGCCTGGCACAAGAAGCGCATCACGCTGGTCGACACGGCGGGTATCCGCCGCAAGGCGCGCACGTCGGAGGACCTCGACATCCTGAGCACGCTCAAGAGCCTGGAGGCCATCGAGCGTTGCGACGTGGCCATCGTCATGCTCGACGCCACGCGCGATGTCAACAACCAGGACGTCAAGGTGGCCAGCTACCCGCACAACGCGGCGCGCGGCGTGGTGGTGTGTTTCAACAAGTGGGACGCGGTCAAGAAGGCCGACCGCACCTACGTGGAGATCGAGAAGGAATTCCGGCGCAAGTGCGCGTTTCTCGATTACGCGCCGGTGCTGTTCATTTCCGCGAAGTCGAAGCAGCGCGTGGACAAAGTGCTGGAAACGGCGTGGCGCATCAAGGAAGAGCGCGAGCGCCGCATTCCCACCTCCGAACTCAATCGCGTCATTGCGCGCATCGTGGCCAAGAGTCCGCCGCCGTTCCACGGGGGCGGCAACGGCAAGATCTTCTACGCAACGCAGGTCGATGTGGCGCCGCCCACGATCACGCTGTTCGTGAACCGCGCCAACCATTTTGGCCGCTATTATCTGCGCTATATCAACAACCAGTTGCGCGCCGAATTCGGCTTCGAAGGGACGCTGATTCGCATCGAACTGGCCGAGCGCCGCTCGGCGAAGGACACGAAGGACTCGCCGCGCGCACGGCCCACGCGGCGCACGCGCATGAAGCGTGCGAAAGGCCGGAAGGTGGCGACGTGATCTCGCTGCTGATCACCGCGCTCGCTGCCTATCTGGTCGGTGGCGTTCCCTTCAGCTATCTGGCGGGACTCACGCGCGGCATCGATCTGCGCCAGCACGGCAGCGGCAACCTGGGTGCGTCCAACACCTACCGGATTCTGGGCGGACGCATCGCGCTCATCGTGCTGGTGGCGGACATCGCCAAGGGGTGTGCGCCCGTGCTGCTGGCGCGCACGTGGGACCTGCCCGGTCACG
>DASRYI010000144.1:0-13205 GCA_035687255.1 Candidatus Krumholzibacteriia bacterium | reverse complement strand
CGCACCCGGCGCTCGCCACCAGGAGCACAACGCCGTAGATGGGCCGGTATGCCATAAAACGAAACAGCATCTGCCGCACGGGACGCTGAAAGCCAACCTGGAACGTGGTCACGAGAAATTTCACGGCCACCAACATAGCGCCGGTGTGAAATTGGTGCAACCCTGATCCGGGAATTGCGGCGCCGGGGCCGACACCATGCCTGTGAACATTCGCCCCGTTCGACCCACCCTTCACCCCGAGAAGGAGTGCCGCCATGAACCGATATCTCGCTATTTCCGCCGCTGTATTGATACTCGCTGCCACCGCCGGAACCACCGAATCCGCGCTGCCCGTGGGACCCACACTGACGGTCACGGGCATGGGGATTACGCCCATCGTGACCACCTCTATCGACACTCCGCCGGTGGTAATCGACGTCGCTTCCGGAGCATTCGTCACGTTCTGCTGGACGGGCGACGCCAGTGCCTACGGGGGCACCATCACCGACTACCGCTGGGGTTTCGACGTGGCCGATCCCGGTGACCCCACGCAATGGGATGTGAACTGGACTGCGTTCGATGGCAGCGAGACCTGCAACACGCCGCACGTGTTCTACTTTGGCACACACACTTTCACCGTCGACATCATGGACAACTACGGCAGCATCTCGCGCGCGTCCATCACCATGACTATCTCGAACCCGCTGGCTGTGCAGGCCAGCACCTGGGGCGCGATCAAGGCGCTGTACCGCTAGGCGGCGGCGCGGCGACGTCTGCTACAATAGGGGCATGTCGACACCGATCAGGCCCCGACGCCGCCGCCCGGAGAGCACCGAGGTACGGATCGAAGACACCGGCGCCGCCACTGTCTTCGATCTGTTCTCCACTCCCGCTCCCTTCGAATTCGAAATTGGGAGCGGGAAAGGACGCTTCTTGCTCGAGCGCGCGGCCAGGCACCCCGAGCGCAACTTTCTGGGCATCGACTACGCGTGGCGGTTTCTGCGCGAGGGATACACGCGCGCCCACCAGCGCGGCATGACCAACCTGCATTTTCTGAAGGCCGAGGCGAGTGAAGTGGTTACCGGAATGATGCACGACGAATCGGTCGACATCTTCCATGTTTACTTTCCCGATCCGTGGCCGAAACGGCAGCAACGCAAACGCCGCCTGTTGACACCGGCGTTCTTCCGCCTCCTGCAACGCCGCTTGAAACCGGGCGGCCGCCTGGAACTGGCCACCGACAACTTCGAGTACCTGATTGCATTCAAGGCGGCGCTGGTGGAAGCCGGCGACACGCTGTGGAGCGGCGTGCGTGAGAGCCACAACCAGCGCATTCTCGACCCGGACATTGTGACCCACTTCGAGGCCAAGTACCGCCGCCAGGGGCGCGCCCTCTATTATATAGAGCTAACCCGGTAGTTTCCGGGGCGGCAACTTCTGCCTACGGCTCTGCTTGGCCCGCTTCATGCCCGGCGCTATAATCCGCGCCACATGAAGACCCAGATTCAATTCGACATTGTCGCGCAACCCGACGACTACACCTGCGGCGCCACCTGCCTGCATTCGATCTATCGTTACTACAACGACCGCGTGGATCTCCGCGATGTCATCAACGACGTGGAACATCTCGAGGAAGGGGGAACGCTGGGCGTGTTCCTGGGAAGCCACGCCCTGCGGCGCGGGTACCGAGTGATGCTGTATTCGTACAACCTGCAGGTGTTCGATCCCACCTGGCACAGCCTGTCGCAGGGTGATCTCTCCGCGCGACTGGCCCGACAGATGGCGGTGAAACCGCAGCGCAAACTGAAGGTTGCGTCCAAGGCTTACATGGAGTTCATCGAACTGGGCGGAGAAATCCGCTTCACGGAACTCTCCCCCAAACTGGTGCGCCGCCATCTCACCGGCAACGTGCCCATGATCGCAGGTCTCAGTTCAACCTACCTGTACGGAAGCGCCCGCGAATACGGGCCGCAGGGCGAGTACGACGACATTCGCGGCGTTCCGGGCGGCCACTTTGTGGTGTTGTGCGGCTATGACACCGTCTCGCGCGAAGTTCGCGTCGCCGATCCCTACCAGCCCAACCCGCTGGGCAAGGGAAAACGCTTTTACGACGTTGGCATCAACCGCCTGATCTGTTCCATTCTGCTGGGCGTGCTCACCTACGACGCCAACGTGCTGGTGATCTCGCGCGCCAAGAAGCGCACTTAGCCCATGTCCACCCGTCTGTTTGTCGTCGACAATCCGCGCAGCTGGCCGTTGCACATTCCCGGCGTGGACGTGGTGTCGGCGCAGGAATACCTCTCCGACGGAGAGTTCAGCGACATTCCCAACGCCAAGGTGTTCAACCTGTGCCGGTCCTACCGCTACATGAGCAGCGGCTACTATGTGTCGCTGCTGGCGGGCGCGCGCGGGCACCGTGCCATTCCCAGCATCATGACGCTGCAGGACATGCGCTCCGAGGCCATCTTCCGGATTCGTTCCGAGCACATCGACGATCTCATCCAGCGCGCGTTCCGGCACATCCGCGCGGAGGAATACCAGCTCAACATTTATTTCGGCAAGACCACCGTAAAGCGCTACGAGCGCCTGGCGTCGCAGTTGTTCGCCTTTTTCGAAGCGCCGCTCCTGCGCGCCGAATTCGTGTATGAAAAGGACAAATGGGAACTGGACCAGGTGACGCTCATCGGTCTCAAGGACATTCCCGACTGGCAACGTCCCTTCGTGGTGAACGCCGCGGGAGAGTACTTCTTGAAGAGCGAGCGGCGGCGGCGGCGCGGGAAGAAGTTCAAGTACGACCTGGCCATCCTGGTAAACCCGGAAGAGAATGATCCGCCTTCCGATCCTCCGGCCATCCGGAAATTCTGCCGGGCGGCGGAACAGGTCGGTCTGGATCCCCAGCTCATCACGCGTGACGACTACCGGCGTATCGCGGAGTTCGACGCTCTTTTCATCCGCGAAACCACCGCGGTCAACCACCACACCTACCGCTTTGCGCGCCGCGCCGCGGCCGAAGGGCTGGCCGTGATCGACGACCCCGAGTCGATCATTCGTTGCACCAACAAGGTCTATCTGGCGGAGATGTTCGACCGCTACCATCTGCCCACACCGCGGACCATGATCGTGCAGCGTCACAATGCGCGCGAGATTGCCGACACCTTGAGCCTGCCGTGCGTGTTGAAGCAGCCGGACAGTTCCTTCTCGCGCGGCGTGGTGAAGCTCAACACGCGCCAGGAGCTCGAGGACGAGGTGGCGCGGCGGCTGGAGAGTTCGGACCTGCTGGTGGCACAGGAGTTCATGCCCACCGACTTCGACTGGCGCATCGGTGTGCTGGAAGGCAAGGTGCTGTATACGTGCCGCTACTTTATGGCGCACAAGCACTGGCAGATTCTGAAACGTACCCGCACCGGCGACCTGCGATCGGGCCGCGTTGAGCCCCTGCCCCTGAAGCGCGCCCCGCGCGAACTGGTGCGCCTGGCCGTGGCGGCCGCCACGGCGGTGGGCAACGGGCTTTACGGGGTGGACGTGAAGCAGCGCGGCGACGAGTTCTATCTGATCGAGGTGAATGACAACCCCAGCATCGAAGCCGGTTGCGAAGACAAGATCATCGGCGAAAAGCTCTACCAGCGGATCATGAAGTCGCTGCTGCGACGCATCGAAGAGATCAAGGGAGTGTGAGTTCGTGCGCTCACTGGGTCTCTTCGAGGGGGTCGGGGTGGAACTGGAGTACATGATTGTCGACGCGGACTCGCTCGACGTGCTGCCCCGCAGCGACGAGGTGATCTACTCCCTCGCGCACGAGTACGTTACCGAGGTCGAACACGGTGCGCTGGCGTGGTCCAACGAACTGGTGCTGCACGTGCTGGAAATCAAGACCAACGGCCCCGCCTCCGGCCTGCGCGGCCTCGAGGACCTCTTCGTGGCCGATCTCCAGCAGATTGCAAAGGTGCTCGCCGGAATGAAGGGACGCCTCATGCCGGGCGCCGCGCATCCCTGGATGAATCCGGAACGGGAAACGCGCCTGTGGCCGCACGAAGCCAACGAAATCTACGAGACCTTCGACCGTATTTTCGGCTGCCGCGGGCATGGCTGGTCGAACCTGCAGTGCACGCATCTCAATCTTCCCTTCTCGGGTGATGCCGAATTTGCGCGCCTGCACGCGGCGATACGCCTGGTCCTGCCCCTGATCCCCGCGCTGGCGGCCAGCTCGCCCATTCTCGACGGGCGTCTGACCGGGGTCATGGACAGCCGCCTGCACTACTATCGCGAGAACCAGAAGAAGATTCCGTCCATCACCGGGCGCGTCATTCCAGAACCGGTGTTCACGCGGCGGGATTACGAGGAACGGATTCTCGAGCCCATGTACGCCGACATCGCCCCCTTTGACCCCGATGAAGTCCTTCACGACGAGTGGCTGAATGCGCGCGGCGCCATTGCACGTTTCGACCGCAGCACCATCGAGATTCGCATCATCGACATTCAGGAGTGTCCGGCCGCGGACATGGCGATTCTGCACGCGATTGTCTGCGTGCTGCGCGCGCTGGTCGCGGAAAAGTGGCAACCGCTGGCGCGTCAGCAGCGGGCCGACACCGATGCCCTGAATACGATTCTGGCCGCCACCACGCACACGGCCGAATCCGCCGTGATCCGCGACCGGGACTATCTGGACGCCTTCGGCATCCGGGCGCGCGACGCCACCGCGGGCCAGGTGTGGCAGCACCTGGTGGGAAGTGTGGTCGCGCCGGACGACGACTTTACCGATTCCCGGGCCCGGGCCATGAGCGTACTTCTCGGCCAGGGAACGCTCTCGCGGCGCATCGTGCGCGCGGTGGTGGGGGAAAATTCCGGGGTAGCAGCCCGAATTGCTTTGGATCGTGATCGCCTGCACCACGTGTACGCGGTACTATGTGACTGTGTCGCGGAAAACCGACTTTTCCAGAACGGGAGTTGAGATGCCGAAGAAACGCAATCAGGAAGTGGCCCTGGTGCTCAGTTGTGAGCACGGCGGCAACCGGGTACCGGCTGCATACCGTGCGCTGTTCCGAGGCGCAAAGCAGGAACTGGAGTCGCACCGCGGCTGGGATCCCGGATCGCTCGACCTGGCCCGCACCATATCGCACGCCACCGGTGCCCCCCTGGTTGCCACCACGGTGTCGCGCCTGGTTGTCGAATGCAACCGGTCGGTGGCCCACCCGAAGCTCTTTTCGCAGTTCACACGCGGCCTGTCCCGAGACGCACGCACACGCGCGCTCAATCTCTACTACCACCCGCACCGGGGTGCGGTGGAAGCGGTCGTGAAGAGCGCGTTGCGCACGCACGCGCGCGTCGTGCATATCGGTGTGCACACGTTCACCCCGGTCCTGAACGGGCGCACGCGCACGGCTGATGTGGGCCTGCTGTACGATCCGAAGCGCAAAGAGGAAGCGATTTTCGCCGATCTGTGGATGCACGCGCTGCACTGGGAAGCGCCGCTCCTGCGCGTGAAGAAGAACTATCCCTACCGCGGATGGACGGATGGTCTGACCACGACGCTGCGCGCGAAATTCGGCGCGCGCCGCTATGTTGGAATCGAGCTCGAGGTCAACCAGGCGCTGGCGTTGGGTCCGACGCGGCGGTGGAGCGACCCGGCCAACCGGATCGCCCGGTCGCTGGCCCTGCTGTTCGGGACGTAGTGCGGGGGCAGAACGATCTCTTACGCGGCCGCCACGTGACGACGGGCCCGTTCACCTCTAGTCGCCCGGGAAGATCAGTCCCCAGTCGTTCTTCATGCTGACCACCGTCCATCCGTTGGCGACGGCCTCGTCCCATGCTTTGTCCAGCCTACCCACGGGCGATTCGCGGTCGTAGGCCCACTCCCGATCCGCATCGTCGTGATGAATGAGCACCATGAGGCGCGGCCCCTCGCCGGCCGCGGTCCACTCCAGCATCTGCCGGTCGCCGTCGGAATTGCCGAACGCGGCAATCGGGCGGCGCCCGATGAACGTCTGGATTCCAACTGCCTTGCCTTCCCCGTCATCGATGAACTGCACAGCGGGCAGCTTCACAAGGACGGGCACGCCGTTGCGCATTTCGTACTTGAGCTTGCCCTGGCTTCCGATCACCTGCTCGGGCGGAATGCCATATGCGTCTTCCGCAAAAACGCGCATGAACTCCACACCACCTCCCGACACAATGAAGGTCTTGAACCCGTTGGCTCGCAGATACGCCAGGAGGTCGATCATCGGGCGGTAGACCATGCGGGTGTAGGGTACGTTTTTGGTCGGGTGCCGGTGCGTTGCCAGCCAATCTGTGACGTCGGTCCTGAACTCGTCGGTGGTGATCCCGCTGTGCGACGCCGCCAGCGCCGCCAGCAGCGATTTCTCACCGCCGGCGAAAACGCTCTTCATGTCACCGGCGAGAATGTAGTTGAAGGGCTCCTTCGTCTTCCATTCGGGATGGTCCTGCGCCATGTCATGGATGCGGTCGAGCGCAAACTGAAACTGAAAGTAGAACGGCTGCTCCGCCCACAACGTACCATCGTTGTCGAAGGTGGCGATGCGCTTCCCGGGTGGAACGAAGTCCGCGCTCCCTTCGGTGGTCACGTTCTTCACAAAGGCGATGATGGCCTGCTTGGCGGCCCCGTCGTTCCATCCGGGGAGTGGATCAACCGCGGCCGCCGTTGAATCGTTGGTGGACGTCGTGGTGGTGGTCGTGGTGGTTTTTCCGGTGCACGCGCCGGTGATTGCCACCAGGGCAATGATACCAATCCATGCTCGTCTCATGGTTCCTCCCTGATCTCGCGGCCGGACGCCGATGACGAATGCGACGCCGGTCAGCGTTCTTCCTGATACCGGTTGGGAGAATAACGCGTCGCCAGCAATCCGGTTGCCACCGCGGGATCGATCTCCTGCACCAGCACGCCTTCTTCGCCATAGGGCAGGTACGCCTGGCATGTGCCGTCGGGGGCGATGAGACTGGTGGCGGACTCCTGGTAGCGCAATGCGTAGTTTACGCTGGCAAAGTAGATGGTGTTCTCGCGGGCGCGCATCGCCATGGCGTGCTCATAGTATGGCGCACTCGAGGAACCCCACTTTTTCAGGGTGACCCCCTTGCGTTCATTTCCCGTGTGCTGGAGATGGAACACAATCTTTGCCCCGCGCATCGCGGCCCAACGCACGGTTTCAGGATAACGCCAGCCCTCGTGGCAGATGGCGACGCCGAATTTGAGCCCGTCCGCATAGAAGAGGCGGCGCGTGTATCCGGGCACGTAGAACTCATCCTCGCCGGGATCGAGCTGGTTCTTGGTCTGAACGCCCTGCCGGTTCCCGCGCTCGTCGAATACGCAGGCCGTAATCAGACGGCCCGTTCGCGTGACCTTTTCCATTCCCACGATGGTCATGATGCGCAGCCCGCGCGCCAGTCCGGATAACGCATTCAGCGCCCTCTCCTGGTCCGGCTCGTCCCAGGTGAGAACCTCGATGTCCTGGCCACGCAGACCGGGAAGATACGCCTCGGGAAAGCACACGATGCGCGCGTGCTGTTGCGCGGCGTCGTGCATCAAGCGCTCGATGCGCTCGAGTCCATCTTCGAGTGATGTGGCGGGCCGGGGGGATGCCAGCGCGATGATCACGAGTCGATGCGGGTCACCGGGTTGGCGGTATCGATGGTCACCGGCGGTTTGCTCGGTGCCGGCGCCACCGGCAATGGCTTGCTGGGCGCAACGCTCGTGGCTGGCACCGGGAGGGGTCCGATATCATGGAGCATTGCGTGTTTGGCGCGTTCGTAGAAGGAATGGCTGCCGAACACGCGGGCGCTTGCCAGCGCCACCATCGCAGTGAGCATCATCGGAAGAATGGCGCTGTGGCGATCGGTCATCTCCACCATGAGCACAAATGACGTGAAGGGCGCGCGCGTGACGCCGGTGAGCACGGCGATCATGCCCAGCAGCGCGAACAGCACCGCATTGGCGCCGCCCCACCACGAGGCCATCCACGAGCCCAGGCTGGCACCGATGGCCAGCGATGGAGCGAAGATACCGCCGGCGCAACCGCTCAGGTAGGACACGACGGTGGAGCCGAAGCGAACCGCCACCAGCTCGCCGCTGGCGGTGGTGTTGCCGGCCAGGATGTCCGAGATGAGCCGGTTACCGGGGCCGAGCGCGCGCGGATCGAACAGACGGAATATCACCAGCGCCAGCCCGCACAGAAATGCGATCGCGAATCCGGTGGAGACGCGCCGCCATTTGATTCTTGCCTTCAGCCAGTTCTGACCCGAAAAAAGAGCGGCGCCAAAGCCGCCGCCGATGAGACCTCCGACGATCCCCAGCACGAACGCGCCGGGAATGGTGGAAAGCCCGACTGATCCCACCCGCGGGTAACCCAGATAGAGGTAGCTTCCCACCAGCCATTGCGACACCAGACCGGAAACCAGTACGGCGGAAAGCACGGCGGTACGTACGCGGTTGAAGTGCTTGCTCGCGAGCTCTTCGATCGCATACACGATACCGCCCAGTGGCGTGTTGAATGCGGCCGCCATTCCCGCCGAAGCACCCGCCAGCGTCCATGAATCCAGCGCCACCGCGGACGTAAAGGAGCGCACACGCCGGCCGATCGCGTAAAAGAGCGAGGCACTCACCTGAATGGTCGGGCCTTCGCGCCCCACCACACCACCACCCAGCACGCACAGAAGCGAGCTGACCACCTTGACGACCGCCACCCGGAGACCAAGCAGGTTGCGAATGACGCCGTGGTCGCGGCGCTGTTCCTGCAGCTCGATGGACGCCATTACCTGCGGGATACCGCTGCCGCCCGCCAGTACCTGCGTGCGGTCCACCACCCACCATCCGGCAACGAAACAGATGGGCGCGGCGGCGATCAGCCAGTAGGGATGCACATGGAAAAGGTGGACGCAGAAGTGCTCGGCGATGCGGTAGATGGTGGAATAGCCCACCGCCACCAGACCCGCGATAAAGGCGGCCGCGATAAGGCCGAAACGGTCTGCGTTGGTCGGTTGAGCCAGGAATACACGGAGCCGACGGGAAAAACGATTCACTCTTTCAGATCACCTAAAACCGGGCTCTGTGTCAAGCCCGCTTTGGCCAGAACCCGGCCAGTTCGCACCGTACCGGCGGTCTGGGACGGCGCCGCCGCACCCGGTGGACGAACCCCGGAGTAATGCCGTATCGTCTGCACCGTGAACATTCTCTCGGCCATTGGAAGCACGTCGCTGGTCCCGCTGCGCCGGGTGGTCCCGCCCGACTGTGCGGACATCTTCGTGAAACTGGAGTGGGAAAATCCCACCGGCAGCATGAAGGACCGCATGGCGAACGGCGTCATTGCCCGGGCCGAGGAAGATGGACGCCTGGCGAGCGGATACACCGTCGTCGAGTATACCGGCGGGAGCACCGGCGCCTCACTGGCGCTGGTGTGCGCCGCGCGCGGCTACCAAATCCGCATTGTCACCTCGGATGCGTTTGCGCGCGAGAAGCTCGACCAGATGAAGGCGCTGGGAGCGGAGTTGACGCTGATTCCCAGCGAGGGTGGTCTCACCACCCGGAAGCTCATTCTGGACATGATCGAGGCAGCGCGCGACCTGAGCCGGGAACCGCGGACCTTCTGGGCCGACCAGCTGAACAACGCCGACACCATTAGCGGCTACTACGCGCTGGGAGAGGAAATCTGGACGCAGACACAGGGGCGCGTGAACGCGTTCGTGCACTCGGTGGGAACCGCCGCGTCGTCGCGCGGAACCGCCACGGTGCTCAAGCGTCACAACCCGGCGGTAAAGTTCTTCGCCGTCGAACCGGCGGAGTCGGCGGTACTGGGCGGCGGAAAACCCGGCCCGCACAAGATCGAAGGTGTGGGAATCGGCTACACCCCGCCGCTGTGGGATCCGTCGCTGGTGGACGGCGTCATTCCGGTGAAAACCGATGACGCAAAAGCGATGACCCGCCGCCTGGCGCGCGAAGAGGCGCTGTTCGCCGGCACGTCCTCGGGCGCCAACGTGCTGGCCGCCATCGAGGTGGCGCGCCAGCTCGGTCCCGGCCACACCGTCGTCACCCTGATGTGCGACTCCGGCCTCAAGTACCTCAATACCGACGTGTTCCGCACAACGCCGGCGTAGCCGGCCGCCGGGCTAGTCGCCCATCGTGTAGTCGAACTCGTACAGGTGGTTCTTTCCCTCGAAGATGATCCGGAAGGTTCCCGCGAGCCCCATCAGCTCGTCCGTTCCCGAATCCGGCACCACCGTGATGTCCATGCGGAAGTCGGCGCCGGCGCGCATCGTGGACTTGTGCAGAAGGACGAAGCTCCCCCGCTTTCCGTGGAGTGTCCCCGTCACCCGCTCAACCGCGACGTATCCGGCTGATCCCTTGACGGCCGTATCCGCGCCCATCATCTCACCGTGACTTTCCCCCTGGAGATCGCCGTCAAACTGCTTGTCGAGGAGATAGCGACCCAGCTGGCCGGTGGTAGCATCGCCGGTCGCGATCGGTGTGACTTTGACGTCGAACTTTCCCCGCGCAGTCATGGCAGCCCCCTGGAATATCGGTCGCCCGGGCCGGACGGGATCGCCGCCGGGCCTACCGATTGATCAGGCCGATCATCTTGGAGTTGTAGCGATCCCCCACCACCGCACCGCGCGGCGACGCCGCCTCGATGCGAACCATGTCCTCACGGGTGAGAGAGACATCCAGCGCCGCGACGTTCTCTTCCAGGCGCTTGATGCTGCTGGTTCCCGGGATGGGAACGATATTTTCGCCGCGGTGCAGGACCCACGCGAGCGCCAGTTGCGCCGGCGTGCATTTCTTCTGGCTCGCGACCTGCTCCAGTTTGTCCACCAGCGCCATGTTCTTTGCGAACGCCTCGCCCTGGAAGCGCGGGTGATTGCGGCGCCAGTCGTCGGGACTGAGATCGTCCATGCTGCGGAAGCGTCCGGCCAGGAATCCGCGTCCCAGCGGGCTGTACGCGATCAGCCCGATGCCCAGCTCGTCGAGCACGGGCAGGATTTCGGACTCCGGGTCGCGCGTGAAGACCGAGTACTCGTTTTGCACGGATGCCAGCGGATGCACTTTATGGGCGCGCCGGATGGTGGCCGCCGAGGGCTCGGACAATCCGATGTACTTCACCTTGCCGGCCTTCACCAGATCGGCCATCGCGCCCACGGTCTCTTCGATGGGCACCGATGTATCCACGCGATGCATCTGGTAGAGATCGATGTGATCGACGCCGAGGCGTTGCAGCGACGAGTCGCACGCCTGGCGCACATAATCGGCGCTCCCGTTGACGGGACGCCCGGCCGCCGCACCTCCGCGCACGAATCCAAATTTGGTGGCCAGAAACACCTGGTCGCGCCGGCCCTTGATGGCCTTGCCCACTTTGTCTTCGGAATCGCCGTAGATGTCGGCGGTGTCGAGAAACGTGACGCCCAGGTCCAGGGAACGGTGCAGCAGCTTCACGGCCTCTTCGTCGCTCTGCACGCTGCTGGTGTAGGTCGACGCAATGCCGATGCTCATGCACCCGAATCCCATGGCCGGAATTTCGGGACCGTTGCGGCCGAGTTTGCGATATTTCATGATGACTCCTCCCACGAGGAGGTCATCTTACTCCCACTCTACGGCTCCAAACAAGACCAGCGGACCGCGCCGCGGACGGTCTCCCACGGGGTGCTGGCGGTTGGTGCGTTTGATCTCGTCCATGGCACGCTTGTAGAAGAATTCGGTTTCGCCGAACGCGGGCTTCAACTGCGTGAGCCACGTGGCATGCGGATCATACTTCGCAAAGAACGGCCGGTTGACCCACGCCGGATCGCGCGCCTGCAGGAACTTGAGCACGAACACCTTCCTGCCCGCAATTTCCGCCACCCCGTCGATCAGCACCTTGCCGGGGGTGGCCGACATGGACGGGCCACGCACGGTACGGCCGAGACCGGACAGGTGCGTGTACGCCTCCGTATAGATGTCGAGCGCACGCGCCAGCGGGACCTCGAAGTAGTTCTTGGGTCCGGTGTCGCGCTCCACGAACATGTAGTACGGAACCATGCCCAGCGCTACCTGCGTGCGCCACATGCTCGACCACGCCTGCGCGTTGTCGTTGACGTGCCGCACGACCGGTGCCTGGCAACGGATGACGGCACCCGTATCCAGCACCCGCCGGATGGCTGCCTGTGCCGCGGGTGTTTCCATCTCGCGCGGATGGCTGTAATGCGCCATGAGGGCCACGTGGCGGCCGGCGCGTCGCACTTCCTCGAACAGCTTCAACAGGTCGTCGGCGTCGGGATCGGTGAGAAAACGATACGGCCAGTAGGCGAGCGCCTTGGTGCCGATTCGAATGCTCACCAGGTGTTCGAACCCGTCTTCCAGCAGCGGCTCGATGTAGCGGCGCAGGACCGCCGTCTTCATGATCATCGGATCACCGCCGGTGAAGAGCACGCTCTGCACCTCGTGGTGCTCCTTGATGTACGCCGCCAGCGACGCCGCGCCGCGCGCCGCAAACTTGAGCTGGTCGATTCCCACGAACTGCGCCCAGCGGAAACAGTACGTGCAATAGGTGTGGCAGGTCTGTCCCTGACTCGGGAAGACGAGCACGGTCTCACGATACTTGTGTTGCAGCCCGCGAACGGACTCACCGTCCACCGTGGGCACGTTGAGTTCCTGCTGGCCGGCCGGGTGCGGATTCAGTTGCATCTGGATCTCGCGGGCTGCGGCCGCTACCGCACCCTGCGAGGCCCCGGCCTGCAGCAGGTGTACCATGTGGTCCAGATCGTGTGGAGCCAGCATGCCCTCCTGCGGAATGGTGAGCTGGAACATCGGGTCATCGGGGACCCGCTTCCAGTCGATCAGTTCGTCGAGCACATATTCGTTGACGCGAAAGGGCAACACCTGCGCCACCGCCTTCATGCGCAGACGCGCGCGGCCGCTCAGCGTTCTGAGCTGTGGCAGGGTGTCGATGTCACGGTGCGTGATCGCACGGAACTTTCGCGGTTGGATCCGGCGCTTACGACTCATCCGGGCTCCTCTCGGCGGAAGTGTGTTATGTGGGACCGGGCGTGCTCATTGATAATAAATGAGATGAGCTGTCAACGCAATGATTAATATTCACCCTTCGCGGGCCGGGTGCGAACGCGCAAGATATGACAGGAACACGCAGTAGAATGAGATCGCGGATCAGATTGTGGATAACTCCTACTTCTCGGAATCGGGTCGCTTGGCCTGTCCCACCATTCCGACCAGCCGGAAGATGGCGGGCGCGCCC
>DASRYI010000143.1:0-11528 GCA_035687255.1 Candidatus Krumholzibacteriia bacterium | reverse complement strand
GATGCGGCCGCGATCCACGATCTTCTCCAGCGTGCGCACGATGGTTTCCATCACGTTGATGGACATCACCGATTCGCCACCGTGTTCCACCTGCACATGCTCCGGAATCGGACGCGTGTGCAGCAGCAGATCCGCACCCGCGAGCAGGGAACGTTCATTGCCACCCGACACCATGCCGGAGCGTTCGGACGCATACCAGCGCGCGCCCGCCATTTCGAGAGCATCGGTAATCACCACGCCGTCGAAGCCCATCTCGGTGCGCAGCATGCCCCGGATCAGCCGCGGATCGAAACTGGCGGGAATCAGATCGTCGCGCCCCATGGGATACGCAATGTGCGACATCATGATCATGTCGGTGCCGGCCGCGAGTGCACGCCGGAACGGCACCAGGTCCGCCGCCTCCAGTTCCGCAGCCGACTTGCGCACTTCAGGCAGAGTTTCGTGCGAATCTTCCGGCGTCGAACCATGTCCCGGGAAATGTTTCGTGCACGTGATGACACCGGCTTCGCGGAAGCCGGCCAGAGTCTGCTCCACGAACTGCGAGACGCGCTCGGGATCGGCGCCAAAGCTGCGCAGCCCGGTGATGGCGCTGGCCGGATCGAAGTAACAGTCCGCCACCGGCGCCAGCACGGTGTTGACACCCAGCTTGCGCATGGCGGTTCCCGTCTCGAACGCCACTTCCGCGGCCAGGTCGGGATCGCCGGTAGCGGCGATGGCGAGTGCGGCCGGGGGTACCCCGATGATCTGGCGCAGTTCGGCCACGAAGTCGCCCTCGTGGTCGGCCATGATCAGCGGCGCCGGGCCGTCGCTTCCCAGTTGTTCCACCACCGATCCCACCAGGTCCGCGATCTGCGAAAGGCTTTCGACGTTGCGCGAAAACAGGATCACGCCCGAGACGTTGTGGAACTCGAGATACTTGCGTTCGTGCGGAAGCAGGCGCGGGCCCGCGAGTGGAATCACCTTGTGGCGCTCCATCCGGCGAATCAGATGAAAGCGCAACTCGGGGGTGAGAATTTCGTTTTCTTTGTTCACGGTCATCAGTATCCCGGGCGCAGGATGCTGCCCGGATAGTAGTGTTCGAGAATCATATCGTATGCGTAGCCGCGGCGTGCCATACCAATTGCTCCATTCTGGCACATGCCCACGCCGTGCCCGTTTCCGCCCCCCACGATGTCAACGGCCACCAGCGTCGGGCCGTTCATGCGTTTTTCAAGGTCGAACATGGTGCTCGGAAGAATCCGTCCTTTTTTGACGTCGAGCATCAGGGCACGCCGTATCTTGTCGCCCACCACCACGTAGTTCCCCGTCGACGTCTGAATCTCCAGCCGGCTCACGCGCCCCGAGAGTGTCCGCGCCGGGATGCGCAGATCGACCAGGTCCCCCACCGACGCCGCCGGAATACCGAGCACCGCCGGCAGCGTCTGGCGCAGCGTGTTGCCCAGCTGGCGCGCCGAGAACGAGTAGCACCAGCGAAAATTGCGCGCTCCGGCGCAGAAACTCGCGCCACCCGACGCCGCGCGATCCAGCGTGCCATGGAGAAACGGGGCATCGGGACGGTCGGGCCACACCGTGCGGATGTCCGACGTGTGACCGCCGCAGGTGGCGCTGTAGTACGCATCACACAGCGCGCCGTGATACGACAACACCAGCCCGCGCGTGTCCTTCACCGCCGACGACGCCAGACGGCTCTGCTTCTCGTTGCCGCGGTACACCTGGTCGGCGACACCCGACTCGACGTCATAGGGTTGCGCGCGGTTCAGATTCATGCGCGAGACGGCGTAGGTGCGCGCCGCAATCGCCTGCGCTTCCACGGCGGCGTAGGCGTCCGGCCCCGGCTCGCCGATCTCGTACGGGACCACGCCCTGCAGGTACGTCTCGAGCGAAACCAGATTGATGAGGTCGATGCCCCCGGAATCCGATGGCCTTGCCAGGACCCGTCCAGAGTACCACACACCGCCCACCGAAAGCGGGCTGGCGCCGGCGTCGATCACCACCTCACCGTCAGAAGTCGCCGTCAGCCCCGCGGCGTCCGCGCGCACCTGCAATCCCTGCGTGAGTCGCTGCAGCGAGACGGTTCCACCCCGATCGCTGTCAAAGAGCTTCGTTCCCGCGCCGCTGGTCACACGCACGGCGCCGGTGCTCGCCACCGTTGCCGAGCCACTGCTCGAAAGCACGAGCACGCGGATGATGGGCTCCTGTCCGGCCCGGCGTGTCTGCCCGCCCGCGCCCGTATTCGGGGCGGGTCCGCTGCCGGCGCACCCTGCCAGCAGCAACGTCGCCATGATGATCAGTCCCCGGCGCATTTCACCCCCGGCAGATTGAGCCCAGAACCAGCGCGCGCGACGCGCCCGTCACCGACCGCATGACATTGGTCCGTCCCAGCAACGCCTCGCGCGCCAGAAACGCAAAGTCCACGGCTTCTTTCGCTTCGGCGGGAATACCCAGCTCATCGATGGGCGCAATCGCAACGCCGTCGAGCGCGCGTTGCAATTCGCGCATGAGCGCCAGATTGCGCGCGCCTCCGCCGGTCACGAATATCTCGTCGACGCCCGCTTCGGGTAGAAAGCGCCGCACCGCGTCCTCGATTCCCCGCGCCGTCAGCAGCACCGACGTCGCCAGCGTGTCTTCCGGCGAGAGAATGGCCGCGTCGGCGGCGCGCTTTAGCATCCACGCAAAGGCGGGACCGAACTCGCGATGGCCGGCAGAGCGCGGCAGTCCGGAACGGAAGAACGGATGTCGCATCAATTCGTCGCAGATGTCCTTCGACGGATTTCCCGCCGCCGCGCGCACGCCGTCTTCATCGTAATGACCCTCGCCGGGAAACAGGGCGCGAAACAGGGCATCCGTCACCATGTTCCCGGGGCCGGCGTCCAGCGCGATGACATCCTCGGGAGAACCGCCGCGCGGGAGATACGTCAGATTGGCAATTCCACCGATGTTGAGAATCACGCGTGCGGTGGTCTCGCCGCGCCGCAGCATGTAGTCGCAGTACGGCGCCAGCGGCGCCCCCTGGCCACCGATCGCCACGTCGGCGCAACGGAAGTCCCCCACCGTCGTCACCCCCGTCAGCGCCGCAATCATCGCGGGAGGACCCAGCTGCAGCGTGCCCGCCACGGCAGCGCCGCTTCCCGGGGGAATGTGCGCCACGGTCTGGCCGTGCGATCCGATGAAATCCACGCCGTGAGTATCGGCGTGTCCCTCCCGGCACGCCGCGAAGAACGCGCCCGCAAAGGCCACCGCGACACCGGTATGCATGGCCGCCATGTCTTCCGCCGTCACCTGCGCGCCCGCGGCCGCATCCAGCAACGACTCACGCAACTCGTCCGGATACGGATTGGAAATGAACGCCCTGAGCTCGACACGCGGACGCACGGGAGTGAGATCCATGCTCACGACGGCGGCGTCGACGCCGTCCATCGACGTGCCGGACATGAGTCCCACGGCGAGCACTTCGTCGCGGCCGGAAAGAGACGGCCAGACAGGATGGTTCATTTTGTCATTCCAGTGGTCAGGCCGCCGATGATGCGGCGTTGAAACACGAGAAACGCGGCCACCACGGGAAGCGCCGAAATCACGGCGCCCGCCATCAGGTGGCCCCAATCGATGCTGTGCGCACCCTGCGAGAGCAGCGCCAGGCCGACCGGCAGCGTGCGCATCGACGTGCTGTTCGTCAAAATAAACGGAAACAGGAACGAATTCCAGTTGGTGAGGCAGGTATGAATCGCCACCACCGCCAGCGCCGGCGTCAGCATGGGAAACACGACGCGGAACAGGATGAAGAACTCCCCCGCACCATCGATGCGCGCCGCCTCTTCACAGTCGGTGGGGATCGAAAGCAGGTACTGGCGGATCAGGAAGATGTTGAAGGGATCCACCAGAAACGGCAGCGTGAGCGCCCAGTAACTGTCGATCAGCCCCATGCGCTGCATCGAAATATACAGCGGGACGAGAATCACCTGCTTGGGCAGCATGATCGTGGACAGCACCAGAAAGAACAGCAGCTTGCCGCCGCGAATGCGGTAGCGCGCGAACGCGTACGCCGCCATGGTGCAGAAGACGATGTTGCCGGCCACGACCACGGCCGCCACCACCAGGCTGTTCAGGAAATAACGGTCGAAGGGTCCCGCGTTCCATACTTCTCCGTAGTAGCGCAGGCCGATGCCATTCGGTGTGCGCAGCGACACCGCAATCATCCAGCCCAGCGGATACGCCATGAGCAGAACCGCCGCCACCAGCAGCAACCAGCGCAGGACGCGCTTCATGCCGGCAGCCCCCGCGTCTGTTCCGGCGTCTGCGAGCGCATGCGTTTCATGGCAAACACCGAGAACACGCCCGACAGCACGAACACCGCGTATGCAATCACGCTGGCGTATCCGTAGTCGAGCCGGCGGAACGCGGTGTCGTAGAGCATCATGACCAGAGTGTTGGTGGATCCCAGCGGGCCGCCCTGCGTCATCACCAGCACCTCCACGAACACCTGGAAGGAACGAATGGTGTTGATGACCAGCACGAAGCCGATGGCCGGCTTGAGCATGGGAAACGTGACGTGGCGGAACGTGGCCCACGCGCCGGCGCCCTCCAGCGCCGCCGCCTCGTAGAGCGAGTCCGGAATCGCAGTGAACGCGGCGTACAGGACGATCGCGTAGTAGCCCACCGCCGCCCACACGTCCATGGCCATGATGGCGGGCAGCGCGGTGTGCGGATCGGTCAGCCAGCCGTGTCCGGAGAGACCCAGCGCGCGCATGGTTTCGTTCAACGCCCCGCCCGGCGCATAGAACAACTTGAAGAGCAGCGCGATCACCACCATCGAGAGGATCGACGGCAGAAACATGGCCGCCTTCAGGGCGTCCTTCATGGGCATCGGTCCGCGCAACAGCCACGCCAGCAGAAGCGCCAGCGTCGTGGTCACGGGCACCGTGCCCACCACGAAGAACAGGGTGTTACGCAGCGCCCCGTGGAATTCGGAGTCACCCAGAAGACGCGTGATGTTGGTGGTCCCGGCGAACGACGTTCCCGCCACATTGAGCGGGTTGTAATGCAGAAACCCGAGCACGAAGGAGAACAGGAACGGAAACACAAAGAAGGCGCCGTAGATGAGCGCCCAGGGCAGCAGCAGCCACACCACCGGAGACACGCGGCGCTTCAAGGCGTGGTTCCCTGCTTGTTGTCGAAGCGCGCCGCGATCTCGGCAATCTGTTTCGCGGCGTCGTCAAGACACCAGCGCGGCGCCCGGCGGCCGTACATGCACTCCTCGACCGCGTGGTCGATCACGTCTTCCATTTCCACCCAGCCCGGATGGGCAGGCGGCGTGTGGCTGGTGAGCGACTGTTCCACGAACACGCGCACGCGCGGGTCGTTGGTGAAGGTGGTGTCATCCATGGCTTCTCTGGAGGCCGGGAAAACGCTGCCGGCGGCCAGCGACACCGCCCGCGCCTGCGGATAGGCCTGGAGGAACCTCGCCAGTCGCACGGCTGCATCCCGCTGCTTCGATCCGCGGAAAACCACCAGCATTTCGGCGCCGGCGAAACTGGCGTGCTCGCCGCGGCCGGCGGCGGGCCGGGGCACCAGCGCCACGCCGTAGTCGAGATTGGGTGCCTCCAGCGCGTAGTTTTTCAGGTTCCACGCCCCCGAGACCTGCATGCCCAGCTTCCCCGTCTTGAAATACTGATCGAGAACTTCCTGTTTCTCCTGCAGTGAATACGGCGCCAGCTTGAGATAGAACTCCAGGGCCTCCACCATGGCGGGGCTGTTAATGGCAACGTGACCCTGCGCGTCGAATACATCCCCGCCGTTGCCCCATGCAAACGCCATGAATTTCTTGTAGAGGACGTACTTCTCGCCGATGTTCTGGCCGAACCCGTACACGTCCTGGCCCAGCGCGCGAATGCGGCGCGAGGCATCCAGCAGTTCGTCCCAGGTATCTGGCGGATGATCGGGATCGAGTCCGGCCTGCCGGAACAGATCGCGGTTGTAGAAGAGCGCTCGCGATCCCTGCAGCCACGGCAGGCCGTAGGCGTTTCCCTTCCACATGGCGCTGTCCCAGAGCAGGAAACTGTCACGCTCGGCCTGGTAGACGGAGGTGAGATCCTCCAGGACCCCCTCGTAACTGAAACGCGGGAGCCACGTGGAACCGAGTTCGCACACATCGGGCTGGGTCCCCGATGCCAGTGCCGCCTGGATCTTCTCCAGGCCGGTGGCCCAGGTAAGCTGTTCCACTTCGACGTGGACACCGGGATTCTGCTTCTCGAACTCTTCGACGATGGGTGCAACCACGCCGACGTCCCAGAACTGCCAGAAGCGGATCGTGGTCGCGCTCTCATTCGCTTTCTTCCCGCAGGCACAGAGCGCCAATGCAAGCGCCAGGGATGCCGCCGCCCCGGCCGCGCGTCTTCCGCTGCGGAACGTCATTCGCGTTCCCCCAACGCGCGCGCCAGAAATCCACCGGCATCGCGCACCCGCGCTTCCGCCGCGGCCGCATCCAGACCGAGCCGCTGCATCACCACGGCCACCTTGACCCGGCGGCCGGAGGCGTCGTATGCGCGCGCGGCATCGTCGTATCCCAGTCCCGTGAGCATCATCACGATTCCCTTGGCGCGTTCGATGAGTTTTTCACTGTTGGGCTGCACGTCCACCATGAGGTTCTCATACACCTTGCCCAGCTTCACCATGCTCGCGGTGGTAATCATGTTGAGCACCATCTTCTGCGCCGTCCCCGACTTGAGCCGTGTCGATCCGGTGATCGCTTCGGGGCCCACCACCACCGTGATCACCACGTCCACACCCGGATCGGGACCGTCGTTGCAGCGCAGAAACACCGTGCGTGCACCGTGCCGCTTTGCCTCGGCCAGCGCCCCCAGCACGTAGGGCGTGCGCCGGCTCGCGGCGATTCCCACCAGCACGTCGCCGGACGTCACGCCGTGGCTCGCCACATCCGCGGCGCCCGAGGACTCGAGGTCCTCGACGCCCTCGCGCGATCGAAACACCGTGTCACGCCCGCCCGCGATGATCCCCTGCACCAGGTCCGGCTCCACACCGAATGTCGGGGGACATTCCGCGGCGTCGAGTATGCCCAGCCGGCCGCTGGTTCCCGCCCCCGCATAGAACAACCGCCCGCCCGCGCGAAAGGCGCCGGAGACGAGTTCCACGGCCCGCACCACATCCGGGATCGCGCGGCGCACGGCGGCGGCGACCGTCTGGTCCTCGTCGTTCATCAGTTCGAGGATGCGCGTGGTGTCGGCGAGATCGATCCCGCGCGTGCGCGGGTTGCGCTGCTCGGTGGTGAGCGCTTTCAGTTGTTCGAAAAGAGGATTGTTCTCCGGCATGGCATTGGCGCCTGTTGGCAAGCGCGGCCGGAGTCTATCAGAGGCCGAAAAGAACACCCAACGGGAAATCGACGCGTGCAGGCGGGGCGCAGGGGGCGGGAGCTACTCGATCTTGTTGGTGGTGCCGCGAAACGTGGCGGATCCGGTGCGCTGGCGCACCTTGATGACATAGAGATAGACACCGTTGGCGAGTTCCCCGCCGGATCCATCGCGGCCGTCCCAGAACACGCCGTTGTTCCCGGGCTGGCGCGCACTCGACGGGATATCGAGGTGGCGCACCTTCTTTCCGCTCACGGTGTAGATGTCGATGCCGCCATCGACGATCTCCACGTCGTTGCTGTACAGGAAGCGTGTACCGTCACCGCGGAACGGATTGGGGAAGTTGATCACGTTGCGAAGGCCGCTGCTTTCGCTCACCACCAGCTGATAGTCGAACTCGATGGTCCGGGCCGAAACCCGCAGATGGTGTTTGCCCGCGTCAAGCTTGCGCCGGAACGTGATGACCCACGCCAGCGAGTCTTCGGGTGTCGGGTGCGCGTACTGCGCATCCGTGATGACGTTGTCATCCATGGTCAGGATGATATCCGACTGCGGAATGAACACCGGGAACCCGAGGTCGACGCGGTAGTCGCCGTCCGCCGGCACCGACGCGCCGCTCTCGACGGCCCGGCTGTTGACGGAGACGGCGATGTATGCCTCCACCTTGAGACGAAATTCCGCCGCCAGATGGTACTGGCCGGCGGTGGTATCCGGAGCCTGGAAGGCGCGCAGCACGATGTCATAGGTCTGGGGCAGCAGCCGGTGGCGGAAGCTCACCCGGTACTGGCGGGCATGCACCAGTCCGGGATCGCTCGTCGGCGTGACGGTCAGCGAATCGCTGGCGTCCACGCCCGCGACCTCCAGTGAGAACTTGTGGATGGCGTTCTCGTCGGTCACCACCGCCACCACATTGATGGTGTCAAATTCGCCTCCCGAGGTGATCTTTTCGTTGTTCTGAACCGGCTTCCCGTTCACCGTCACCTGGAACGACGGCGGACCGGCATCGACGCGCAGCATCGGATCCCCGAGGATGTGGTACCGCTCCACCGCCGCCGCCTGCCGGCTGTTCATCACGGCCATCTGCGCCTCGGTGAGAAACATCATCTCCCCGAACTTCCACTCGGCATTGGTCTGGTTCACAAGCGTGTCATACGGCGCCTCATAGAACCACACCGCAGCGGTGGTGTTCATGTAGTCGGCGTTGTCGTCCAGGTATTCGAAGCCCGAACTGCCGTAGGTTCCCACCGCGCCGCGCTCGTCCTGGAAGAGGAACTGCTCGGCGAATGCGTCGCCGTTGGGCGCGTTGTACAGAAGGCGGTCCGACGCCTGCTCGCGAAAGATGGCGTAGTCACTGAAATGGCAGCCCATGGCAAAGACGATCCACGGCTTGAACCGGTTGGTAACGCGCAGCCAGTCGCGGCCGGTTGAGCCGTTGAGAATGGACCCGGGCTCACCGGTCAACAGCCGTTCGTGTGTGATCACGTAGCGGTTCATGTGCGCCTGGATCGTGACCAGCGTTGCCCCCTGGTCCAGTTCGTTCATCAGTTTCTCGGTGGCGTTCTGGCGCACGTAACTGATGGCTGCGAATCGGCTCGCACAGGGAGCCGGATCGGAGGGCGTGCGCGGCGGGTAGAAATTGTCGGTGTACTGTTTGAGAAAGAAGCGAACCACGTTGAACCCGGCGGGAAGCGAGTTTTCAATGATCTGTGCGGCCTGTTCCTCGCCGCGCTGGAAACCGCCCTCGTTGTGGAAGCAGTACTCCGACACCTGCCCGAACGAGGATTCGCCCTCGCTGAACTCGTCGTCAGCCACCATGATCATGCGCTTGCGCCAGAAATCCGACGCCCCCGGCGCTTCGAAGGCATATATCTTGGCGAGCGCCACATCGAGTTCGCCCGGGGATCCGGCCGGAATCCGTCCCACGATCATGTCCGGAACCGCGTCCACGACTCCCCCCGGACCGGGAAACTTCACCATCTTCTTGTCGGTGGTGACCACCTCGTTCTGAAGCAGCTGGGGAACATCGTCAATGCGCGTCATGGTGGGAACGAAGTCGGGGCCGGAGTCGGCGTGTATGCGCTTGTGGTCTTCGCTGGCGTCCCCCACCAGCACCAGCGCGCCCGCACCCGCGTGTTCGAAGAAGTGGCGCGCAAATCGATACACCGCGCGCGCGTTGGGCACGCCACCGTTGAACTCGTCGAAAACGTCGTCGACGTCGGCCAGCAGGACGCGGTATCCCTGCGCCCGCCGGTACGCGGCCCACTGCTGCATCTGCGCCATGAAGTCGTGATGGGACACCACCAGCACATCGACACCGCTCTCCGCCGGCCCGCCGATGAGCGTGCTGGGAGAATCCGCCACGAGGTCGGCCTGGGCCACATCCGTCATGCGCGAGGCCGGCGTCAGCAGGTAATTGTGGCGCCCCGCCAGAGATTCCCGGAAGGCCAGCGCCGTTCCACCCGCCACCGGCTGGAAATGCCCTGCGTTGAGAAGTATCCGCTGCGGCTGTTCCGGATTCGTGATGTCGAACAACCGCAGGTCCGCCGTCGAAGTGACGCCGGTCGAGGTGATACCGGTCACCGTGATCGTCGTGTCACCCACGAGCGATGCGGAATTGAACAGCAGCGCGTTGCCGCGCGCGCGGAACAGAGCCGAGTAACTGGCCTCGACGTAATTGAGCTGGACCTGGAGCGACGTGCGCGATGCATCGGGCCGGTTGATACGGAACTGGTTGGTGCCGAGATCAAACGCCGACGCGGGCACGGTGGCGGTGAACCCGCGTTGCGAGCGGTTCGGAATGGGATAGGACGTGTTCAATACCGTCTCGCCCTTGGAATTGAACACCGAGAGACGCACCGTGCGGGCATAGTCGTAGGTCGGATTGAGCAGCAGCGCGGAGAGCGCGACATTGCTTCCCGGCACAATGTTCTCCATCGTAAACGGCATGTCCACCGGGCCCGCCTCGTAGCCCCAGTTGTAGTAGTACACATCGTTCACGCCGGGAGGCGTTCCATCCTGGAACATGGTGTCGGTTTCGAAATGGCTCGCGGTCACGGGAAACGCCGCGCTGGTGGTGTCGGCACTCACGAAACCCGCCGGCGGGGTTCGCTGCACCATGCGGGTGCCGTTGGACGGTTCCAGCCAGTAGACGTTGTAGGCGGAGTACTGTTCGCGGGTATCACCCTGCGTCGGATCGTCGCGCAGGCGGCGGGCGTAGAACACGACCTGGTCGTTGCCGTCGAACACGCCGGGCGTTCCCGACGGATCCTCGTTCACCTCGCAGGCGATCTCTGTCTCTCCCGCACTCAGCGATGATTCCGTGTAGAAGCGCCGAAAGACGCGCAGATTGGCAACCGGCTGGTCGGGCGGAAACCCGGCCGCAATCGCGCGTGACGCGCTCACCGTGTGCATGCCGGTGGTGTAGACGCGGATCTTTACCGCGCCCCCGGCCACGCGCACGCCGGCGCTCAGGTTTTCGGCGAAGGTCGTCGTTGCGGGGTGCCACGGCCGCGCCTGGTGCGCGTTCACGAGCAGGCGGCCGTAGATCTCTTCCCAGTCGCGGCTGTCCCCGCCAGCCGGTGCGGCGCTCACGCCGCTATCGCGCGTTGGTGCGGAGGAAAAATGCACTTCCACGTCGATCTGTTTCGCAACGGAAAGTTCCTGCGACCGGGGATCGTAGGAAACCGGTGTGACCCGGATGGGCAGCACGCGCTGGTGACGCACGTACACGACGTCGCCGGGCGTCACGAGGGCCGGTGCTACGTAGGCCTGGAAGACGTCTTCGTTCCACACGGTGCGATCCGAAAGGCCGGGCCCGAGATCCTCGTCGTGGATTCCCACCGGCGTGGCGACGGGCTCGAGCTTGTGCGGCCCCAGCGATGCCGAACTCACCACGCGGTACGACACGGAGTAGGCGCCGGACCCGGGAAGCCCGATGAGAAAGCAACGCGTCAGCGTCGGCGGTTCGCCGGGATTGCCAAGGCGGTTGTAGCCATCGAGTTCCAGCCGCTCCGTCCCGGCCAGCGCGGTGCTCTCCAGCAGGCGCGGCACGGGCACGTTGACCCGGAATACCAGCCGTCCCGGCTCCTCGCGCTGCACGCTGGCATCGCGGCTGGCGGCCGCGCGCGGGCTCCCGGTCGCCACCACCAGGCACAGCGCCAGTGCACA
>DASRYI010000142.1:0-18387 GCA_035687255.1 Candidatus Krumholzibacteriia bacterium | reverse complement strand
GCGCGCGCGGCTTCGTGCTGGGAAGGCAGGAGTTCGAGGCAACACTACGCGGTGTAACCACGGCCGACTCACCGCCCTCGCAGCAACTCGCCGATATCGGTGGATTGAGTACCGTGCGTGGTTACGAACCGCGTACGCACGTGGGCGATCATTCGTTTGCGGCGCGGCTCGAGTATCTCTTTCCGTACGACGTACTCGCGGCGACGCACATTCCATTGATCCAGGAGCTCGGCTTCCAGTTCATCCCCTGGGCCGACGCCGCGCGCGTGGGAGACGGGGACTCACCCGACTGGATTACCTCGGTGGGATTCGGGCTGCAGCGCTACCTCTGGCCCGCCGAAGACGCCGCCAACCTGAGACTCGACTTCGCCTGGCCGCAGAACAACCCGAACGACAACTTCGCCGTGTACCTGTGGTTCACGGCGATGCATTGACGGAGTATTCGCTGGATATTAGTCATCTCATCACGTACTCTGGTGGCAGATACTTCAAAGTTCAGCTGGTTTTCATGACCTTTCTCAAGGAGCCCCCTCATGAAGCGAGCCATGCCGCTACTCGCCCTGCTGCTTTTCATCAGTACCAGCCATTCCAGTCAAGCCAGACAACTCCGCGACGGCATCCAGCAGTCGCAGTCATCGCCCGTCCAACCCGCGAAATCGAGCGGACCCAATGCGCCCCAGGCGCCCGCCACTGTGGTGCAATCCTGGACGTTCGACAACGGGGGTGCCCCGGATCCGCAGGGGTGGACGTCGGTCGACATGACCGATCAACCCGCGTACTTTCACGTCGAGGACTTCACGGGATTTTTGCCGCCGATCCCGCCTCTTAGCGGCACCAAATCGATGTGGTGCGGCCGGCGCGCGTGCAACTCGCCCACTGACTGTGAGCTGTATACCGACGGCTACGGCAACGACTGGGAGCAGTATTTCTTCTCACAGCCGTTCACGGTTTCGGGAGACGTGACGATTACGTTCCAGCTGCGGTATGACTGCGAATCATCCTACGACAATCTCGAGCTCTACTACGCCAAGAGCGACCAGGTGCCGCATCTGCTGGACACGTGGTCGGGGACCGGCACCCTGGCGGTGAATAAATTAATCCCTGCCGCCGACCACGACGGCACGATTTCGTTTCTGTTCAAATTCAAGTCCGATAACGCGGTCTCGGATGAGGATGGCTTTATCGACTCCGAGGGCGCCGCGACAATCGACGACATCCTGATTTTCTCGACGGGGTCCGGGCTCGTCGATTCCCAGACATTCGAAACTTCGGCTGAAGGCGACACCCATACGCCCGATTTTCACTGGTTTGCCAGCGGTCCAGCAGCCGTATTCGGCGACTACTCCGCTCTCTTCGACGGCACGACGGTGTTGCAGGAAGACCCGGCATATCAGGACGCCACACATCTCTGGGGCTTCTTTTCGGGCAGCCCCGACACGTACGCATGCGGTGGTCATCCCGAGCAACTCGCCGTGCCGCTGACACAGAACGTCGACGGAATACTCCGGGGAATCAACAATGAGCTGCGCTCGCCACCGGTCTCGCTGGCGGCGTTTCCGGCCGGTCACGCCGTGGTGCTGAGTTTCGACGTGTACGAGGATCTCGCGTTACCGTTGGATATGTACTACAGCTACGGCGTGCGCTCCAAGGTGGGTGGCGTGTGGCAACCGTGGAAACGAAGCGGTGTCGCCTACTACAACGCGGCGAAGGCGTGGAACGTACGCACGCTCAATCTGAACCCGTTGATCGTGGCGGGCGCCACTGACATCCAGCTCTCCATGATCGCGCGCGATCTGTGTCCGTACACATGCTCGCCGGGAAGCCCCACCACCTGTCACAGCCAGGGTCCATTGATCGACAATGTGCGCCTGATCGACGGCAACACCACCACGGGATACCTCGTCGACGTTACACCCGTCGACTGGACCACCGGAACATCGCCCGTATCCCTCAACTTCTTCCAGGTGACGAATTCCGGCGAGACCTCGCTCGTCACCTCATCCACGGGACCCGCACCCTCCGGGTTCACCATCGGGGATGGCACGTACTACAGTCTGTCGACGACGGCAAGCTACTCCGGCGCGATCACGATTTGCATTCACTACGACGAGGCATCACTGACGGTGCCGGAGGCCTCGCTCACACTGGAGCACTGGGACACAGATCTCAATCCCGACGCATGGGTTGATATCACCTCCAGTCTCGATACCGTGAACAACATCATCTGCGGGACGACCACGCATTTCTCGCCCTTTGCATTGGGCGGGCCTGCTGCCACGGCGGTGGGAGACGGCGCGATGCCGCGCGGGTTCGCGCTGCATCAGAACGTGCCCAATCCGTTCAACCCGGCCACCACCATTGCGTATGACGTGCCCGCGGGAGGAGCGAAGGTGTCGATTCGCGTATACGACACGACCGGGCACCTGGTGCGCACGCTCGTCGATGGCCAGCGCCCGGCGGGCACGCAGACGGCGCAGTGGGATGGGCGCAACGAGTTTGGTGCCCCGGTCTCGTCCGGCGTGTACTTCTACAAGATGGTCGCGGGATCGTTCGTCGAGTCGAAACGAATGGTGCTCCTCAAGTAGGGCACGGGGACGTTCTCCGCGGTGGATCCGCTCGGCGGGTATCGGGCCGGCGGCGCGTGTCATTGACACGCGCCGCAGCGCCCGCCTAGACTCGCCGCTCCAAACCCCGGAGCCACCCCTTGATCGGCAAAACACTCGCCCATTACCAGATCACCGGCCTGCTCGGCAGAGGCGGCATGGGCGATGTGTATCGCGCCCGCGACACCCGGCTCGATCGCGACATCGCCCTCAAGGTACTTCCCGCCGACCTCGCCGCCGATCCCGCCCGGCTCGATCGCTTTCAGCGCGAGGCGAAGATTGTCGCCGGGCTCAACCATCCGCACATCGTCACCCTGTTCTCCGTCGAGGAAGACGCCGGCACGCACTTTCTCACCATGGAGCTGATCGAGGGGCCCGGCCTGGACAAGGTTCTCACGCCTGCGGGGCTTCCGCTGTCGAACGTGTTCGAGATCGGCATCGCGGTTGCCGATGCGCTGGAGGCCGCGCATGAAAAAGGCGTTGTCCATCGCGATCTGAAACCGGGCAACATCATGATCACCCGGAGTGGTCACACCAAGGTGCTCGACTTCGGGTTGGCCAAGCTTTCCGAAACCTCTCCGCCGCCGGACTCAGCGCTCACGCAGGTTGCACCGCTTACGCGCGAGGGCGTCGTGGTGGGCACGGTGCCGTACATGTCGCCCGAACAGCTGCGCGGTCTGCCCATCGATAATCGCAGCGACGTCTTTTCACTCGGTGTGCTTCTGTATGAACTGGCGACCGGAAGCCGGCCGTTTTCCGGTGCCACGCAGACCGACACCATCATGTCGATTCTGCAGGACACACCCCGGCCCGTGACGCAGCTCAAGCCCGACCTGCCGCCGCAACTGGAGCGCATCGTCGCGCGCTGTCTGGAAAAGAACCCCGGGAACCGCTATCAGTCGGCGGAGGATGTTCGCGATGCGCTGCGGCGCCTGCGCCGGGATGTCGAGTCGGGTGCGGGAGCGACGGCGACTTCCGCGGCGCGCACGCGGACGCGACGCTGGGGCGACGGATGGTGGATTGGGATCGTGGCTGCGGTGATTTGTGCCGTCTGGCTGGTCATGATCATGAAGGATAACCGCGGCGCGTCCCACAGGACCGCCGTCACCACGGCCCAGGACGGCGAGAAAACCGTCGCCGTGCTTCCGTTCGTCAACATGAGTCCCGATGAAAACCAGGCGTTCTTTGCCGACGGTATCTCCGAAGAACTCCTGAATCTGCTCTCGAAAGTTCCCGAGCTGCGCGTGGCGGCACGGACGTCATCGTTTTCGTTCAAGGACAAGAATATCGAGGTGCCGGAGATTGCCAGCCGCCTGCACGTGGCATACGTGCTGGAAGGATCGGTGCGCAGGTCCGGCGAGCAGGTGCGCATCACCGCGCAGCTCATTCACGCGGCCGACGGGTTTCACGTGTGGTCCGAGACCTACGACCGCACGTTGGACGATATCTTTGCCATTCAGGACGAGATTGCGGCCGAGGTGGTGAAGGAGCTCAAGGTGACGCTCCTGGGCGACGCACCCCGTACGCGCAAGACCAACCCCGAAGCGTACGCGCTCTATCTGCAGGCGGTTCAACTGGGGCGCCAGAGCACGGCGGAGGGTTTCGACAAATCCGACGAGGTTCTGCGCCTGGCGATCGCCATTGATTCCACCTACGCGCCGGCGTGGAGCGCGCTGTGTGCCAACTACACCAACCGCGCCCTCGCGGGCCTGATGCCGTTCCAGGAGGGGTTTGCCATCGGCCGCGCCGCCGCCACGCGCGCGGTGCAACTGGATCCGCAATACGCGCCCGCACACGCCGGTCTGGGCTTTGTCGCCATGTTCGGCGACAACGATCTCGCCACCGCCGCGCAGCATCTGGAACGCGCGTCGCAACTGGATCCAACCGACCTGCGCGTCCTGGGAAACAGCGCGGCGTTGCTGTTGCTTCTCGATCGCAAGGAGGAAGCACTGAAAGTCTGGGAAGTCATCACCAGCCGTGATCCGGTGAACGTGACCGCGCTCTTCAACATGGGCACCAACCAGCTCTACACCGGCCACTACGACGATGCGATCGCGTCGTACCGCACCGTGCTGGATCTGAGTCCCGGTAACGGCATCTCACACTGCCAGATTGGAGTGGCGATGTTGTTGAAGGGCGACGCGGCGAGTGCGCTCGCGGAGATCCAACAGGAGACCATCGACGTGTGGCGCATGATCGGCCTGCCCATGGCCTACCATGCACTCGGGCGGACGCAGGAGTCGGACGCGGCGCTCGCGGAATTGATTGCATCGCACGCCGGCGACGGCGCGTACAACATCGCCGACATCTACGCGTTCCGGGGCGAGTCCGACCGCGCCTTCGAGTGGCTGGAAAGAGAACTTCAGCAGAGCGGCAATCTCTCCGACATTGTGGCCGACCCGCTGTTCAACAGCATCCACGACGACCCACGCTGGCTTCCGTTCCTGCGCAAGATCGGCAAGGCCCCGGAGCAGCTGGCGAAGATTCAGTTCAAGGTGACGCTGCCAGGGTAGGACGCTGAATCACTGAAGCGATGCGCCCGGGCGGTCTTTGAACAACTTGCTGCTGGCAAAAATTCCTCTTGCCTCCCAAAACCCGAGTTTTTATGGTCTTCTTCGTTGTCTCCGCGGCGAAGGCCGTGGCGGTCCTGAGGCCATAGGGCGGCAGAGGGGCCGGGCGAGGTGGGTCTCGCCGATCACATTGGGCACGCCCAGAAGGAGGTGATCCAGTGAGTATAGACAGTTGCGGCTTAGTGGAGGTGGCGTCCCCGTAAGGGAACCTTTCCGCCAAATCGTGGCACTGTTTATGGTCACCCCTTCGTGGGGAACCCAACGCCACCGATACTGATCCCGGGGCCCCCGCTCTTACGAGCGGGGGCCTCGAAATTTTTCAGACAAGGGTTTCGACGCGGGGGAGCGGCGATTCCAGTTTCGCCCTGGCGATGGTGCGCTGAATGTTCTTGATGGCGTGCTCGCACTCGCTGCGGGAGCGGTAGCTCGCCGTCGCATCCGCGATCCTGTGACCGTCCTCATCCATGAGGTACCAGCGGAAATCACCAAAGTTGTCGATGTAAATGACGAAGTGTCCCATTGCTCTCACTGCCTTCCTGACAATCGGCCCCGACAACGTCAGCACAATGCGGCCGTCGCGAGCCGACATACTGCATACTCCCAAACTCATCGTGGAGTTCCTCAAGAACATCGCGCGCACCATACTCACGACGCAAGCCATTCTGAGGAACTCTGTGCCGCGCGGAAACGTTTGCCGACCACCTGCCCAAAATGCCCCGTGGCACGCGGGTTGCCCTGCAGTGTGCGGAGTCACAATCAACCACAACGCGGAGCAACGGGATGCAGATCCAGGAATTCCTGACGATGATGATGCAGAAGGGCGGCAGTGACGCTCACCTCAAACCGGGCATGCCGCCGGGCATTCGTCTGCATGGCAAGATCGAGCGCCAGGGCGACACGCCGCTGACGCCGGCCGACACGAAGGACATCGCGCAACAGATTCTCGACGAGGATTCCTGGAAGAAGTTCGAGCACTACGGTGATCTGGACACGTCGTACTCGGTGCCGGGTGTGGCGCGCTTTCGTGTCAACGTGATGAAGCAGCGCGGCGCGGTGTCAATCGTGTTGCGCGCAATCCCGGTCGACATCCCGACCTTCGCGCAGCTGGGACTCCCGAAAGTGTGTCAGGAACTTGCCATGAAGCCGCGCGGCCTGGTGCTGGTCACGGGCCCGACGGGCAGCGGCAAGTCCACCACGCTGGCGGCCATGGTCGATCTCATCAACTCCACCCAGCACGGACACATTCTCACCATGGAGGACCCGATCGAGTTTCTGCACAAGGACAAGCGCTGCTACATCAACCAGCGCGAGATCGGCAGCGACACGCAGGACTTCAATCAGGCGCTGCGCCGCGCCCTGCGCCAGGACCCGGATGTCATCCTGGTGGGCGAGATGCGCGACCTGGAATCGATTTCGCTGGCGGTGACGGCGGCCGAAACGGGACACCTGGTGTTCGGCACGCTGCACACGACGAGTGCGGGCAAATCGGTGGACCGTATTGTGGGTGTGTTTCCGCCCGACCAGCAGACGCTGGTGCGCATGCAGCTGGCGGGCACGCTGCAGGGCATCATCAGCCAGACATTGCTGCCGAAGATCGGCGGCGGACGTGTGGCCGCGCTGGAAATTCTGGTCGCCACCGACGCCGTCCGTTCGCTGATCCGCGAGAACAAGATGTCGCAGATCACGTCCACGATGCAGACCACCAAGAAAATCGGCAACCAGCTTCTCGAGGATCACATGAACGAACTCATCGCGCAGAAGGTGGTCAAAATCGAGGACGCCATCGCCAAGGCCAACATGCCCGAACTGATCAAGGGAGGGGCGCCGCAACCGGTGGGCGCCCGTTAGACCCATGCGTGATCCCGAAATCAATCTCAGCGAGGAAGCGGTCGCGATCTGTCAGGTTCTCCTGAACCACCAGCGCTCCATCCTGCGCACGGAAAAGCGCCCCCCGTTCAGCGAATGCCTGCTCACGTACCGCGCCGTCTGCGAGGGAGCCGGGCTGCCGGTGTTCATCGAGAGCGTGAACAGGTGCCTGTGGGAGATCGCCGAGTTCTGCGCCGACAACCAGTGGCCGCCGCTGAACTCGCTGGTGGTCAACTCGAAGACGCTGGAACCGGGCAAGGACTACGACAAAGCACCGGGGTGCAGTCTCAAGTCCTGGACAGACGAGGCGCAGGCCTGCCTCGACTTCGCCCACTATCCCGACCTGATCACCGCGTAGACGTGGCGCGAGCGCGCCAGCTCATCCAGAACAGGATGCCCATCACCAGCAACGGACCACCGATGAACGTGGGGGCCATCCAGTTGAACTTTCCCCACGACCAGACCACGTAGAAAATCCCGAGCAGCGGGAACACGATGGCACCCACCCACGGCCGCTTCCACGTGACCCAGAGAATCAGCAGAACGCCGAACGTCGGAATGAGATGAACGAGGAGTGCGCCCACCTTGCGGATGGGCGATACCGGTTCTTCGAACACATCGAAGGCAAACATCGAAAGCAACAACGCGAACGCGATACAGATGATTCGGGGAGTCCACTGAACCGCGCGATGAGAAGACTCATGGGAGGACATCGGGCACCGTCCTTCGGGCTGAAAGCCTGGGCCGTCGAAACGGTGGGTGAGAGATCCGCCGCGTAATCGGCCCGCGAACTTTCCCGGTCGCAGCGGCGGGCGGCGGGGGAGATCTCAAGCATGCGCCTGCGAATTGTGTTTTGAAACGGAATTCTTCAGCGCACCAACACCACACGGCGCGTCTGTGCCACCGCCCCGTCCGACACGCGCACCCAGTACACGCCGGCCGGTACGCGATGCCCGGCATCGTCGCGGCCATCCCATAAGATGCTGTAATTATTGATAGTTACAGCTCTCACCCGCCGGCCGACGACGTCGAAGATGGTGGCGTGCAGGTGGTCGCCCACAACGTCCAGGGTGACAGACGCGTTGAACGGGTTTGGCCTCCCTGGAGACACGATCAACTTCGGCGGCTCTGTTTGGGCAGCGGGTGCACTTACGCGTACCGCTGCCAGCACCGGATCGTGGTCGCTCACGCCATCGGGGAACTCCGCGGACACGTGCACGACATCGACGCGTGCATCGTCGCGCAATGCCGGCGACACCAACACGTGATCGAAGGCCTGCGCGTTGCCGTCGTAGATGATGGAGTAACGTTCCTCCGGTGTGACAGCGTTCCACAGATCCGTCAGCAGACCGGACTCGAGCACCGCCACCGGCGCCGAAAACCAGTCGTCGTTGAGATCGCCCAGCACTACCACGCGCGCATGCGGATCGATCGCCAGCGCATCACCGGCAAATGACGCCACCAGCTGCGCCTGCCGCCGGCGTTTGGCGCCATCGGGATCGAGCGGTGGTTGCGCCGCTCCGTACAGCGGAGACGACCGGCTCTTCGAGACGAAGTGGCACACCACCACGAACAGTGTCTCGCCGTGCACGCGCAGCTCACACGCCAGCGGTTTTCGCGACTGCACCCACGCGGGATCGCCGGGCAACACGCGCCCGGGACTGCGCGTGAGCTGCGGCTGTCCGTCGTGCGCCACAAACCGCGTTTCCGCGTCACCCGAGGAATCGCCGCGATCCACAAACGTCACGCGCGCCGGATCGAACAGCAAGGCCACGCGAATGTTGTTGCCGGGCGCACCACCATCGGCACCATCCCCGGGAAGCACTTCGCGAAAGTCGTACGCGGGACCGTCGGCACGACGAACGGCGGCGGTCAGCGCGCGCAGCGTGAGGGTGGCATCCACCACGCCGTCGTTACGCGACCCGCTGTCGTCCACCACTTCCTCCAGGCCGATGATCTCCGGCGTTCCCAGGTGTGAGACCACAAGGCGCGCGACCTCATCCATGCGCGCGGAGTCGTCGCGCCCGAGATTGCGCAGGTTGAACGACGCCACGCGCACGCGCCTGTCCGACGACGACAGCGTGGCCACCTCGCGCGACAGGTGTCCGGATGTCGACGTGGGCGGGGTCTCGAGAACCAGCGCGTAGTTGCCGTGGTCATAGCTCACCACGCCCGTGACGTCGGAAAGCACGTCGCCGGGACGCAACACCGGCAGCGACGGCGCAAGCAGTCTCACGCGTTCGGGATGAAACGCTCCCGGTCCCACCGCCAGCACGCCACGGGCAGAAAAGACAGCATCCGTGGGCGCCACCCAGCATTCTTCCGATGCGTAGCTGGCTTCGACCACACGCGGCGAATGCACGCCCACGCGCATGCCTTCCAGGCTCTCCCAGAAAGCAATTCCATCCCCGTCGCGCGGAAAACGGGCGGCGCGCGCGAGCCACACCGTCGCGGGCAACGCCACTCCCGCGCGCAGGCGCGTCACGCCGGACGCCGCGATTTCGGTCACGGTGAGATTGGCGGAATCGTTGGAGGGCAGGAACTCCTCGACCACGCCTGCCACACGCACCTCGTCGCCCACAAACACAGTGGCGGCGCTGCGCACGAACACCGCGTCGGATGTGGCGTCATTGCCGTCGCCGCCGGCGTCCTGCAGGTAGAAACCATCGCGTGTGAGCGCGGTCACCACGCCGGTCGTGGATACGGAATCGGCCTGAAGGGGAGAAACCAGCGACGCGCCCTGGATCTCCGTGATGGAGTGGGGCGCAAGGGCGAGCAGGGTTCCAACAACAAGGGGACAAAACATAACTCCTCCCGGGTTACGGGAGGAGTCGTGCTTGAACTATATCGCCTGTCGTCCGGGGGTTCAATGTCATCCCACCTCCCGGAGGGTCGGGATCAATACCTCTCCCGACCCTCCGGTTGCCCCGCTTGGAACCGCGGCCGGTGGGTGCCGCGGCGACTGCAACGAACTACTTCAGGAGCACCATCTTCTTCACGTCAACAAAGTGGTCGGCACGTACCCGGTACAGGTACACACCCGAGGCGACCGGTGACCCGTGCTGGTCCCTGCCGTCCCACGTGACGTTCACGAACGCCGGACCGCCGGTTCGTCCGTTGAATTCCTTGACCATGCGTCCCGCCACATCGAACACCGACACGTTCCAGTCCGTGGCCTCCGGAATCGCGACGCGAATCGTCGTGATGGGATTGAACGGGTTGGGCGCGTTCTGTGACAGTTCGAAGTGCGTCGGCACGTTGCCGATGGTCATGTTGTTGATATCGCCGACTTTCCCTCCGCCCGTCAGGGCCACCGTGTTGTCTTCACACGGCACGATCCAGCGGCACTGATCGAAGCCCTCGTTGATGGCGGTGGCGGCATCGTTGATGGCCGAGAGTGACGCACCTGCGGTGGGCTGTGCCGCGAGACCGATGTTGCACAGCTGGATCAAGCCCCACACGATCCGCGGCAACCCGAGGTTGTCGAGCGCGGTGAGCACGCTCGTGGGAATCGTGAACTGCTTGGGCGGGTCGTTGACATCCGGCACGTCGTCATTGGTGCCCAGCTTGCCGTCCTTGCCCGGAAGCGCTTTCTGCGTGCAGAAGTGATTCGTGAGCGGGAACAGCGGCATGGCCGGACTCAAACGGGCGTTGAGCATCAGCGTGATGGTCTGGCCCAGCAGCACGTTCTGGAACTTGCCGTTGCTGTCCACCGGAATCGGCGTGGGCGTGATCTGACACGTGTTCTGATTGAGTGTCTTGTCGCCGATGTTGGGCAACGTGTTCGGTGTCACACCCGCCGGCAGACGCAGCACGATGCAATCGGCCGCGTTGTAGTTGATGGTCAGCGACCGGCCCGGCCTGCCCAGCACCAGCGGATTGTTGGACAGCAGGTTACGGATGATCTGGATCGTCGGGACGCCGTTGAAGGTGCCGCCGTAGTTTCCGTAGAAGCCCTGTGTGACCGAGCACAGCGCATCCGCCTGGCAATGGATGGTCATGGTCTGGGCACACTGCTGCGAGGTGTTGCCGCAGCGGTCGAAGGCCTGGAAGGTCTTGCTCATGCGATACGTCCACCCTTCGGGCCCGTAGGTGGTTTTTTCGTCCACCACGATGACACTCGGGTTGGGATCGCAGTTGTCGGTGGCCGTCGGCGTATCGAACACAACCGACGACGGGCATTCGAGCGTCTTGTCGCTGCCGCATCCGGAGATCACCGGCGCGATGTCGTCATCGATGGTGATGAGCTGCGTGACATCGGTGGCGTTGCCGCACGGATCGGTGACGCGGTACCGGCGCGTGATGGTGGCCGGACAGGTTTTGCCGTCCGACTCATCGCTCACGAACGTGACCGTCACCGCACCGCAGTTGTCGGTGGCCTTGATGCAGGTGATGTCGGGAGCGGGCACTTCACCCTCGCACTCCACCTTCAGGCATCTCGGCGCGCGCACGATGACCGGCGCCGTCTTGTCGTCGACGACGATCTTCTGCACCACGTCGGTGGTGTTGCCGCACGCGTCCGTCACGCGGTAGGTGCGCATTATGGTGGTGCTGCAGGTGGCGCCGTTGGACTGGTCGCCCAGGTGCGACACCGTCACCGCACTGCAGTTGTCGGTGGCGTGAACGATTCCAATGCTGGGCGCGGGCACATCGCCGATGCACGACACGGTGACGTCGGCCAGCGGATCCACCACCGGCGCGGTCTTGTCGTCCACGGTGATCGTCTGCACCCAGTCCTTGGCGTTACCGCACGCGTCCGTCGCGCGATACGTCCGCAGGATGCTGGTACCGCAGCTCTTGCCGTCCGACTGATCGCCCACCCACGTGACCGTGGGTTGGCTGCAGTTGTCGGACGCCGAAATCAGACCGGTGTCGGGAGAGGGAATCTCGCCCGTGCAGGACACCGTGACGTTGGCCGGGCCCTGGATGGTGGGCGCAGTGGTGTCGTGAACGGTGATCTGCTGCACACGGTCGGTGACGTTGCCGCACGCGTCCGTCACGCGGTAGGTGCGCGTGATGGTTTCGGGGCAGCTCTTGCCATCCGACACGTCGGAAAGGAAGGCCACCACCGGCGAGCTGCAATTATCGCTGGCGGTGACCAGGGCAATGTCGGGCGCAGGGATATCGCCCTTGCATTGCACAGTAACGGGATAGAGCAGACCCACAATCGGCGCCGTGGTGTCGTCGATGGTAATGGTCTGGGTCTTGTCGGTGGTGTTGCCGCACGCGTCCGTCACGCGGTAGGTGCGCGTGATGACTTCCGGGCAGGTTAGGCCGTTGGAGACATCCGAAATATGTTTCACGGTCGGCGTGCCGCAGTTATCGGAGGCTTTGACAGCCGCGATGTTGGGCGCGGGAACGTCGCCCGCGCACTGCACCGTGATGGGCACCAGGTCCTCCACCACCGGCGGCGTGGTGTCGTGCACGGTGATCTTCTGCGTCACATCCACAAAGTTGCCGCACTCGTCACTCACACGGTAGGTACGCGTGATGACCTCCGGGCACTTCTGGCCGTCGGATACGTCGCCGAGATGCGTGGTCGTGATCTTGCCGCACTCGCCGTTGGCCACGATGGAGTTGGGGTTGACGGCGGGAATGTCGCCGTCGCACTGCACGGTCACCGGCCCGGGCGAGGACACAATGTTGGGCGGCGTGTTGTCGACCATCCGGATGATCTGCGTCGCCTGTGTCGAATTGCCGCAGTGGTCGGTGGCCGTCCATACACGCTCGATGGTGTAGTTCTGGGCGCAACCGCCGGGGATCAGGGTGTCGTGATAAGTCACGGTGACGTCCTGGTCGCAGTCGTCGGAGGCGGTGGCCACACCCACCGAACTGGGCTGGGGCGACTCCGTGCAATCCAGCGTCACATCCGCCGGCGGCGTGAGAACCGGTGGCGTGTGATCGAGACACAGGTTGATCTGATAGGGTTCGATGAAATCCTTGAGCACGGCGTCATCCGCGGTGGACGACTTGGTGCGCACGAATACCGTGGCGATGCCGAAGCACGTGCCGAAGTTGGGAAGCAGCGCATCCAGATTGACTGCCGCTTCACCGAACTGGTTGATGCCGTAGGTGTGGCTTCCGAAGGCGTCGTAGGTGGAGGTAACGGCGGAATCGATGTTGGCGGCCACAAACGCCTGACCGGCGGGGAAGTTGATGGCCACGTAGTCATAGCCGGTGCCCACCGGCTGCCAGCGCTGCGCGAAGAATTCGGCCTGGCTGCCGCCCTGAGTCAGGTGGATGGTCAGCAGTACGTCGCCCACAGTGCGGCCGTTGGCGGGGCCGTTCGACGTGAAGGTGCCGTTGGCGTTCTTCATCAGCCTCGCCTGCAGGAACTCGAAGTCGATGTAGCTTTCGCCCTTGATGGAACCGCGGTCACCGGCCAGTCGCATCCAGTGATTGCCGCTGTTGTCCTCGGTGAAATACACGAGGCCGTTCTCGATGTCGTCCTTCTGCGGGACGCTTCCCGATTTCCATTTGTACGAATTGGGGTTGGCGAACACCTTGTTGCTCCCGTCAAACACATCGGAGTCGGCGTTGCCGACGTTGTCCAGAATGTGAATGGTGGTCGACGGATCCTTGGGCTGGCCGTTGTTGAACAACACACCGGTGCCGGGTCCGGCCGGGCCGTTCAACCAGTCGTCACCCAGCCCGATGATGCCACCGGGATTGTTGGAGAAGAGGTTGCCGTCGATTTCAAACTGACCGCCCAGGCCGGGTTGCGGCACCTGGGCGTAGGCGTTGCTGAACACGCCGAGACATGAAACGACGATGACGGGGGCGAACACCCGCAGACTGATTGAGCCGAAGAAATGGTTCGGGGCACGCATTTCGGCTCCTTGCTCCGCGGCCAGGGCGATGCGTCGCGATATAGCGCGGCGGACCACCGGCGTGCGGCGAGCTGGAAGAACTCAGGTCACAAACGGAAAACAGAACGCAACGTGGATTTAGCTGACGCATCGCGCATGGCATCGATCGTGCCGGGACGCGCGGGTATTGATAATCAACAGCTTGACGCAACCCTACGCCGGATGGCGTGGGGGTTTGTGAACAGCGCGCCCCCCGGTGGTGCGGGCAAGCGCGCATTTCGAACGGAGGCGGCGGTTGGAACTTCCAGAAAAGGGAGGCGTGTCCCTTGCCCGACCGGAGATGGCCGCACGACGCGCCGTCGCGGAGGGGAATTGCCGGTTTTCCGCGGATTCGGGGGTGAGTTTACAGCCCCGTGCATCCCGTGCTATAAAGGACCGTCGCGTCTAACCGGAGGTCCCCGAGATCATGAAGACATTGTTGCGTGCCGCCGCCGTGCTCACGGTGCTGGGCGTCCTGGCGTTGGTTGCCTGTTCGCAGAAGGGGTTCAATACCAATCTCACCATCGAGCCCAAGCCCACGCCGGGGGTCGACTGGTCCAAGTACAAGACCTGGAGCTTCGGCCGCCAGGGAGAGTACGTCCTCACGCACAACGACGTGCTGGACAGTCCCAACTTCCGCAAAGCGGTGGGCGACCACACCGTCGCGGAGATGAACAACCTGGGCTACGAGCACGTCAACAGCAATCCCGACATGCTCATCATGTTCCACGTCATCATCGAACAGCGCTTTGACGAGGTGAAGAACAACCCCGCCTATGAGGGATTCGACATGCAGTGGGCCCATTCGAGTGAAGACGATACCTGGCAGGAGGGCTCGCTGATCCTGTTTGCGATCGACGCCAAGACCGGACAGCAGATCTGGATGTCGACCGCCAAAGCCGAACTCGACAAGCGGTCCAACTTCGAGACCAAGAAGCGGCGCTTCAACCAGGTCGTCACCGAGATGCTGTCGGACTTCCCGAAGCATACGATGTAAGGATATCCACCGCCACGCCGCCAGTTTCCGGCGGCGTGGCAACCCTCTTGATACTGTAAACTACTCCCTATTGAACGGCCCGCGTCGCGGCCGTATACTTTTCATCAGCCTACCCACTCGGGAGACGACGTCGGCGGGGCCACCGCCGACGGAGTGCATTTCACATAGTCTGCCAAGGAGGGCCGAAATGAGAACCTCTCTGCATGCGGTGCTCATCCTCGGTGTCATCCTGCCCGCAATGGCGAGCCCCGTACTCGCGAACGATTCCTTCTTCGACGTTTACACTATCAAGCCTACTGAAGGACTCGCTCCCCATCTCGCGCATCAGGCAAGCACGCTTCATCAAGATGGTGCGACGTACGCTCTCGATCTCTACGACAGCATTACTCTGGAGTCAGTCACCTGGGGTACGCCGACCGGCGTCAGCCCGTACATGCGCTGCACGTCGGTAAACTATGCGACACCGAACCCGGATATTGCGCGTTACCTGTTCGTGCAATACGTCAACCGGGACGGGCGCACCCCGTGGAATCAACAGTCTTTCTGGGATATCCAGTTCCAGTCGGCGATGCAGCTGGGTGATCCACCGGCGGGACTCATGGTGATCAATTCCGGCGCGCCGCCGGGTTCCGTCGATAGTTTTTTTGATATCAGCTATACGGGCAGCGGGTTCGATATCAACTACCGTGTCCAGGCAGCGTCGGGTTTTCACGACATCAACCTGCATGGTAGCATTCAGAAGGCGACGCCACTTACCTTCCTCTCGCTCATGAATTCGCCTTCTGGCGCCGCGGTGTTCGATATCGAGCTGACCCTGGACTGGACAGGTGGAGCAGTCGACGAAACCAAGCCGATCGTGCAAATTGTTACCACGGGGCAATACACGACCAGTCCGGTGCGGATACAGACGGCGACATGGGGGCGTACGAAGATTCTTTACCGGTAGTAGACATTTTTGCTCGCATGGCGTATGAAAATAGGGTCGGCATGTCTCGCGTGCCGGCCCTCCTTTTATGACACGCAAGCCAACCGTTCGCCGCCAGTTCGACCAGGCGTTTTTCAAACGCTACTACCATGATGCCACGACGTCGGTGATTTCCGCCGATGATGTGTTCAAGCGCGCGTGTTTCGTGCTGGCGTATCTCGCACACCTGCAGGTGCCGGTGCACACTGTGCTGGACGCGGGTTGCGGCACCGGGCTGTGGATGCAGGCGCTGCACGACATCGACCACTCCATCGACTACTTCGGCTTTGATCCCAGCGAATATCTGTGCCGCAAACACGGCTGGCTGCAGAGCACGGTCGCGGAGTTCCGCACGCGGCGCCGCTTTGATCTGGTGGTGTGCCAGGATGTGATGCAGTACATGCCGGCCGCGGAGGTGGAGCGCAGCTTTGCCGCCATCGCCAGGGCGTGCCGCGGCGCCCTCTATTTCGACGTGCCCACCAGCGACGACATCGATGACGGATTTCTGGACATGAAAAGAACCGACCGGAAGATCCACGTGCGCAGCGCCGAGTGGTACCGCCGGCGCCTGCGCAAACACTTCGTGAATGCGGGGGGTGGCGTGTTCGTCATGCCCGACGCCCGCACCGTTCTGCTCGCGCTCGAACGCGGGCGCTGAAAGGAAGCGCATGGAGCCGCAGGCCGCTGCCACCCCGAAACCGCCGTACTACTGTGTCATTTTTACGTCACTGAGGAAGAAGGACGCGATCGATGAATACGGCGATGCCTCCGAGCGTATGCACGCCCTGGCTCGCACCATGCCGGGTTATCTGGGAATCGAGAGCGCACGAGGGGAGGACGGAGTCGGGATCACGGTGTCCTACTGGGAAAGCGAAGAGGCCATCAAGAACTGGCGCGAACACGCCGAACACCTGGTGGTGCAGAGGATCGGCCGCGAACGCTTCTACGAATGGTACGAGTCACGCGTCGGAAAGGTGGAACGCGCGGTATCGTTTCGGAGTGAGACGTAGCTGACACTCTATTTCTTTGTCTGACTGGTCGTGCTCGCCGGAGACGGCGCGCTACTCCCTGAGCCAATGGTCACGCTGGCGCGGTCCGCGCTACCGGCATCCACCTGAGTGGTGATGGCGATGCGCGACGCATCGCCGTAGAGATGCGGCCGGAGCGTGGCGACCACTTCGTCGGCAATCGATTTGGCGGCGTTGAACGTGGGCGCGGTGACGTTTACGCGCACGGGCACCGCCGGCGCCACCGTTTCATTCAACCGCGTGGCGGCTTCCAGCACCGTGGCTTCGGGTACGCGCTGCTGCACGCTCTCCAGGGGCACCGAGAACGACATGCTGATGTCGCCCTTGTTCTGGGCGAGATGGGGAGGAATCTCGAACGAATCCCCCACGAAGCTGCGCTTGTTGCCGGCCTTGTCGGCGGCGTTGAGCACGTACGAATAGGTGAGATCGGAGCGCGCGGGCGTGCCGTCGATGGTGGTGCCATCCCACGTGATTTCCTTGGGCGGTTTGCCGTCGCCCTTGAAGCGTGCCACGGTCTTGCCGCGCGAATCCGCCACTTCGAGGCTCCACTGCTGGACACCGCTGACGGCGGGACGGAAGCTCGCCACGGGGCCGTCGCGGAACGAATCGAACCACGGCCGGGGCGCGTACGGCGACCGTTCGTACACGGGCCGGCTGAGCAACGGGTCCACGAAGTTGTAGGAATCGGCACCCAGCACCGCGTTGACGCTGACCCAGTCGAGACCGGGGGCTTTGGTGGGGTCGACGTTGAGTTTGAGTTCGGGCTTGTCGAACTGCACACGCACGCGGTCCTCACCCTGAATGGTGATGCTGTTGAAGTTCTTGCCCTCCGCACCGGCATCGATATGCATCGTGCTGTCCGGCGCCGCGCTCTCCGCTTTGTTTGTTGACGAGGTCTTCGCCTGGGTTCCAGCCGCATAAACTCCCGGTGCGATCGTCAACAGTGACGCGACACCGAACATCACGACGCGTTTGTGCTTCAACATGGTCCACTCCTCAAGCTGTCAGCTGCTCCAGAGACGCTGCAAGGCTCGCTCTCCGCTCCTGCTCCTCGCGCTCCGTCGCAATATCGAAATCAAAATGCGCTCGTCAAAGTCGCGTTCGAGCGACCTTGCAGCGTCTCCTTCCAGGCAAACTAACCGTCGCTCAACCGGTAGTTGAACGTGATGCGCCCCCACTGTTCACTGGATCCGGGCAGCGCCACAAACTTCCATTCCAGAAGCGCGGCGACGGCGCGGTCGTCAAAATCAGAAAACCCGCTGGTGCGCTCGACGAGCACGTTCTCTTTCACACGGCCGTCGGGCAACACGAAGAAATACAGTGTGACGGATCCTTCGGTGCCATCGCGCTTGGCCCAGTCGGGATAGTCGGGGACGCGGTAGTGCACGACCGCGCGGTCCGCAACCGGACCCACCAGATTGGCGCCCGCCAGATTGCGTGCACCGCCGCCCGCGTGCGTGGCGGGTGTGGGTGCCGACGACGTCGGGACGTCGACAACCGCGGCCGCCATG
>DASRYI010000141.1:0-4629 GCA_035687255.1 Candidatus Krumholzibacteriia bacterium | reverse complement strand
GATTTCATCACAAACATGTCGTTCGACGACGGAGCCCCGGGAGATTCTTCCAGCAGAGCGAACAGATCGGGCTGGACCAGCGACGCAATCAGCGACGCGTTGGTGTAGGCTTCCGGAAACTCATCATACGAGGCGGAGATCTCACTGGCCGTCGCCATGCCGTGGTCCGCCGACGCGTCTCCGGCGCGACGGTCGCTGAACACGCGGTGCTCGAAGCCCGGTTCGTCGAGACTCGCCATCAGGTCGAGCAGCTGGGGCCGCGCCGGCCCGACGAAACGCACGTCCTGGGTGAGAACACACGAAATGCCCAGCCCCGCGGCGTCCGCCATCGCTTGTTTCTGGGCGGCGCGGTGCGCGGCAGGAAGTCCGGCATGGCACTCGACAAAGAGCCGGTCTCCGAGAATCTCGTGCAATGGCGTGAGCACGTGCCGGGGTGTCACTTCACTGCCGCTGGCATCGACGCGCACGATGCCCACGACACCTTCGCTGAATTCGTCCACATCGGACACGAAGAACGCCTCGCGCCGCTCACGCCGCGCCGCGCTCGCGCTCGCGATGGCGCATACGTTGCGAAGTCCGGTGCGGTCCAGCGCCAGCACGATGAGCGACTGCACCGGTTCGCCGGCTTCCCCGGGCCCGTTCCAGTCCAGAAACACCAGCGTGCCGTAGATCGGCTTGATCCCGCTGTGGCTCGCGGCCCGATGGAACTCGACAAAGCCGTAGGTGCCGCTCACATCGGTGAGCGCGACCGCGCCGAACCCGGACCTCCGCGCGTGCGCACACATGTCGCCGGGAGACGAGAGCCCGAGCCCCAGGCTGTAGGAGGAAAGCACCCGCAGGTGGACGAACGGACGGACATTGCGGGTCGTCATGCCGCTATCCTAGCAAAAAAACGGGCCGCGCCGTTGCGGCGCAGCCCGTCGTGGAGTTGGTGAGACGCCCGGGACTCGAACCCGGTACCACTTGCTTAAAAGGCAAGTGCTCTGCCAGATGAGCTAGCGTCTCGGAAGCAGGGCCCAATCTACGGGCCGTAACAACGCCATGTCAAGCCTTGCGCCGACAGGCGGCGCGTCAGCGCGGGGCGACGAGCCCACGCGCGACACGATGTGCGTTCGCCATGATGGTCCACGTGAGCCCGAGCGCCGGCAGGAATCGAAAGCCCGCGCTGTCGGCCACATAAACACGCCCGGTTCCGTACAGCCGCCCGTTCGGAGCCAGCGCAAACGGGCGCTCATCCGGTGAATATGGAACGGTCCCGGCGTAGTGCGAACTGAAACCATTCTTGCCCCGCACCGCCGACGCGATCCAGCAACCGATGCCGGGCAAGTGCCGCCGAATCGCACCCAGCGTGCGCGTGCGCATCATCTCCTGTCGCTCCGACATCCGGTACGCTGCGGTCAATGTGTCACCGGTCGGCGAATCCCTGTCGGGGGTGAGCTTCAGGAAGTTGTCGCGCGTCGGCCAGTCCGGGTACGTCATGCCGATCATGAGCAGGCTTGTTTGCAGAAACTGAAGCAGGTCGCGTGACAGCGCAAAGGAAAGCGGCGCCTCGCGCGCCAGCCGGAACAGCATCAGGGCCTGGTAGGTGTACACGGAACCGCCCGAAAACACCGGGTGTTCCTCGCCACGCGGACGGTAGAACAACGCCAGCTGCGCGAACGACGACAGACGCTCCCCGAGCGACTTCCCGATGCGCGCGGGCTGGATGCCAAGCAGGTAGTCACACGGATTGGTGAGAATGGGAAACGCGCGATCCATTCCGTTGAGCGAGCGTGCCACGATACGCATTGTCCCGATCGCGCCGCTGCACAGAACCAGCGAACGCCCTGCGAACTGAAGCGCGCGCGGATCACTGCCCGATGCACTGCGTCCCGACACGGTGACCCGGTCCGCGCTCTCGACAAAGTCCGTCACCACCACGTCGCCGCGATATTCGAACAGCGGGTTGCGCCTGAGCACGTCGAGCGTGCACCACGGCCGGTATGCCGTGCGCTCGTTGTCGGCATAGAAATCCATGTTATGGAACGCCACCGGTTCCCGGCCGGGCATGGGCCTGGTAAGCACCGCCAGCGCTGGGCGTCCCATGTGCAGGCCACGCGCGAGCATCGCCTGGCGCCGCGAGCGGTAGCGCGCATACAGCGCCGAGGCCGCGGCGTCCATGTCCATGACCGGCTGCAGCCGCTGGATGGGTCCGCCGCAGAAAGCACTGGTGTCGTCATCTTCGCCCTGCACCCCGATACGGTCCGCAATGAGCTGATACCCGCTCCGGATTTCCGCAGCGGGAAGCCCGGCATCTTCGAGATCCCGGTCGGAGAAGTGATAGCAGCCGGCTCCCCATGCGTTACCGAGCCCGCCCAGGGCGAGCGATTCCATGGGCGCAAAGCTGTCGGAGTGGAAACGAAGCCAGCGATCAACGTGATCGACGATGAACCGCCGCGTCGGCGTAAGCTGCGAGCCCGGGCGCCCCGCCGGTGTCGCAATAGCCTCCAGTCGGTCGCCGAGGAAGTAGCGGTGCTGCTCGCGATCGTTCTGGCGTAGAGCAACAAACGATTTGCCGGCAGGAGGCTCGGTGGCCGGTTGCGCGGTGGCGCCGCCATCGAGCATCAACACCCGGGCGCCGGCATCCACCAGCGTCTGGGCCGCGTGAACACCGGCCATCCCCGAGCCCACCACGATGAAATCCACGTCCTGGCGCTCCGGCGGCATCTCAGGGCTTCCCTCCCGACAGCCGGCATGCGATGGCGAGCGGTGTCCCGACCAACATGGCGAACGGCGCCAGCACACACCTCGTCAGCGTGCGCACATGTGCCCACGCGCGGCGCGGACGAAAGAGAAACCGGTCGGCGTTTTCCGGGTGGGCTTCGAGCAAGGAGAACATGACGAGCAGGCGCCGGCGCACCACACCGTTGCGGTCCCACAGAGCAACGCCCGCGTCCAGCGCGGCGAGCAGAGGGACAAAGGCGCACGCCGCATTCCATGTGAGCTGCGCCGCGCCGTGGAGATGCAGGTTGAGATCCGTGACGGCGCGTTGGTAGCGCGCAGCCACATCCGGCGGGCACGGCCTCCCTACCAGGTGACGCGCGAGGGCGTCGCATTCACGGGAGTCGAGAACGGAGCTCGTCATGGCGCGAAGGCGCGCAGCGGCACACCCAACTCGTCAAGAACCCGCGTGTCCACGACCGGCTCGGGACCGCGGAGGGTCACCAGACTGTCAGAACGGAACTGCAATCTGAGGCCCATCGCTTCCGCGGTGCGCAGCGCCAGCATCACGGCTCCGCCCGGCACGTTCACAAAACGCAACGACCGGCCGCGCGCGCGCGCAATGTCTACCAGCAGACCGCGCATGGTGACGAGCCGCGGATGGCCGATGACCAGGACACGTCCCTTCCATCGTTGGTAGTCCACCAGCAAACGCTCGATCGCCGCAGCCAGATCCTCCCGGTGGATAGTGAGCATTCGTTGACGGCCTCCGTCGATGAGCGGAACGATGGAGGCGTTGGTACTCCGGCAGAGTCGTCCGTATACGCCGGCCGACGGATCGCCGTACACGATGCCCGGGCGCACACTGACACCGGCCAGCCGCATCACGGCGTCTTCGACCTGGAGCTTGGATCGGCCGTACTTCGAGCGGCATCCGGGATACGCACTGACCGAGGATATGAAGATCAACTTCTTCACGCCCGCGCGGGCCGCCGCCTGGAACCACGCGATCGAGCCGTGCACATTGATGCGCTGGATCTCGTCCCACGCGCCGGAATGCATATCCCACGCGCAGTGAATGAAAGCGTCAACACCGGCGAGCGCTTGCTCGACATCGGCGTCCGCCGCACCGCCCAGTTCGAAACTTCGATATTCGATTGAATTCCCGGCGGAAGACAGGTGCGGGCGAGGCGCCGAGCGCTGCCAGGCAACGACGCGCCGGCCGTTCGCCGCCAGCATTTCGGTCAGTTGGTGGCCAACCAGGCCGCTGGCACCCGTAACGACGCAGCGCTCCACCTACGCTCCCAGCGCCGACGTCCCGGCATGTGGAAGCTGGAGCATGGCCGAGCGCTCCGGACCCAGCGAGACGAGATGAATGCGGCAACCGATCAGTTCTTCCAGGTGCCGGATATACTCCATCGCCCGTGCCGGCAGGTCATCCAGCTGGCAGCCCGTGGTCGGCTGTTTCCATCCCCGCAGTTCTTCATAGTGCGGCTTGACCCCGGCGAGCGTGCGGGCATCGGCGGGAAACACGTCCAGGCTGGTTTTCCCCGACCGGTAGGCGGTGCACACCTTGATGGAATCGAACGCGTCGAGCACGTCGAGCTTGGTGAGCGCCACATCGGTGATGCCGTTGAGCTTCACCACGGTCCGCGCGGCGACAGCGTCAAACCACCCGCAACGGCGCGGACGCCCGGTCACGGTGCCGAACTCGTGTCCGATCTCACGCAACTTCTTGCCCGCGGTTCCCCGGTCCTCCGTGGGAAACGGGCCGTTTCCGACGCGCGTGCAGTACGCCTTGAAGATGCCGACGATGGAATCGAAACCGGCCGGCGGAAGTCCCGTGCCGATAGCAGCGCCGCCCGCCGTGCACGAACTCGAGGTCACAAAGGGATAGGTGCCGTGATCGATGTCGAGCAGCGATCCCTG
>DASRYI010000140.1:0-2026 GCA_035687255.1 Candidatus Krumholzibacteriia bacterium | reverse complement strand
GTCATGATGATTATGTCCTTTCAAAGCGAAAGCCGGGCGGCGGCCATTGCAGCCACCGCACCGGCTTTCATCTTAGCGCATCCCGCAGGGCGCGCGTAGTCGCGGTTACTTCTTCGCCGCGCGCGTGCTCGGATCGTCGTTGGGATTCACATACGTCAGCGCAAACGGCCCCATCCCGTGCACCTGCACGATACAGTCCGTCTTGGCCATGGCGTAGTGATGCATCGTGGCCGGCAGCAATCCGTAGCTTCCCGCCGGCATTTCCTTCATCGAGGCTTCATCGACCTTGTCGCCCATCCCCAGGGCGAAGGTTCCGGAAAGGACGGTGGCGTGCTCGTCCGTCGGATGCCAGTGCGGCATGATCTTGTAGCCCGCCGGCATCTTCAGACGAACCACATACAGTCCCGCTTTGCTCGGGTCACCCGAGACCACCGTGAACTGCGCGTTCTGTTCGAACACCGGGGGCGGCGCGCCCCACGTGAGCTCGTCGGCAGTCGACATCACCATCGAGCTCTTCATATCGCTCTTCGTGTCCTGGGCCACCGCCATCGCGGCGATTGCCAGCACGATACTCACGAGTAACAGAATTGACTTTCGCATGTGCGGCCTCCTTGAAGAGTTATACAGCGGCGACAGCATACACCAGTGTCAGCGCCGGGTTCACCGTCGATATCACGCACCGGAACGCAACCCCGTAACAAACTATTTACAAGTGAATTACAGCGCCGAGCTCAAGTACTCGATAACCCCGAAATGCGGTCGCCGGGCAGCGCAGGCTCACTCGTCGCTGGTACGCAGGTCGACGCTCCAGTCGCCGTAGGTGTTCTGAAAGACGGTCACCTGCCAGGGACGGCAGCATACCGGACAGTCTTCGACGTACGCCTGGCGGCTTCCGCCGTCTTCATCAACGAAGAGGTCGACCGGCTCACCGCAATACGGGCAGTAGAGTTCCAGCGGTTCGCTCATGGCCGGAGTTCGCCACGCACCGCCCAGGCACGCGCGTCGAGATGAATGGACCCGTCGCTGCGAACCGGCAGCCGGCGGCGCATGCGCTCCTTCAACTCGTCGCGTTTTTCGGGGGTCAGCGAGGCGACGAACGCGGGTGCCGGTCCGCTGCCGCGCAGAAACGGTGTCCAGTAGTCGTCGATGGAAGAGAAATGGGTGGGCGTGCTCAGCGCATGCGTTTCCACGAGGGCCAGGCCGGCGCCCGCGAAGATCGCCTGCAGCGCGTCGGGACGGCACACGGGAAAGCGGCGTCCTTCGCTCAGCTCGCGCGCGCGTTCATCCAGTGCGCCGGCCTCATCCCAGAAGTGGCGCAGGAATTCCATGCCGTCGGAATAATCCCATACATAGGCAGCAACGGTTCCCCCGGATCGCAGGCGCTCGCGCATGCCGGCCACGGCGGCGGTCGTGTCCGGGATGAAGTTCAGAACCAGGCCGGATACGACGGCGTCGAAGTCTCCCTCGCGCCGCGGCAGATCGCCAGCGCCGGCCACCTGGAATGACGCCCGCGCGTCGGAGATATGCCCGCGCGCGTGCTGCACGAAGGGCTCGGACGGGTCGCATGCCGTCACCGACGATGGATCGCACAGATCACAGATGGCGGTGGTCAGTGCGCCGGTGCCGCACCCCACATCCAGCCAGTTTCCCTGCGGTGCCCGGTCGAGCCACTGCAGGAAGGAGCGTGCCATGGGACGGCTCCACCGTCCCATGTACGCCTCGTAGGCGTCACCCGACGCCCAGTTGTCGTTTGCGGCCGTTGTCATCGTCGACGCCTTTCGTGCTACTCGTCGTAGTCGCTGAGCGGCGGTGCTTTGGGCACGTCGCTCTCCAGCACACGATGCGCGTGCACATCGCGGACCTTCTCGTAGTCCGGCAACAGGACCAGCTGGCCGACCAGCGAGTCGCCCTGCGCCGCGAACGACCAGATCCCGTGCGCGTTCGGCCGTGTGAATTCGCAGCGCATGGTGTGCGTGGGCCTGTCATACAGGAACATCAGGGCACCCATCGGCTGGCGTTTTCCGTC
>DASRYI010000139.1:0-3829 GCA_035687255.1 Candidatus Krumholzibacteriia bacterium | reverse complement strand
TCCGCCGTTTTAGGATAGCCGGGTTGATGGAACATCGTGCCTGGAAGTCTGTCCGCTTCGCGTATCCCGATGCGGTGCCCACCATGCTCCAACCCGAGGAGCGCCGGTACCTGTACTGGCTGGGCCGGTCGGTGTGGAAGGGAAGCGGACTCATTCTGGAAATCGGGCCGTGGTTGGGCGGCAGTACCGTGTGTCTGGCCGCGGGCATGCGTGCCTCAGGACACGACGCGCGCAGCCGTCTGCACGCGGTCGACAATTTTCTCTGGCGTGAGTTCATGGCCGCGCGCGCCGCGCTTCCCCTCGAGCCCGGACAATCCTTCCAGCCCTTCTTCACCGAGAATCTGAAAGACTACGCGGACCTGGTGGTGTCGCATGCGCGCACGCTTCCCGACGAAACCATCGAGGGTGATCACGAGGCCACCGCCAAGCGATCCGCGGGCGAGCCCGACGTGCCGGCGCTGGAGGCCGCGCCCGGTGAGGGTCCGGTGGAGATTCTCTTCATCGACGGCGCCAAGTCGTGGCGCGGGATGGCGCATCTGCTGCGCATCGTGCGCGAGCGCATGGTGCCGGGACAGACGCTGCTGGTGTGCCAGGACTACAAGTACTGGGGAACCTACTGGGTGCCCATGATGATGTCGCGTCTGGGCGAGTGCGTGGAACCGTTGCACAACGTGCTCGGCGCCACCACGGTCACGTTCCGCCTGGCCCGCGACATTTCGCGCGCCACGCTGGATGAGCTGGAAGATCACGTGGCGCGCATTCCCACCGGCGACGGCCTGGCGCTCATTGACGCCGCGCGCAGACTGGTGCTGCGCGACGGCGACCGGCTGGGCGCGGCCAACCTGTCGCTGTGCCGCGTGAGCTTTCTGGCGCACCAGGGCAGGACGGACGCGGCGGCGGTGGCATTCAAGGAAGCGCAGATGTCGTGGCCGGCGTTCGTGGAATCCGGCCAGCTGGAGCGCGCACGCATTTATCTGCGCAACGAAAAGGGCGTCGCCATTGGACGCCCGTTTCGTTTTCCCGTGGAAATGAAGTTCCTGGGAGCAATGCGCGCACTGCGCCGCTAGATTACTGTTTGGTCGCGGAACGCTCCGCCCAGATCTCCGACAGGCGCACAATCATCTCCGCGGCCTTCTCCATCACCTGAACCGGCACCCATTCCTGCGTGGAATGAATGGCCTCGCCACCCGCAAACAGATTCGGGCAGGGGAGATTCATGTAGGAAAGCCGTGCGCCGTCGGTGCCGCCGCGAATGATGGAGTGCCGCGGCTTCACGCCGATGCGCTTGATGGCTTCTTCGGCGAAGGTCACCAGGCGTGGCTCCTTGTCGATCTGGTAGCGCATGTTGCGGTAGGACTCCTTGATCTCGATGTTGATCTTCGCCTTCGGGTGCAGTTTGCGCACTTCGGCGGCGACCTTCTCGATGATGGCCTTCTGCTTTTCGATTCCATCCATCTCGAAGTCGCGCAGCAGCAGCCGCAGGCTGGCGGCGTTGTCCTGTCCGTTCATCAGGTAGGGATGAATGTAGCCGTCGCGCTGGTCGGTCATTTCGGGGCTCATTTCGCGCGGCAGGCGCGTGATGAAATCGCCCATGATGCGGATGGCGTTGACGAGCTTGCCCTTGGCATAGCCGGGATGCACGCCGAAGCCCTCGATCGACACGGTCGCGCCGAACGCGTTGAAGGTTTCGTATTCGATCTCACCCAGCGGACCGCCGTCCATGGTGTACGCGAAGTTGGCGCCGAAGCGCTTCACGTCGAAACGGTCGGCGCCGCGACCGATTTCTTCGTCGGGTGTGAAGCCCACCTTGACCACGCCGCGCGGAATATCCGGGTTCTGCAGGAACAGATCCACCGCCGTCATGACTTCGGCGACACCCGCCTTGTCGTCGGCGCCGAGCAGCGTAGTGCCGTCGGTGGTGACAATGTCCATCCCCTTGTACATGCGCTCGAGATTGGGATACTCCGATGACTTGATGACCTGGCCGGTGGTGCCGGGAAGCTTGATGTCGCCGCCCTGATAATTCTTGTGCACGTGCGGTTTCACGTTGGTGCCCGTGATGGCGGGCGCCGTGTCCACGTGCGCCAGGTACCCCACCACCGGCACACGCGCGGCGTGCTCGGGCGGCAGGTTGGACGGCACGGTGGCAAACACGTAACCGTTTTCATCGATGCCCGCATCCTTCAGGCCCAGGCCGAGCAGCTCTTCGTGCAACAGGCGCAGCAGATCCCACTGCTTGGCGGTGCTGGGACACGAGGAAGAATTCTCATCGGAGCGAGTATCGATTTTGACGTAACGAAGGAACCGGTCGAGGAGTGCTTCTTTGGGAGCTTTCATGTGTATTTCCAGTCGATGACGAGTGTCGGATGGGTGCGGTTGTGGTAGCGTTCACCGCAGTGCGTGAGAATAGGGGTTTTTGCGGGCCCCGTCAATCCGGGCGCTCTCTGGAGGACGACATGAAACGGTTGCTGCTGGTCGGTGTGATGGTCATGGCCCTGGCAAACTCGGCGGCCCGGGCGCAGGAGAATGCGTCCGTGCATTTCGAGGTGCTGCGCCCCGGGCACACCTTTTCCATCGTGGCGCGCGATTCGGTGACGGGCCAGCTGGGTGTGGCCGTCCAGTCGCACTGGTTCTCGGTGGGCGCGCACGTGGTGTGGGCCGAAGCCGGCGTGGGCGCTGTGGCCACACAGTCGTTCACCGAGGTCTCGTACGGTCCGTTGGGGCTCGAATTGATGAAGGGGGGAAAGACGGCGCCGCAGGCGCTGGCGGCGTTGGTGGCCGCCGACCCGCAGGAATCGGTGCGCCAGGTGGCCATGGTGGACGCGAAGGGACACGTCGCTGTGCACACCGGGTCCAAGTGTATCGCCATGGCGGGCGATCACGCCGGCGCGCAGTTTTCCGCCCAGGCCAATCTCATGTTGCGTAACACAGTGTGGGACGCGATGGCGCGCGCCTATGAAACCGCGCACGGCGATCTGGCCGAGCGACTGTTGTGCGCGCTGGAAGCCGCGCAACGCGAGGGCGGGGACATCCGGGGCCGGCAATCCGCCGCCATTCTGATAGTGCCGGGCACCTCCACCGGACGGCCCTGGGCCGACCGCGTGATGGATCTGCGTGTGGAAGACAATCCCGAACCGGTGAAGGAACTGCGACGCCTGGTGGCCATGCAGCGCGCGTACGATCGCATGGACGAAGGCGACCGCGAGATGGCGCTCAATCACACCGACGCCGCGCTGGCCGCGTACAGTGACGCCGCGCGGCAGCTTCCCGACAACGTCGAGATCAAGTACTGGGCCGCGGTGACACTCATGACCACCGGCCACGAAGCCGAGGCGTCCGCCTACTTCAAGGATGTGTTTGCGAAAGACGCCAACTGGGTGGAGGTCACGCGGCGGTTGCCGGCGTCGGGACTCCTGCCCGACGACCCGGCGCTGCTGGCGAAGATCATCGACCTGGCGCCGAAGCCGGCGAAAAAGTAGCCGGCGACCCGCCGCAACGGATCGCCGGCTTGTTCCGATGCTACTTCTCTTCGCGGTCGCGGCGTATTGAACGCGGCAACCGGTCGAGCGCGTACAGTGGCGGGAATGCCTCCAGGTTCGGGAGCCACAGGAGACCTTCCATCACCGCATCGGAAAGTGAACCGCCCCGCACCCAGCGCGAAAAGACGGACGGATCTTCCGCACTCATCGTGAAGCTGAGTTTCTTCGGGGCCGTATCCACGACACGCAGTTTGCCGTCGGCAATGATCAGCGCAAAGGTGCCGCCGCCGGTCTTCACACCGATCGTGTAGCTGTGGCCGGCGAGGTCCTTGGACGCGCGCGAGCCTTTG
>DASRYI010000138.1:0-15103 GCA_035687255.1 Candidatus Krumholzibacteriia bacterium | reverse complement strand
GACGGCATGAAGGGCTGCGTCAACACCGAGGCGACGCGCAACACCTCCAGTAGCGCGCGCATGGTGGCCGCCAGCGTGGCGGTGTCGCCGGACTTCGCCAGCGCCCACGGCTTGCGTTCTTCGATGAAGCGATTGGCGGCCTGGACGGCGCGCCAGACCGCGGCCAGTCCCTGGTCGAATGCAAGACCGTCCATGTGACGTTTGTAGTCCGCGACGACGTTCTCGAGGAGGCGCGCGCTATCGCGCGCAGAACCCTCACTCCACGCGGGCACCTCGCCGCTGAAGAACTTGTGGGTCATGGCCAGCGTGCGCGAATACAGGTTGCCCAGCTCGTTGGCGAGTTCCGCATTGTAGCGCGCCACGAACAGTTCCACGGTGAAATCGCCGTCGCGGTCGAAGGCGATCTCGCGCAGCAGCAGATAGCGCAGCGCATCCGCGCCGAAGAAGGCCGCGAGATTCTCCGGGTCCACGATATTGCCGATGGTCTTGCTCATCTTTTCGCCGCGGTTGTACACGAAGCCGTGCCCGAACACGCTCTTCGGCAACGCGACGCCGGCCGCCATCAACATGGCGGGCCAGATGAGGCAATGAAAACGCGTGATGTCTTTCCCGATCACGTGTACATCGGCGGGCCAGTAGCGGGCAAACTTTGCCGCACTGTCGCCCGTCTCGGCGTATCCGATGGCCGATATATAATTGATGAGCGCGTCGAACCACACGTACACCACCTGGTCGGGTGCGATGGGCAGCGGCACACCCCAGCTTTTTCCCGAGCGAGACACGCTGACATCTTCCAGCCCCGACTCGATCACATTGAGAATCTCGTTGCGCCGGATATCGGGACGGATGAAATCCGGATTGTCCAGGATGTGCTTTTTCAGCTTGTCGCTGAACTTCGAGAGCGCAAAGAAGTAGTTGGTCTCTTCGATGAACTTCGGAACCGTGTGGTGGCGCGGGCACTTTCCGTCGACCAGATCCTTCTCGTTCTTGAACTCCTCGCACCCTTCGCAGTACAGGCCGCTGTACTTCCCCTCGTGGATAAAGCCGTTGTCGTGAATCTTCTGGAACAGCGTGGCCACGGCGCGCTGGTGCACCGGATCGGTGGTGCGGATGAACTGGTCATAGGAGAGGTGCAGCGATGCCCAGGTGCGTTCGAATACGGCGGCCATCTCGTCCGTATAGGCCTGCGGATCTTTACCCAGGTTGCGGGCCTCGCGCTCGACGTTGGTCGAATGCTCGTCGGTTCCCATCAGAAAATACGTGTCGAAGCCGGCCAGGCGCTTGTAGCGCGCCAGGCAGTCGGCCCCGATCTTCTCGTACGCCGTGCCCAGGTGCGGGCGGGCGTTGACGTAATCGATGGCGGTTGTGACGTAGAAGGTCTGCTTCAAACTGGATTCCCTCGCGGCGAAAGCCCGTAGAATGTATCATCTTGCGTCCGCGAAGGCAAAGAGAGGAGTTGTGATGACCGCATGGACTGGCTGACCCGACCGGAAACCTGGGTGGCGCTCGCCACGCTGACGGCGCTCGAAATCGTCCTGGGGATCGACAACATCATCTTCATCGCCATCCTGTCGGCCAAGCTGCCGGTGGCGGTGCAAACCAGAGCCCGGCTCATCGGCCTCACCATCGCCATGGTCACCCGGGTGCTGCTCCTCCTCTCGCTGACCTGGATCATGCGCCTGACCACGCCCCTGTTCGAAATCGGGGCCCGCGGGTTTTCCGGGCGCGATCTCATCCTGATCGGCGGCGGGCTGTTCCTGCTGGCCAAGAGGACCATCGAGATTCACGACAAGCTGGAGGGTGGCGACCACCCCCACCACACCGGCCGTGCCATGGCCCGGTTCTCCGCGGTGGTGTTTCAGATCGTGCTGCTGGATATCGTGTTTTCGCTCGATTCGGTGATCACCGCCATCGGGCTGTCCAATCACCTGGGTGTGATGGTGACCGCCGTGATCATCGCGGTGATCTTCATGATGGTGTTCTCGAAGTCGATCAGCGATTTCGTGGACCGTCATCCCACCATTCGCATGCTCGCGCTTAGCTTTCTGCTGCTGATCGGTGTCTCGCTGGTGGGAGAAGGGTTCAAATTCCACATTCCCAAGGGATACATCTACTTCGCGATGGCCTTCTCGGTGGGCGTGGAGATGCTGAACCTGCGCATCCGCGGCAAGGCACAGCCGGTGAAGCTGCACGGCACGCCGGAAGAAGCGGAGTAGGCTACAGCCAGCCGCGGCGACGCAGGTAGGCAACCAGTCCGATCACCACCACCACGCTGAGCACCCAGAACGCTTCGTACCCGTGGCGCCATTCGATCTCGGGGAAGTATTTGAAGTTCATTCCGTATACGCCGGCGAGAAACGTCAATGGGACGAAGATGAAGGAAATAATGGTGAGGATGCGGATGACTTCGTTGGTGCGGTTGCTGAGCACAGACAGATACAGATCCTGCATGCTCGCCAGCACATCGCGGAAATTCTCCATCGATTCGATCACCTGCATGACGTGATCGTGCAGGTCACGCAGGTAGACCTGGGTTTCTTCGGAGATCAGCGGCGAATCGGAGCGCCCCAGTTCGGCCACGACGTCGCGCAGCGGCCAGGTGTAGCGGCGCAGGTAGACCATCTCGCGGCGCAGGTGGTGCACTTCATCCAGGTCGTGCGGTTTGGGATCTTCACCCGTGATAATGCGCTCTACGTTCTCGATACGCTCCGCCACGCCCTGCAGCACCACGAAGTAGTTGTCGACCATGGCGTCGAGCAGCACATAGAGCAGATAGTCGGGCCCCATGCGCCGCGACTTGCCACCCTGCTCCACGCGGTTGCGCACCGGATCGAACACATCGGCGGCCGTTTCCTGGAAGGTGGCGACGAAGTGCTTTCCCAGCACGAAACTCACCTGTTCGGTATGAAACGCTTCCCCGCCCTTGCCGGGGATGAGCATGCGCGCCACCACATAGAAATAGTCGTCGTATTCCTCGAGCTTGGGGCGCTGGTGCGTATTGAGGATGTCCTCCATCACCAGCGGATGGAGACCAAAGTGCTCGCCGAAACTCCCCAGCAGGTCGGTATCGTGCAGGCCGACGATATCGATCCAGGAAACCGTGTCGCTGTCGCGCAGCGGGTAGGTGTCCTCAACTTTGACGGTTTTGGCAACGTGGCAGGCGCCGGGCGTGTAATCCATGACGCGGATCGACACTTCTTCGACCCGCTTCTCACCGCGGTACACCAGTTCCCCGGGAGGAGCGCCCGGCGTGACGTTGCGGCGGCCGAACAGATTGGGCATGCGCGGCCGCACGCCGATGCTTCGCCGCTTGCGGGTCACATCACACCCGGTCTTTCGCGCGACCCGTCAACTTGGCCGTGATGAAGCCGCCGAGAAAACCGATGACCAGCACGAGGGCGACCAGCAGCAACTGCGACACCTGGTAGGTCCAGTTGAGGAAGCGAAACTCGATCGGCCGTGCGTTCTGCACCATCACGATGACAAGCACCAGACCGAGGAGAATGAGAAAGAAGGTTCTGACCTGCCGCATGAATTCCTCCTGACGCAGGGGCTCAGCGAATCATCTCCGGTCCGATGATACCGCCGGAGAGAAGACACTGCATGGTTTCCTCCACCGTCCAGCCCGGATCGCGCACGTTGCTTTCCAGGATGAGATAGACCATGCCGGTGGCCGGATTGGGCGGCGTGGGAACGAACACTCGAAGCAGCGTTTCGCCGGTGGATTCGGAACGAACCGAGCCCGTGATGAATCCGATCTGCCATTGATTGGGATACGCGTACGGCACCAGCACCGGGCGGCGGAACAGGCTGCTGTCGGCGGACTGAGCCAGCGTGCCCGACAGCTGCTTGCCCATGCGGTAGATCGCCTTGACGATCGGAATGCGCTCGGTGAGTCCTTCGACACCTTCCAGGATGCGCCGGCCGAAGATGTTGCTCGCCACCAGCCCGAACAAGTACAGCACGAGCAGCAACAGCACGATGCCGAGGCCGGGGAAACTGACATGCAGAAACCGCTCCACCAGCACCACGATGCGGCGGTCGATGAAGTCGTACAGCAGATAGATGGCGATCGCCGGCAGCGCGATGGGAATGAGCGCGAGCGCACCGCGGACGATGAATCGACGCAGATGCGCGAAAAACCGAGGCATGCTCGACAGCTTGCGCTCGTTGGGGGTGTTGTCCATCGCCGAGACTCTACCAAAATCCGCGGGGGAGTGATAACGTCTTCTTCCTCATGTCCACGACCTGGCAGTGGATCATTTTTCACATCTTCCTCGCCATCGCCCTGTGGGTCGATCTCGGCATCGTGCACAAGCGTCCCGAGGCCGTCTCCGCGCGCCGCGCGCTGGGCTGGTCGGCGGTGTGGATCTCGCTGGCGGTCCTGTTCGGCCTCGGCATCCTGCTGATCGACGGACAGGAAAAGGCCACGCTCTACTTCACCGGCTATCTGGTGGAAGAATCGCTGAGTGTTGACAATCTGTTTGTCTTCTTCGTGATCTTCCAGTATTTCCGCACGCCCAAGAAATACGAACATCGCATTCTCTTCTGGGGCATTCTGGGGGCGCTGGTAATGCGCCTCACGTTCATTCTGGCGGGGGTGGTGCTGCTGCAACGCTTCCACTGGCTGGTGTATCTGCTGGGTGCGTTCCTGCTGTATACCGCCGCCAAGCTGGTGGTATCGAAGGAGACCGAAGTGCACCCCGACCGCAACATCGCCTACCGGCTTCTGAAGCCGTGGATGGCGACGCGGGATTGGGAGAGCGGCGACTTCTTCACGCGCCGCGACGGCCGCCTGTTGATCCTGCCGGCCTTCGTGGTGCTGTCGGTGATCAACGTCACGGACATCATGTTTGCGCTCGACTCCATCCCGGCCGTGCTGGGAATCACCACCAACCCGTTCATCGTCTACACCTCGAACGCCATGGCCATCCTGGGCCTGCGCTCGCTGTATTCCGCCATCGGCAAGCTCATCGTGACCTTCGAGTACCTCAATCACGGACTGGCGGTGATTCTGGGATTCGTGGGGCTGAAGATGTTGCTGTCGCACTGGTACACCGTGCCGGTGCACATCACTCTGCTGGTGGTGGTCGTGGTGCTGGCTTCCACCATGATCACGTCATGGTCGATGCAGCAGCAGCGCAAGCGGAACCGCGAGAACTGATCAGGGCTGCAAGCGTTTCAATTTGAGGAAGAGGTCGGCCAGCGCGCCGTCGATGTTGGCGTTGGCCAGAAAGACATCCGCGCGCGCCCGGTTGACAAGCTCGATGGCGCGAGGGATACGCGCGCGTCCGTAATGAGCCCCGATACGCTCGACATCTTGCGCGACATCCGCATTCACGACGAGCTCCGGATCTCCCGCCATGGCGTCGCGCAAGACCACCGACATCTGATCCAGCACCCGCGCTACGCTCTCGCGGTTGGCGCCGCGCGCGCCGATCAGCGCCTGTGAAAACGCCCACGACTCGGGATTCTTGGCCAGACCCATCAGCAATCCGAGCGCGGCGTCCCGATCCTCCATGTCGGCAGAATCGAGCAATGCACGGGCCCGGTTTATCGAGCCCTGTGACATGGACGCAGCGCGCCTGGCAGCGTTCGAATCCGCACCGTAATAGTTTCTAAGCACATGCTCGATGATCTTACGCTTAAGCGGAAAGAAGCGTACGCGCTGGCAGCGCGAACGAACCGTGTACAGCAGCCCCTCCGCGTTGGATGTCACGAAGATAATGGCGGCATGCGGCGGTGGTTCTTCCACCAGCTTGAGGAGCGCATTCTGCGCCTCCTCGCGCATGGCATGCGCGTCGACGAAGATGAATACATGGAAGCGCGCGTCGAAGGGCTTGGTGTTGGCGCGCTGGATCACCGCACGGGCACGCGCCACCCGGATGGACGTCTTCTTGGTGAATGTCGGTTGCGCGAAGATGTCGACGCGCTTCTCATCCAGAATCTTCGCGATGTCGGCAACGTCGCCGTCTTCGTCCTCGCCGCTTCCCTGTGTAGGAGTGGGATAAATGAGGTGAATACCGGGATGCTCGAGGACCGAAGCGCGCAGACACGAAGGACACTTCGGTCCGTCGAGTTTGCAGGGCGTAGCCTTCTCGCACAGGAGACCGCGCGCAAAATCGATGGCCGCGTACTCCTTGCCGCTGCCGTCGGGGCCGTCAAAGAGCAGGGGCGGAATGACATTGCGCCCCAGCGATGTGAGGTACGCGGCAGCGGCGGTCTGCTCGAGGTCGAGCGCCGGCAAGGGACGGGGTTCGGCGGGAGCACGCGGTGGCATGCCGGCAGTATACACCAGGCGTGGGGCCCGATCATGGGGCGCTCTGACGGGTCCTCGCTCTATGGCCTCACTCGCGGTACAGTGACTTCACCGCTCCCCACGTCGTGTGCGCAGTCGCGAGGGTGCACGTCTGCGGCGTCGCCGCCTGCGCGACGTAGTACCAGAAGCCCTGCGGGATCCCGCCGCGCTCCATGGTTCCGTACACATTCACGGCAGTGGGAACGTCCACGTACTGCTGCGCGGTGCCCGAAACGCTGTATAGCGGTATCGGATAGCCGGTCGGACCGCACGGATTCAGAAACGCCGCCACTTCGTTGGGCACCGCCCCGTCGCTGCTCAGGAATCCATGTCCAATGAACGCCGGATCGGGGCCAGTGTTCAGGCACGCCTCGATGTGATAGAAGCAGTTCACCGCCCAGCAGATGCTCGACTGGTCACCTCCGCAATAGAGTGGCACAGGGATGGGGTACTGGAGCAGAACCAGGACGTAGCAGTAGATCGTGTTGGGCTGGAGGCCCGTGTCGACCACCTGGTAGTGGGTCGTGGTGCCCGGCTGCCGGGTGATCACCTGGATGATGTCCCCGCCGTTTTCGCCACGCTGGACACCGAACCAGTCGCACCCCGCCGGGCCTTCGCCGCCGTCGGTGATATCGATGTCGATGGTCACGGCATCGGCGTTGCCCGAGGCAGTCATATAGACATAGCCCGTACTCGCCTGCGCGTGCGCGCGCACTCCGATACCCACCAGACAGACAGCAAATACGGCCGTTAGCAGTTTTCGATACATCGGTCACCTCCGTCACCGGGGGGGCACACCGGCCTGGAGAAGAAGAAACCGCGGATAAACGGCTCCCCGCCGTTCACCGACAAGTATATCCGGAATCGGCGCGCGGGTCGAGAGGTCTAGGAGCTCGGCTTCCTGGTGAGCCAGTCCGATGGGTCCAGCGCCTGGCGGGCTTTGCGAATTTCGAAGTGGCAGACGTAGCCGTCCAGCGAACCGGTGTCGCCCACTTCGGCGATGGCCTGGCCGCGGCCCACCTTTTGTCCCTGGGAGACGTTGGTATCGGCGACGTGCGCGTACAGCGTGTAGTAGCCGCCGCCATGATTGAGGATCACGCATTTGCCGAAGGCGTCGATCCAGTCCACGAACTCCACCACGCCGGAGGCCACCGCCACGATGGGCGCGCCCGCGGCGGCGGAAATGTCGACGCCGTTGTTCATGGTCACGGTGCCGTACTTGGGATGCACGTGTTTGCCGAAGGTGCGAATTACTTTTCCCGACACCGGCCAGATGAGCCGTCCTTTCATGGAGGCGAACTCGCCGCTGGGCGGCAGGTCCTTCTCGGCGGTGCCGCGGCGCTGCAGTTCATCCAGCAGGTTCTGCAGCTCCGCCTGCGCCTTCTGCAGATCCGCGATGGCCTGAACGTGTTTGCTCTTCTCGCTGCGAATCTCCTGCAGCGTCGACTCGCGCTCCTTCTTGCTGGCCTGCGCGCTGGCGAATTCCTGCTCGCGGTCGGTCCGCAGCTCTGACACCTGCTGCATGGATTCCGCCAGGCGCGCGGACTGCGCTTCCATCTGCCGCTTGCCTTCGCGATACTCGCCGATCATCTGCGCGTCCTGTTGCGCGATGAGATGCATGAACTGATAGCGGCGCACGGCGTCGTCCATGCTGCGCGCTCCCAGCAGCACCTCCCAGCGATAGTGCGGATCCTGCTTGTACATTTCGCGCAGGCGGCGCGCCAGCGTTGCTTCCTGTTCGGAGAGAATCACCTCGCGCGTGCCGATCTGCGTGCGCAGCTGGCCGATCTGTTCGTCGTAGTTGTCTTCCTGCTCCGCCAGCTTCTTGATGTACTGGCGGCTCATGTCGAGCTCCTTGTCGATGCTCTGAATCTTCTTGAGCTCCTGCTTTTCGCGTGATCCCAGCTGTTTGGACTGTTCGCGATGCGACTGGATCTCCTGCTTGATGTGCTCCAGCTCTTTCTGTTTTTCGTTGATGTCGTCTCCCTGCGCCCACGCCAGACCGGCCGCCACCGCGAACACGGCCAGCGCGCACAGCAGAGAAACCCATCTGCGCGAATGAAGCTTCATCAACGCATCTGCAACATACGCCGCAGGGCAAAGAAGCTGCCCATCGACCCGATCACCACACACGTGATCAGATACACCACGGATTTTTCGGGGGAAAAGAACGTGAGGTCGGGAATCACGCCGCGCGAAAGCACCGCGATTCCGAAGAGCAGCGCCAGCGAAAGCACGGCCGCGATGCCCGCCTGAAATGCGCCCTCGATGATGAACGGCGCCACGATATAGGGATTGGTGGCGCCCACCAGCTTGAGAATCTCGATGGTCTTGCGGCGGCTGATGACGGTGAGGCGCACCGCGTTGGAAATGATGAAGAGCGCGGAGAGAATCACGATGAAACCCACCACGGCGCTCACGAAGTAGAGCGCCTTGAGCACCGACGCGAAGCGTTCCAGGAACTCGCGCCCGTAGCGCACCTCCTCGACGCCCGCCAGAGGCTCGATGCGGCCGGCGAGGTCGACCATGGCGTCGCGTGTCTTGAACTCTTCTTTCGGCGTCACCCAGAACGAATTGGGCAACGGATTGGTTCGCAACGTCGACAGCAGATCGGAATCGTCACCCAGCTGTTCGCGGAAGTCCTGCATGGCCTCGTCCTTGGAGACAAAGCGCACCTCCGACACCTCGGGCTGGGAGAGAATCTTCTGGTACAACCCCTCCGCCGAATTCTCCGACACGCCATCCTTGAGGTACACGTACATCTTCATCTCGTTCTGTGCTTCGCTTACCAGCCGCAGCGCGTTGTCGGTGGCCAGCAGAAACACCGCCAGCATGAGCAGCGAGAGGCTCATGATGACGATGGAAATCGACGTGAGCCCCTTGTGGCGCCGCACGGTGCGAAACGCTTCGTCGACGATGTAGTAGATGCGCCGCAGCATGCCGGATCACTCCGATTTGCGCGTGGACAACGCGTCCGCGCGCTGACGTTTGATTTCCTGTTCGACGCGGCGCTGGCGCTCGCGCTCCAGGCGCACCGTTTCGAGACGATCGCTGAGATTTCCCACCAGGCCGGTGCGATGGTCCTCCAGCACCTTGCCATCACGCAGGTGCAGAATTCGCTGGCCGAAGTTCTTCACGAAGGAGTGGTCGTGGGTGGCCATCAGCACCGCCGTGCCCGCGCTGTTGATGCGGAACAAGAGGCGCAGGATGTCTTCCGCGGAGTCGGGATCGAGGTTGCCGGTGGGTTCATCGGCGAGCAGGATCGACGGATGATTCACCAGCGCGCGCGCAATGGCGACGCGCTGCTGCTCGCCGCCCGAAAGCGAACTCGGCATCTGCGTGCGCTTGTGATACAGGCCCACGTCGTTGAGCAGCGTGGCCACGCGGCGCTTGATCGCGTAGGGCGACGCGCCGGTGATGCGCATGCCGATGGAGACGTTGTCGAATACGGTGCGATCGTCGAGCAGCTTGTAGTCCTGGAACACGATGCCCACGCGGCGGCGCAGGTACGGAATGTCGCGGCGGCGCATACGCGTCGAGACGAACGGCCCCACCACCACCTGGCCGCTGGTGGGATATTCGTCCATGTAGATCATGCGCAGAAGCGTGCTCTTGCCCGCACCGCTCGGCCCCACCATGAACACAAATTCGCCGTTGCCGATGCTGAAGCTCACGTCGTCCAGCGCATTGCGGTCGCCGTAGGCGCGCGTGAGGTGATAGACGCCGATGACGGTGCGGTCGTCTTTTTGCGGTTCGATGGGTTCAGTCAGTTCGGTCATGATTTCTTGCCACTGCGCCGGTCCGCGAGAAACTCGGCGAGGCGATAGGCTTCCAGCAACGAGCCGTCTTCCGCGACACCGCGCCCTGCGATGTCGTACGCGGTGCCGTGGTCCACGGAGGTTCGCGGTGTCGGCAGCCCGATGGTCACATTGACGCCCTGCTTCTGCGCCAGCATCTTGTACGGCACCAGCCCCTGATCGTGATACATCGTCACGTACGCATCCGGATAGGGTAACTTGCGCCGCGGGATCGCCCGTCCGCTGGTGCGGTCGGGCGCGCGCACCGCGAGCGGCGCCGACTGGAACATGGCGTCCGCGGGATGGGGTCCGCTCACGTCCATGCCCTGCGCGCGCAGCTTCGCCACCACCGGCGCAATGATTTCGCGGTCCTCCACCCCGATCACACCGTCCTCGCCGGCGTGCGGGTTCAACCCGGCCACCGCGATGCGGGGACGCGGAATCTTGAAGTCCCGTTTCAGTGCATCCGCCGTAACCCGCAGGCAGGTCTCCAGCCGGTCGGGCCGCAGGTCCGGCGCCACCCGGGCCAGGGGCACATGCCGGGTAAAGGGGACCACGCGCAGGTCGCGGCGCGCCATCATCATCTGGCAATCCGGTGCATTCAAGTACTGGGCCAACATTTCCGTGTGCCCTGGATAGTGGAACCCACCTAGATTCAACGACTTCTTGGATGCCGGAGGCGTCACAATGGCCCCGACCGAATGATTTCTGGCCAGCTCCAGGGCCCTGACAATGGCGGTGCCGGCGTGAAGCCCGCCCCCGACGCTGTCGCTGCCCACCGGATAATCGGCCTCAACGCCCGTATCCAGCACGACCACCCGCGCGGGCCGCGCCCCATCCTGGAGCGCCAGCGCCTCCTCGAACGACGCAACTACCGGCGCCGCGAAACGGAACCGGCGGCGCCAGCGCTCGAACAGCGCGGGGGCACCAATGACCAGGGCCATGGAATGGGACGGCCGCCAGCGCCCGAAGAGCCGGGCAACCAGCTCGGGTCCGATGCCTCCCGGTTCGCCGGATGTGACCGCAATTATCGGCAGCGGCCGTCTGAAGCGCGTCATGTCGGGTGTGAATCTAGCAGAACGTTTGTCGCACGCCCAAGCGGCGTTTGCCCTGTAACACCGCCGCTGACCCGGACGTAGATACCACCACCCCACCGCCCAACCCGATTCCGGAGGAACACTCATGGCACTCGTTGAAGCCCTCGCGCTGGCGCTCATGCTCCAGAAACCGGCGGCGGACGCGCCGCAGGTCCCACCCACCGAACAGATGATGCAGGAAGCCGCGCGCATGACGGAACATGCACAGTCTCCGTTTGCGCGCTCGCTGCTGAAAGGATTCGGATGTTTGCGCCCGGCCGGGCCCGTCGTCGTCTACTACAACAAGACCACGCGTGACGCGCTTTCGCCGGACGCCGCCGCCAAAATGACGGAGGCGCAACTGAGCGGATACGAGAAGAAGGACATCGACGATCACTTCTACTACTTCACGCGTTACGGCACACCGGTGGCATTCGTGCGCCCGGTGGAACTGCTCGGTCAGGCGGGAGTCACCCACGCGGACGGCCTCAAGCTGGTCGATTTCGGGTTCGGGTCAATCGGACAGCTGCGTGCGCTGGCAGGCGCGGGCGCAAAGGTGACGGGCATCGAGGTGGATCCGCTCTTGCGAGTGATGTACGCGAAAGAAACCGGCGTGGTGAAGCGCTGCTCCGCGGCCGGTCCGGGACCCGACGGCAGCATCGATCTGGCCTACGGACAGTTTCCCAAAGACCCCGCGATCGTGAAGCAGGTGGGCGGCGGGTATGACGTGTTCATCTCCAAGAACACGCTCAAGCGCGGCTACATACACCCCGAACGCGAGGTCGATCCACGCATGCTCGTGCATCTCGACGTGGACGACGGCACCTTTGTGCGTGCCGTGTACGACGCGCTCAAACCGGGCGGATTCTTCATGATCTACAACCTGTGCCCCGCGCCGTCGAAGCCGGACGAGCCGTACAAACCGTGGGGTGACGGACGTTCGCCGTTTTCCCGCGAGACCTTTGAGAAAGCGGGCTTCAAGGTGCTCGCCATCGACGTGGACGACACCGATGCCGCGCGCACCATGGGTCAGGCGCTGGGATGGGCGGAAAGCATGGATCTGACGAAGGATCTCTTCGGGACGTATACGCTGGCGCAGAAGCCGTAGAGTGCGGGGCGCCGCTAGTTGCGCATCTCGACCTGGAACTTCTTGCGCAATTCCTTGACGTACTGGTCGTATGAGTTGCCGAAGCTCTGCTGGTCGTAGTACTGACGGAGTTCGTCCTTGATTTCAGCGAACTCGTAGGGCCGCTCGGCATCGCGCTCCACCAGCTTCACGATGCGGAAGCCGGTCGACTCGCGCAGCACCTGACTGACGTCGCCGGGCTTCAGGTTGGTCAGCACTTCCTGGAAAAATTCGGGAAGTTCGGACACGCGCAACCAGCCCAGGTCACCCTGCTTGTCGGCCGCCGGGTCGGTATTGTACCGCGTCGCCAGCGAATCAAATGACGCGCCCGCCAGCAGATCGCTGTGAATCTGATTGGCCGTCGCGAACACCTCGGCCACGTCCTTGTCGGTGGGTTCGGCGCGTATCAGAATATGGCGCAACCGCACTTCGCCGGTGTCGGCGTGTTTGTCGGTGACCTGAATCAGGTGGTAGCCGTACACGGTCAGCACCGGTTCGCTGAGTTCTCCCACCTTGAGCGACGCCGCCGCCCGGGCGAAGGCCGGCTCGCGCAGGTCCTCGGGCTTCACGAAACCCAGATCGCCGCCGAGCGCCGCACTGGGGTCGTCCGATTCCGCTTTGGCCACATCTTCGAATTTCTCCCCGGCCACGATGCGCGCGCGAATCGCCTCGATCTTCTTCTTGGCCACGCCGGTGGAACCGGTGGAGGTATCGAAGCCGAGGAAGATGGTCTTCAGGTGCGCCACTTCGGGGCGCATGGGCAGGCGTGATTTGTTTTGCTCGTAGAACTGGCGCAGGTCTTCCTCGGTCGGATTCTTGTGCTCCTTGTTCATGTCCTTCTGAAGCACCCGCTCCACCAGCATGCGATTGCGAATCTGGGTCCGATACAGCTTCTTGAGTTCGTCGAGCGTCAGTCCTTCCGCGTCGAGCTGATTGTTGAAGGCATCCTGGCCGCCCAGCTGCTTTACGTTGTCGTCGATGGCCTTGTTTACCTGCGTCTCCACGTCGGAAAACGGAACGTCAATGCCCAGCCGTCCTGCCTGCGCGATCACCAGTTTGTCGTTGATGATGTTCTGGAGCGCTTCGTCGAACATCTGGTCGCGCTCCGCGGGCGTCACTGAAGTCTGGCCCTTCTGAAAGAAGTACTGACGGACCGCCTGATCCACATCGCTCTCGAAGATGGCCTCGTCTTCCACCACGGCGACAATGCGATCGATGATCTGGCCCTGGGTCCGGGTCTGCGTTTGCGCCTGGGGAGATTCGGGCTTCGGCACCGCCAGACCCTGCGCACCGGCCACCGCCGGCAGCAGCAGCGCCACCAGGAACACCAACACCCGTGTTCGCGATGTAAACACCTATTCTCCTCCGTCCACCGAATCGGGAATGGCCGTGCTCCGGATGGGCGCCGGTTCCGGAACCACCTGCGTGAATCCGCGCTGCCCGGTGGTATCTTCCACCGCGCGCATCGTCCCCAACGAATCCGCCAGTTCGAGGGCGTACCTCAGGTCGGGATCCACGACCTCGACTTTCGCCTTCTTCGCCAGCGCCGTCAGCAGGCTGTCGTACACGGCCTCACGCTTGTGCAGCAACAGCTGCCGCGAGATTTCCTGCGCCACCGACTCGAACGGCAACTCGTTCAGACTGGGGCGCACGTCGGTTAGCTTCAGGATGTGATACCCGAACTCCGACTCGACAATCTCACTCACGTCGCCCACGTGCATCTTGAAAACCACCTTCTCGAATTCCGGGGGCATGTTGCCCTTCGAGAGATACCCCAGGTCTCCACCCGGTCCGGTGTGCTTATCGACCGACATCTTGCTCACCACCCATGAAAAGGGGCGCGTCTTGAGCATTGCACGCGCCTGTTCGGCCTGTTCGAGGGTGTTGGTGAGAATGTGACTGACGCGCACTTCGAGGTTGAACTCGTCGTGGTGGGCGCGATAGTACGCCATCACCTCGTCGCGCGTTACCACCGCGCGCTGGTTGAGCACTTCCTGCACCAGACGGTCCGCAATCAGATCGCGCCGGTACTGTTCCAGCTTCCAGTCGACGTCCCGTGAAAGCTGCAGGCCATTGCGATTGGCTTCGTCATACAGAAGCTGCGTCGATAGCCAGCGGCGAAACGAGGTACTGCGATCCTCGGCGGTGATCTCGGAACGTTCCGACTCGGGCATGAACGCTTCCAGATCGCGCCGGTACAACGGGTGTCCGTCCACGCGGGCCACCACCGGACCGTTGTCCTGGGTGGTGTGCCCTACTGAACGGTGTTCGCAGGCGACGCCGAACGCAAGCGCAATTACGGCTATCAAGACGATAGGGGGCATGATGCCCCCTATCGCACTTCGACGAGTGGTCCGAATGCCGGTCAACGCACGACTCCGGTGGAATGGGATCAGCTCTGCGTCAGCTTCCCTTCGCGAGTGTTGCGGATCTGCTTCAGCTGGTCCTGCGGACGGGCCGGCAGTTTGATCTTCTTGATGTTGTTATCGTAGACGACCACCTTGAATTCGTCGCGCCACTTGGCAAGCAACTCCTTGAGAGTCTTGTCGTTGTCCTGCTGGCGCAGGGCCGCCTGAATGCGGTCGCGGGCCTCATCAAAGGTGAACTGGCGTTCCGGTTGCTGCTCCAGGAGCTTGATCACCATCCAGCCTTTGTCCGTCTGGAAGGGTGTGCTCACCTCACCGACGCGCTTCATGTTGAAGCCCACCTCGTCCAGGTCCGGACGCGCGCCGTGAATAATCAGGCCCGTCTGCCCCCGTTTTTCCAGGGTTTCGCCGTCGGTTGAATACTCGGACGCGATGGCCGC
>DASRYI010000137.1:0-23402 GCA_035687255.1 Candidatus Krumholzibacteriia bacterium | reverse complement strand
GAGCCGCTGGTGCCGTCGGAGCGCAGCGCCGGCTATTCGGGAACGCCGCTGCCCCGGAAGCTGGGCATCGACAAGCACGCGCTGGTGGTACTGATCGACGCGCCCAGGGATTTCTCGCGCACACTGGGCGCACTGCCCGAGGGCGCGCAGTTGCGCGTGCGCGCCACCCGCGAGCGCACACTCACGGTGTGGTTCTGCAAGTCGGCGCGGCGCTACCGGGCGCAGATGCGCGCCGTGATGGCCGCTCTCTCCGGCGCCCCGCTGTGGGTGGCGTGGCCGAAGCAGGCCTCGAATGTCGAAAGCGACATGTCGGAGACCGTGGTGCGCAATGTGGCGCTGGCGCACGGACTGGTCGACTACAAGGTGTGCGCCATCGACGACACCTGGTCGGCCCTCAAGTTTACGGTGCGCGATGAGAAGCCGGTGCGAGTTGCCGCGAAAAATACTTCGCGGCGCCGATGACCTCTTGACAGACGCGCGTACACTCCCCAGATTTTGATCAACGATCCCGCGGCCCGACATCCCACCGCCGCGTTACTGGTCCCCACAAAAGAATCTCAGTCTGAACCCGGAGGTTGGTTATGCGTTATGCCATCCTCGTGCTCTCGTTCGCTCTTTTGGGCCAGGTACCGCGCAGCGGGACAATTCACGGAACCGTAACGAAGGTGGATGGCGGTCCCATTGGGTACGCCAACGTAGTTCTCGTCGGGACGACCATCGGTTCCATGACACTCGCCGACGGATCATTCACGATGTCTTCTGTTCCACCCGGCACGTACCGTGTACGCGCCATGATGATGGGCTTCAAAGCCGTCGAGAAGGACAGCGTGGTGGTGACGGCCGGCGCCACCGTCGAACTCGCGTTCCAGTTGCAGACCACGGTCGTGACGAGAACGCAGGAAATCACGGTTACCGCCGAACGGGCCATGGTCGAGGTAACCGACAGCAAGACCAGCGCGGCGGTTTCGCCACAACAGCTCCATGCCATGCCGGTTGAAGATGCTCTCGGCACGGTCGCTCTCAAGGGCGGCATCGTGCGCAACGGAGACAACATGCACGTGCGCGGTGGTCGCTCCGGCGCGGCGTTCATACAGAACAGCCCGCCGCCGCCGGATCCGCTGGGTGCGGCGCGCTACGCGCCGCCGGTGGACCGCGAACAGTACGAGCAGGGCGCCGAAAACGAATTCCTGCCCGTCATCGACAATCCGGTCTCGACGTTTTCCATCGACGTCGACCGCGCTTCCTACGCCAACGCCCGCCGGTACATCCGCGGCGGACAGTGGCCGCCGGCGTCGGCGGTGCGCATCGAAGAGTTCCTGAACTACTTCGACTACGACCTTCCCGAACCGGCCGGCGACGATCCCTTTTCGATCACGACGGAAATCACCGGTTGCCCGTGGACACCGGAACACCGTCTGGTGCGCATCGCGCTGCACGGACGCGACATCGATGCGGAGAAACTGCCCCCCAGCAACCTGGTTTTTCTGATCGACGTGTCGGGTTCGATGCAACCGCCCAACAAGCTGCCGCTGCTGCGGAGCGCATTTCCCTTGCTGGTCCGGCAACTGCGTGCCCAGGACCGCGTGGCCATCGTCGTGTACGCGGGAGCGAGCGGCCTGGCACTCGACTCGACGCCCGGTGACCACAAGAAGGAGATCCTGGATGCCATCGAACGGCTGCAATCGGGTGGCTCCACCGCCGGCGGGGCGGGGATCGTCCTCGCCTACAAGGTGGCGCGCGAGCACTTAATGAAGCATGGCAACAACCGCGTCATTCTGGCGACCGACGGCGATTTCAACGTGGGCGTCACCAGCGACGGCGAACTGGTGAAGCTCATTGAGGACGAGCGTGAGAGCGGTGTGTTTCTCACCGTGCTCGGCGTGGGTGACGGCAATCTGCAGGATGCCAAAATGGAAAAGCTCGCCGATCACGGCAACGGCAACTATTCCTACCTCGACGATGTGTTCGAGGCGCAGAAGGTGTTCGTGCATGAGATGGGCGGCACGCTGGTGACCATCGCCAAGGACGTGAAGATCCAGGTCGAATTCAATCCCGATCGGGTGGCGTCCTATCGTCTCATCGGATACGAAAACCGCATGCTCAAGCGCGAAGATTTCGAGAACGACCGCAAGGACGCCGGAGAGATGGGCGCGGGCCATTCCGTGACCGCACTCTACGAGATCGAACCCGCGGCGGCCTCGGAACAGGACACGCACGCGTTGCGTTACACCGAGACGCATGTGCGCCATGATGCCGCCCACCGCGACGAACTGTTTGCCGTTCGCCTGCGCTTCAAGAAGCCGGACGGCAGCACCAGCCGCCAGGTCGAGCGTATCGTGACCGAGGGCGGAACGGAGTTTGCCGACGCATCGGGTGAGACCCGGTTCGCCGCGGCGGTAGCGGAGTTCGGGCTGTTGCTGCGCGATTCCGCCTTCAAGGGCAATGCGTCGCTCGATCACGTGATCGACACAGCGCGGGCTGCGAAAGGTACGGATGCCGCCGGCTACCGCGCGGAGTTCGTACAACTCGCACAGACGTGCAAGGAGATACACCCCCAGGTTTCCAGTCACAGGTAGAGGAGACGGCACGGGCGGGCGGCAACGACACGCCCCATCGTTGCGCCCGCCCGCCCGTGAGGTCATCCTCTTGACGCGCGCCCGCCGTCCCTCTACGCTCGCCTTCCAACCCATTGCCCGTTTGATCCGCCGCGGAGGAGGCCTTTGCATGCGCACACTTTCCATTGTGGTTCCGCTCGTGCTGTGTCTGGCGTCGCTGGCTCGCGCTGCCGACACGCATGCGTTCAATGTCAAAGACATGTGGGAGATGCAACGCATCTCCGATCCGCAGGTCTCTCCCGACGGCAAGTGGGTGCTGTTCACACTGCGCACCACCGATTTCGAGGCCAACAAGGGCCGCACCGATGTGTGGATGATCGGCAGCGACGGCAACGGCCTGCGCCAGGTCACCGACAATCCCGCGGGGGATTCGGGTGCGCGCTGGTCGCCCGACGGCAAGTGGATCTATTTCACCTCGACGCGTTCCGGCTCGTCGCAGGTGTGGAAGGTTCCCGTCGCGGGCGGGGAAGCGGTGCAGGTGACGAATCTTCCTCTCGACGTTGCCAACCTGATCGTTTCCGACGACGGGTCGCACCTGGCGTTCTCGGTGCCGGTCTTCACGGGCACGTCCATCGACGAAACCGCGAAGCAACTGGAGGCGCGCAAAGCGGAAAAGGCCACCGGCATGATCTACGACCAACTCATGTTCCGGCACTGGGACACGTGGTGGGATGGCCGCCGCTCGCACATCTTCGTCATGCCCGCGGCGGGCGGTGACGCCGTCGACATCATGAAGAACATGGACGCGGATTGTCCGTCGGTGCCGTTTGGCGGCAACGAGGAGTTCACGTTCACGCCTGACGGCAAGTCGATGGTGTTCTCGTCCAAGAACGTGGGGCGCGAAGAGGCGTGGTCGACAAACTTCGATCTGTTCCTGGCGCCGATCGACGGCTCGGCCGCGCCGAGTTCGATCACCGCGGAGAACAAAGCCTGGGACACGCGCCCGGTCTTTTCTCCGGATGGAAAGCAGATGGCGTACCTCGCCATGAAGCGCCCCGGCTTCGAAGCCGACCGCCTGGGCATCATGGTACGCGCGTGGCCCGACGGTGCGACGCGCGAAGTGGCGCCGGCGTGGGACCGCTCGGCGGAATCGTTCGTGTGGTCGAAGGACGGCAAGACGCTGTACGTGGTCGCCACCAACCTGGGCAACCAGTCGCTGTTCGCCATCGACGTGGCCAAAGGCACGGCGAAGACCATTGTGAAGGAAGGCTGGGTTGGCTCCATCGCGGGATTTGCGGGCAAGCGCATCATCTACGGCAGCGACAATCTGCGCTCGCCGGTGGAACTGTACTCGGCGTCGCTCGACGGCAAGGACGTGAAGCCGGTGACGAAAATCAACGCCGACCGGCTGGCGGCGATTCGCTTCGGCGAACCCGAACAGTTCTCGTTCAAGGGTGCCAACAACGACGACGTATATGCGTGGGTGGTGAAACCCGCCGACTACGATCCCGCCAGGAAATATCCGGTGGCGTTCCTGGTGCACGGCGGGCCGCAGGGCTCGATGAGCAACCATTTCCACTATCGCTGGAATCCCGAGTTCTACGCGGGCGCGGGCTACGCGGTCATCGTGATCGATTTCCACGGGTCGACCGGTTATGGCCAGGCGTTCTGTGACGCCATCAGCAATGACTGGGGCGGAAAGCCGCTCGAGGATCTCCAGAAAGGGCTCGACGCCGCACTCGCGAAGTATCCCTACATGGACCGCGACCATATGGTGGCGCTGGGCGCGTCATACGGCGGCTGGATGATCAACTGGATGCTGGGACACTGGTCCGATCCTTTCAAAGCCTTCGTGTGTCACGACGGCAATCTGGACGAGCGCTTCGCATACTTCGACACCGAAGAACTGTGGTTTCCGGAGTGGGAGCATGGCGGCACGCCCTGGGCCAACCCGGAAGGCTATGCGAAAGCCAATCCCATCGAGAGCGTGGGCAAGTGGAAGACGCCAACGCTCGTGATTCACGGCGGAAGGGACTTCCGCATTCCCTACAGCGAGGGCATCGCCACCTTCACCGCGCTCCAGCGCCAGGGGATTCCCAGCAAGTTCATCTTCTACCCGGATGAGAGTCACTGGGTCCTGAAGCCGGCCAACTCGATTCAGTGGCACAACGAAGTGCTGGCGTGGATCGACCGCTGGGCCAAAGGCGACGGCGGAGCGTCGGGCGCGACGCACAAGTCGGAGTAGACGGTGCGCTCAGCGTGAGCGCGCCTGCAACGTTTGTGCGATCAGCGGCGCCAGCAGGTCCGCCACCAGGCGGTGGCCCGCGGGCGAGAAGTGATCCTCATCGAGGAACAGCGGCGCGCGCGTTGAGTCCTTCGCCGCCTCGGCGAGTACGGGAAGCATGTCGACGCAGCGGATGCCGTGCGCGGAGGCGTACTGCGATAGTGCGCGTTGCGGCGCGGCCAGCCCCGCGGGGTCGGAGAGCTGCACCGCGAAGGGAAACGCCACCACCAGGAATGGAATGTCGAGCTCGTGGCAGCGGTCGGCAATCTTCTGCAGGTCGGCAAGCGCGATGCCCCACGCCATCTTCACGTTGTCCTGATCGGGCCGGCGCATCAGCGTTTCCACATCCAGCGCCTGCTGCTTGATGGCACCCAGGCGCACATCCTCGCCCAGGCGTTTGCGCGCCTTGATCTCGCGCGTCACCTTCTGCACTTCGTACACAATGGCGCTGTGTGAGGTGAGACGTTCGAACCAGCTGGCCGCCGCGTGCCCTATCTGAAAGCCCTCGCCGCTGCCGCCGAAGCGCACCAGGTGGAACATCTCGGTGACGTCGTTGAGAACGAATCCCAGCACCACCATGTCAGGACGATAGCGCGCGCCCGTTTTGTCCATCACAATGGCTTCCTGCCACTGCGAGTATCCCTCGACCGACAGGTTCAAGGTTTCGATGGGATGAGCATCGAGCGCCGCCGCCAGCGAATCGGCCATAAAGGGAAACGTGTCCTGCCAGTGCGCCACGCGGTATCCGAACGTCACCGAATCGCCCAGGTAGAGCACGCGATGTGTCCCCGGGGTGCGTGCGACGGGAATCAACGGACCGCGGTAGCCGTCCTTATTGATGTGCACCTGCACGCCGCCCCACATGTCGGTGGCACCCGGGTTGAAACGCCAGCCCAGTTCCTCATCACGCACAAAGATGCGGGTGGTACCTCCCAGCGGCGGAACAATGGCGCGCAGCGCCACCTCGGCCCATGCAATCGGTCCGATCACAACCGCCAGCACCAGCACCAGCTTCTCGACCGCCGCGCGCCGGAACCAGCGGTCGAGCGCCGGCACGCGCCCGATCACCCACGCCAGCACCACCAGCGCAATGCCCACCACGACAAACCGCCACTGTGCGCCGTGAACATGTTCCGCGGATGGAGTGATGTTGCCGGGTCGATGCAGCACCGCGCGTGCGCCATGGACCATGATGGGCACGCAACCTGGATTGAAGATAATGGCACCGAGAAGGAATGTCACACCGCACAGGATGAGCAATGTGCGCGCGATGCCGGTGCGCGATAAGGTGGAAGGGGAAGTCACGGGACCAGTATAGAGAGGATGGCATGCAGGGAAAAGCGACTCCTTGCACAACCATCAAGAACTCGCGAGATGTGAAAACCGCACTTGACATGAGGAGATTTGTGAATACAGTGCAGACAGAACTTCGATCATGGGGAGATCGGTAGTCGATCACGGGGAGATCGCCGGGCTTTTTCATATCGCTCATCCTTCCAGAGCTTGATCGAGGCTTCAGCAGTGGTGTGGTGTCCATGAATGGTGGACCACAACGGCGTGCTCTTCACGCTCGTTGACTGCCTTTGCAGCCTGTTGCACATAGGGTGCTTTGACCGCTTTCGGAGGTCACACCGTGGCCTTTAACGAGCGGATCGATGGCCCGCATGGAGGAAGCCATGAATCGCAAGTCTATTCCGCGTTTGGTGTGGTTCACAGCAGCCGCTTCTTTGGCACTCCTGTCCGCAACAATTGGACGGACCCGCCCTCCCACCGTCGAAAACCCTGAGCCATCGACATGGACGCACGTCAGGAGGCTACACGTTTCGCACCTGCGCGAGTCGAATCAGGAGGTTTACGCCAGCATACTTGTGCCGCGAGCGCGGATCGGTGCGACAGGTTTCGCGGGAACGTCCGTTTTCATCCAGGGTGCACACTCCGCGGGGAGCGCTGGCATGCCGGATGTTCCAGTTATTCGCAAGCTGGTTGCGATTCCCACGTGTGCATCTTTGGGAATAAGAGTAAGTGGAAGTCGGCGAAACGTCCTCACCGGGGTTGACGTTCCTGACTACCGGGGGGGAATCAATGGCTCCACCGCGAGCGGCTGGCGTTCCGCTGGAGAAATGGCCGGTTACTACCCAGGGTACTTGGCGCGCATTCGTGATGCCGGATATCTGCGGGGTCAGCGCCTTGCGATCCTCGAACTCGCGCCATTTCAGTATGACAAGCATGGTCGAAGAGCGATTGATTATGAGCAGCTCAATGTGATGCTTGCCTTTGACGCGCCCACGTCGGCGATTCACGTCGACACTGGCCCGATGGAAGACGGACTTCGCCAACTACTTATCAATCCATCGAGCGCGCCACGAACACAATATCAAACCGCCGGTGTTGCGACCGTCAGTGGCAGCGTATGCTGGATATCAGATTCAACTGCCGTGGGTGCAGCTGCCGCAGTCAGCTCATGCGGTGCCGATTATATGATGATTGTCGCTGATACGCTCAGCCACGGTGTTGATAGCATGCGAGTGCAGGATTTGGCGAATTGGCGAGCGTCCTACAATGGTTTCAATGTCGCCATTGTGCGAGTTGGAAGCATTATCAACTACTGCGCGCCTTCCTCACCTGCATCCTGCCGGCCGGACACAGTCAGTACGCCGCCCGCAATTCGAGACTTCATCGAAACAGTTTATGATGGCGCATCCGCCGAACACATGGGTGACCACAGATTGGCGTACGTCCTTTTGGTTGGCGATACGTTTGATCCGGCACGAAATGTACTTCTGCCACTCTACTACATCACAAGCGGACCACTAGTCGAGTACCGTGCGTTTGCCTGTGACGGTGCCTATGCCCTGCTTACGGAGACCGACCCGGTGGATGACCTGTTCCCCGATGTGTATGTTGGTCGCCTCCCAGTCGACGCCGATACTGCCCAGTGGGAAATCACAAATGCCGTGAATCGCATTCTGAACTATGAACCAGTCCCAGCCAACGCGAATTGGATTAATAAGGCGCTCATGTTCTCGGGCGAAGAGGATTCGGGCTACAGTTTTGAGGGCCAGGGATTATCGGGCTTTCAGGCATTCTTCGATTCGACCGTGAGCCGGTACATTCCCTCGAATGTGACCGTCAGTCAGATCCACGACTTGGATCCAGCGTTTACGTACGATACTGATTGCAGCGCTGCTTTTGCTGACTCGTTGCGTTCAGGCTTCGGCCTAGTGGGCCTATTCGATCATGGCGACTTCTTCTATCTTAGAGGAAAGAGCGGTCAAGGCGCGCCTTTGCCAGTCGACTATGACTCGCTCGGAACTGATCGCGCGCCATTTGTTATTAACCTTGGCTCACATATGGGTGAGTGCGACTACACTGTTGATAAACGTGACTCACTTTTGTGGGGTGGCCAGAAAGGCCCGTGCGTCCCCTCTCTGAGCGGAAGTTGCGTAATTGAACAGCGGGACGCACATATTGACTCGTGCGATGTTATGGCGGAACGGCTAGTTGTCCAGGGATGGGGTGCGATTGGCGTTCTTGCGTTCAACCGAAGCTGTTCGACTCTCATTGCCGAAGCGGGTTGGAACTACTTTTGGGATACTCAGTACTCCGAGAACGTTACCACGAGTGGTCAGGAACTGCTGCTCAATAAACTTGCGGTTGCTACACGCTTCACGGGGCCGGAGGCGTTCCAATGGATTGGTGGCCTTTCTTTGTTTGGCGATCCCGCCGTGAATCTTCGTTGGAGGGACATTGCGAATGACGGTAGTGATCTGGCGATTCGTAACAGCGATATCCCGATGCAGTACTTGCCGACGTCGGGTGGCCTCTTTCACTTTGTGGTTCGCAATGAGGGTCCGCAGACTGCGACTGACGTTGGGGTTGAGGTCTGGCGTGGGGAGCCAGACTTGGGTAGTTCAACGCTCCTTGGCTCAGTTTCAATTGATACTGTGTCAGCATATGATACTACCATGGTGAACGTAACTGTGTCGGCTGTGCCAGAGGGTAAGGTCCGCCTTTATGTCAGGGTCAATGCGGACTCGACGATTGCGGAACCAACTTATGACAACAACACTTCGTATGGTTATTGCCTGGCCTATCCCTATGTAAGTTCATTTCCAGTTGTGTTTGATGGAACCTCGCACCACGGTGCGATGCTTGTGGATGTAAGCGGTTCATCGGGGTCGGAGGTACTACTTGCAACGCAGACGCGGTTGAACTGCTACGCCGCCAGTGGAACATTGTTGTGGAGCTTTTGTCGGGGCACGCCAACGGTCCGCACGGGGCCACTTGTCGCTAACTTTGGCAAGGACGGCACGCCGGTGATTCTCTGGGAAACAGCGGGTTACGCTTACCTGCTGAATCCTGGTTCAGGGGGCATCATTGACTCAACTTTCGTTGGCACGCCGCCGTCATCGACCTACCAATCATATGCGGTTGGTGATCTTGTGAAGGGAGACGAAAATCTCGAGTATATCGGCCACTACGGGGCCTGGTTTGAAGCGCATGAGCCAGACGGCACATTGCTTTGGCAGGTGAGTCCAACGTCATCGTACGACCAAGCAGGAATAGCCGTCGGGGATATTGACGGAGATGGAACGAGCGAGGTAATGATTTCAACTGGCCTTACCTTGCGGGTCTGCAATGGCCAAACGGGTACGACCGTCTGGCAGGCGCCGCTGGGGACCAAGCTCATGCTAAATGAACTTGTAGCGTTTGACGCTGATGGCGATGGTGATATGGAGATTCTCTCTACGTCATCTACCGGCTCGTTCTCACCTGCGGTATCGCTCTATGACCACGCGGGTTCTCCCTTATGGACGCATTGCATAGGCACGTCGATTCCTAAGCCAATTGTTAGTATGGCAATCGGTGATCTACACCGCACGGGTACGCCTGATATCCTTGTTGGTGGCCTCTACGCGATTCGACGCTTTGATGCCAGCGGTGCCTTGATGGACAGCGTGCACACCGACCTTGGTGTCAACGACGGCCTTTTGATCGGCGACATAACGGGCGATAGTGACTTGGAGGTGGTCGCGGCGGGAGAGAAGAGCATAGAGGTCTTCGACGCCAATTTCGCGCCGGTAGACACACTCTATTTTGCCGGAGCGCTTTCAGGTGGCATTGCAATTGGCGATGTCGACGGAGATGGGACCTGTGACCTGGTGGTCGCGACCGCTGACGGCTTTCTGCATGTGATGACAGTGGGTACAAAGAGTGGAGAGCTGCCGTGGCCAATGAATGACAACAACCCAATGCACACGTCGATCTATGCCCAACCGCTGGTAGGGCATTATACACACAGGATGTCGCTGTTCAACACGGTTCACGTGATCGGCGATGTCGAAGCAGACTCCAGTGTCTATATCGACGGTGCGGCTCACGTTCGCGTGTCCAATTCGGACGTTACTTCCGGGGGAGAAGACACTAGCCGATCCGAGCTTGTTGTCAAAGGCCATCTCAATGCAGTCGGGTCCGAACTGGAACGGGTCGTAATCGACGGATGGGATGGTGTAACAACCGATTCCCATGACGACGCCTGGTATGGCATCTCCATTTCGGACACAACTTCGAGCGGGCGTGGGTTGTTTGACCACGTGGATTTGAGGGGAGCAGCGCGGGGTATTTGGACGCATGAACCGCTCACTGTTCGCAACTGTGTGATTGAGAATTGCGCTGATCGTGGTATCAATGCTGCTTTCGCGGATACAGTAGTGGTTGACAGCACAACAATCCGGGGAAGCGATTACGGAATAAACGCACTCCAGGGAACGACGATTCTCCTTTCGAACTCACTGATTGAAGACTGTTCAATGTATGGAGTCGCGGCCTATAAGAACTCGTTTCTGTGGGCCAAAGACACAACGTATGACGGTAATGACATCGGCGTGTATGTCGCGGCAGAAGGCTACGCTTGGGCGAAGGCCATGATTCGCACGTGCACCATGACGAATAATGACAGCGGTATTTGGATTGATGATACAGGTGATTCTACGGTTGTTGTCAATTTGTGCACGATCGACGGCAACACTACCAATGGAATCTACGTTGAGGATGGGGGCGACGTCCTGCTGACGCGAAACACAATCAGCGACGGCTCCACAGGTATCTTCAGCTACCACAGTGGTCCAAAGATCGTTCGCAGCAACCATATTACGGGAAATGGAAATGGGATCAAGTGCGACGCATCTTCATATGCTGCGGTTGAATCCTGCCAGGTGGATAGCAACAACTTCGGGATTACGGTCGTAGATGGCAACCCAAACATCGGAACCTACTCGGGCGGGACTTCTTCCGGATACAATATTCTCAAGCCGAACACAACCTACAATCTCCGCAACCTCACGGCATATACGATCAGCGCGCAGCAGAACTACTGGCCGCAGAAGACGACCTGTGCGCCGAAGCCCAGCACCCTCTACGGTCCAATCGACGCAACCTACGCGCTGTGCTCGAAGCCCTCGCTAACATCGCCGGGGCCGGGGCAGAGGGAGAACCCCGAGCTCTCGTTGCCGCACGAGTTTGGTCTGAGTCAGAACTATCCGAATCCGTTCAATCCGACGACAACGATCGACTTCGAGGTTGCTACCCCAACTACTGTGCGGATCAATATATATAATGTCAGCGGAGGACTCGTTGCGGTACTTGTGGATGAGGTGAAGCGGCCGGGGACGTACAGCGCAAAGTGGAATGGTCGAAATAGATACGGACAACCCGTGGCCAGCGGAATCTACTTTGTGCGTATGCAGGCGGGAACATTCTCTACTGTAAAGAAGCTGTTGCTTCTCAAGTGAAAGGAGAAGGCGATGGGATTCCTGACGAATGTGACGCTTGTTGCTGTGGCTGTTATGGCTTTCTCAACAAGTCCGTCATCGCGACCCATTCCGGGGCGTATGGTTGTACCAATTCGCGCCGCAGCGGTGGCTGTACATGCTGAAAATGAGAACAACGGGCGCTACTATACGGTGCAATATGCCCTCCCAGTAGGCCTGGCAAAGGAAGAACTCGAGCATGCCTATCTTGAACTCTATGTTGACGTTGAAACGAAGGATCGCGGCGGTGCCTTCGATGATACGCCAGTCCTGCAAGTATATCCCCTCAAGAGACCAAGCACGGGTGCGGTCGAAGCAAAGGATTTGGAAAAGAGCGTTCGAGCTGGACGTCCAGTTGCTGTTGGAGAAGGGCGCCACGTCATTGTCGATATCACACGTATTGTCGAGGCGCAGATCACGGGTCGAATCGCCAACAGCGGAATCGTAGTCGGGTCCGTCACGGGCCTTCGGGATGGTGACTTCCGAATCGTGCCTGGACGGTTTGATGGAAACGCACTGGCCCAGCTGCGCATCTACATGGAGGCTCAGTGAAGAGCTAGCCGTCGTCGAGCCGTAAGGACCAACGTCAACTGGAGGCCGGTTGTTTGGCGCGTAGTCGGCCTTCTTGTTGCCAGAGCGGAACGGATGCGTGGGACAAGATGATCATGTAGCGCGGTCTACCCTCCTTTCGATAACACCGTTGATGATCTCCGCTTCCAATCCAACTCGTGTCTGCCAATCCATGAAGTGCCCGGCAGCGAATTCGGCGGCTTGCCCTCCCATCCGTTCTCTGGTCGTGGTGTCATTCAGCAGGTCCGCAATGGCGCGTGCAAACGCCGCAATCGAGCCATCCGGAATGAGGCGTCCGGTCCTGCCGTCCTGAACGATTGCGGCTGTGCCGCCTACATCAAAGGCCACCACCGGGATGCCACACACCATCGCCTCACATGCTGGAATGCCGGCGTTTGATCGCCGATTGGTTGCTGCAAACACGCTGGCGCGCCTCATAAGAGCGGGAACCCTGGTGTGCGGCACCGGACCCAGAAAACGGACATGGGACGCAACGCCCAACTCGCCTGCCAGCCTCTGGCATGCGCTGCGAAACGGCCCGTCACCAGCAAGCACGAACAACACCGGCTTATCCACAAGCTCGAGGACGAGTGGCGCAAGGCGAATAAAGAGGTCTGGCTGCTTCCATGATGTCAGGCGGGACAGATACAGCACGACTTGTGTCTGCGGCGAGATGTCAAGCAGATCGGTACTGGATCCAACCACATCCCGCCACTCGGTATTGACGCCGTTGGGCAGAAGGTGCACGCGCTCCGGCGCCACACCGTGCCGGCGTGCGGCAACATCGCCCGCCGTCCCGTCATCGAGTATGATCCACGCGTCGTGGTACACTTTGAACGCAAGGATCTGTTCAGCGTTTTTCCGCCAGTACCGGAGGCGTGACCAGTCAATCCGGTCCAGTTCCTCCACGCCGAACAGTTTGATGATCGACGGAACATGCAGACGCCGCGCAAGAATCCGGACTCCAATCGAGCTGAGGTGGGTCTGGCCCACGATGACGGATGGAAGAAAGCGCTTGGAAACGCGCAAACCGTAATGGACTACGCAGGCGGTGAAGAGAATCAACCAGAGTGGCCGTCTTATGACGCTCGGAAATCGCTCCGTCGCGTCGAGAACATTGGGAAAGACATGGAGGGTATACCGACTGTCTCCCGGGGGTGGGTCGGCGTCGCGGGGACACAGATAGTGGATGTCAAAACCGCGTTCCCGCAATCCAGCGATGAAATAGTGGTCATCCGCGACTCCGGCGCCGTTGCCCATTTCCCAGCGGCGCTTCCAGGGTGTTATCACCAGAATACACTTCACGGGTTTTCCGTCGAGCCACAGACCCCCACCCGCCACTGAGAATCAATCGCGATGCAGAGGCCTATCCGAAATAACATCTTCATGTTCGTGTCGCTCGGAGCGACTTTTCTCCTGAATCTTCTGCAACTGAAGATCCTCACGGCGTGCCTGCCGAAGGATGCCGTCGGTTCCTACTTTGCCGCCTCAGGCGTCTCACTCTTCGTGGGAACCATGTACCTGTTTGGTTTTCCCATGGTATTTGCCCGTTTCATCCCACGATACGAGCAAAGCCACCGGAAGGACCGCATCCCGGGACTGCTGGGACTCAGCCTGAGTTCCTTTGTAGCGTTCGCGCTTCCCACCCTGGCAGTTCTCTTTGCAATCCGATCCCGGTATTCCGATGGCGCGGTTACAAGTGTACTCCCGATCGCGTTTGCGGCCCATATGGGACTTTTGATGATGTCGATTGTTTCGTCATACTATGTCGGGTTGCGAAGAATGCATGTGGCAGCGATCCTGAATGTGATTCCCATCGCGGGCCACGTCGCGGGATTGTATCTGATTCGCGAACACCTCTCGGTTGTGAACGCGTTCAATGTGCTTGCTGTCTCCAGCACGCTTCCGCTCGTGATTGCGCTGGTGCTCGCCCGGCCGAGATTCGCCGGGGTGAGGCAGATCGTCGGCGAAATTCGCGGCTACTGGCGTTACGCGGTTCTGGTCACGGCTCTCTCGCCGTTCATTCTGTATGTAGATCGGGTGATCATTGCCGGGACGTTGCCGCTTGATGTGCTCGGGTTGTATATGGTGTCCCGCCGGCTGGAAAACGGCGTCAACAAGGTGCTTACGGTGCCGCTATTTGCCATGGCGCCCGAATTCAGCGCTCGTTCCGAGCCTCGGGACAACGAGCATAACCAGGGGATGTTTCGGCGCTTTCTGCGCGTGTACTGGTTGCTCGCAGGTGTCTTGTGCGTCGTTGTCGCCTGGCTTGGACCCCGACTGATTCCTCTTGTGAGTACCCGGGATTACCTGAGTGCGTACCCGATCCTCGTTCTTCTCCTGCTGGCGACGGTCATCGGGGCAGTGTCTGCGCCGTACACGCTGCTGGCCCGAAGCCTCGGCAGGATGGATCTCTATTTCTTTTCGGACGTAGTCTGGCTGGCTACCTATGCAATCGCGAATGCATCCCTGATCTCGAGATTCGGAGTAAGGGGAGTTGCGCTTTCCGCTGTCCTGGCTTCCATCGCTACCCTCCTTTTCGTATTAACCTACGTGCGACCCAGAATCCAACGAAGCGGCCGGCTCATGCAGTGAGTTCACGGCAAGAACGGCGGTAAGCACCTGGGCCGCGATCCTGCCCGGCATTTGATTGTTGCGGACCAGGGACGCAAGGTAGTCGGTGTCGAGATACTCGCGGACCGCTCCAGACTGGATGCCGCCGAGCAGTTGCGCATGCCACGGGGTTATGGCAGCGTAGCGTGCCTGGCGCCATTTGCGCAGGGCTGCATACGCGCGGGAGGCAATCGCGTTGCCACGCGCAAACTCCCGCAGTGCGTATTCCGTCGCAAACCGTCGCGTTGACGGCGCGGCGTGACCGCCGCTCAGAGGAATTCCGGCAACTTCAGGATCGAGTGCCGTCAAAAAAGCGCCATACAGACGCCGTCCACGCTTCCACCTGGATGGAACTGACCGCACCAGCTCGACAAACGTGCTTCCAAAGAACGGCGAGATAGGCCACGTCGCGGCACGGTGGCGGTCTTCTCCTTCGGAAAGCCACCGCACGAATCGCTGAGAGAGGAGGAAGTGGGCGTAGGCGTCGTCGGCCTCAATGTCGGGATATCGATTGACGGCAGAGCGAACATTTTCGAGCAATTCATCGACCCGAATACCACTCAGTCCTGACACGATCTCGGGGGAGAGGAGCGCATTCTTGGACACGATGAAATGGACAAGCTGATCGATCGACGGGGTAGGAGGCACCGCCCGGTTCTCGAAAAAGAGCTTGTCAGCGCCCTCACCCGTCCACAGCGCAACCGCACCCCCGAAGTCGTCACGGATGCGCCGCACATAATCGAGTCCAAACGCGACATCCACGGGGCTAAGTCCAATCTTGGTCTGAATTATCTCATGTGTGCTCTCCGCGCGGTCATGGCGGAACTCGTAGACATGCCAGTCGGCGTGCAACATGCTGGCGACTGAGCGAGCCAGTGCTTGTTCATCTGCATGCAATGAGCCCGGAGCAACGAACGTCGTCGCAGAGAACGTGGTTAGCGCCCTGCGCATGCCCGCGCCGGCGGTTCGAGAATCCATGCCACCGCTCAGAGAGAGGACGTGGTGGAATTCTGGTAGAGCACGGTCCTTGCACGTAGCAATGAATTCATCACGTAGTTCGGCCACACATGTATCGAATGATGGAATGGTGGCCGCACCGGATGCTCGAAAGGGCGATGTCGGAGACCGATCAAGTTTGCAACCATTTGGTGTAGCAATCAGAAACTCCTGGGGGAGCAGCCTGGAAACGCGGCTGACCACGGTGCGGTCTTCAAGCGGGTAGCCAAAAAGAAGAATCTCGGACAGGCCGGCACGATTGGCCGATACTTGTCCCATATGGGCCAGAATGAAACGCTGGGAACGTGAAACTATCAGTTGGTGGTCCGCAAGGTGGTAATAGAGCGGGATCCGGGCGAACCGGTCGGCGCCAACAACGAGCCGCTCAGAGACCGTGTCGTACACAAGCGCAATCGCCTCCCCGTCGGCGGTTCCAAAGAATGAACGAAGGCGTCGGGCCGCATCGATGTCGTCGAGCTGTTCGAGGGAAAACCTGTCGAGGTCGCCAACGAAGCGGTGCCAGCTTCCGTAAAGATGTCCCTCGACAACGATAACCAGCGATCCGTATCTCAGCACCCTGACGGGATACCAGTCGGGTTTCTCCGCCTCTACATGAACACGGTCATCGCTGAAGAGACACATGCCCTTGCTGTTGCGCCCTGCCGCGGGCGCAGAGACGTGGGGGCCCAGGCTGAAGATGGCCCGAATTCCGAACTCTGAGTGACTACTCACGTGAAATTTCGTTGGTCATTTGGCTATTTCTTTGTCGCGTCGCCCACGGATCCCGACCAGTCGTGCTCGTAGAGTTCGTAGCCGGCCTTTTCCATACCCATGGACTCGTAGGTGCGCATGGCGCGCGCGTTGTCGTGGTGCACGTAGAGACGAAGCGCACGTACGTCGGGATGGGCGCGCGCGAGCTCTTCGATGTGGCGGTAGATGGCTCGGAACACGCCGTGGCGCCGGTGTTCCGGCTCGATGAAGACGCTCTGCAACCACCAGATGACGCCGTCGCGCCAGTCGGTGAGTTCGTAGGTGAGCATGGTGGTGCCCACGACGCGTCCGTCGGCCTCGGCGACGAAGTAGCGGCACATGGCGGGGCTGTTGAAGCCGCGGCGCACGCCGGCGGCCAGCACGGCGGGATCGAGGGTCTTGCCTTCGCTCTCCTCCGCCAGGCGCTGGTTGTAGGTTACGATCGCATCTATATCCGCAACGGTTGCATCACGCACGTTGATGTCCATGCCCGGCATTCTACCCGCCGCCGGGCTCCTGCGCAACGTCCGCCAGGGTTTGTTCGCGCTCGTGCCCGGACGCCGAGGATGCGCGGGCCCGATCACGGTGCGCTCTGACGGCCCATCGCGAAGGAGCGAGCGAGGATCACCCGACGAGACCGCTTTCAATATTTACGCGGTCGAGGAAGGGAAGCCGAGCGAAGCGGTCGCTGGGCCGGAGGAGTGCAGCCGTGATCGGGGCCTCGGGAACGCCGCCGGCGGGCGCTAGTCTTTGGCGGAGAGGGCGAGGGGGCGTGCGAAGGAGCGCGGGTGGATGCCGTGGTGGTCGATCTTGTTGCGCAGGGCGCCGCGGCTGATGCCCATGAGTTCGGCGGCGCGCGACACGTTGCCGTGCGTACGCCGCAGCGTGGCTTCGATGAGCGCCAGTTCGACTTCGTCCAGCGTGATGGTGCCGGTGGGGAGTTCCATCTCGATGCGTCCGGTGTTGCGGCGCAGGGTCACGCCCCGGTGGTCTTCCGACGGCATCTCGATGGGAAGATGCTGCGGTTCGATGGCCTCGTCCTGGCACAGCAGCACGGCGCGCTCCAGCACGTTGACGAGTTCGCGCACGTTTCCCGGCCACGGGTAGGCGCGGATCATGGCGCGCGCGTCCGGCGAAAAGTCGAGAGACGGCTTGGCGAACTTGGTTTTGAAGGCGCGCAGGTAGTGCTGCGCGATGTTCTCGATGTCTTCCGGCCGCTCGCGCAGCGGCGGCACGCGGATTTCCACCACGTCGAGGCGGTAGAAGAGGTCTTCACGGAAGCGCCGCTCGTGCACCTCGGAGCGGATGTCACGGTTGCTGGCGGCGATGATGCGCGTCTCCACCGCAAACTCATCCTCGCCGCCCAGGCGCCGGAAACGTTTGGTGTCCAGGAACTTCAGGAGCTTGGCCTGGGTGAGCAATGAGATCTCCGTGATTTCATCGAGGAACAGCGTGCCGCCGTCAGCCAGTTCGATGAGCCCGATTTTCTGCGCGCGCGCGTCGGTGAATGCACCCGGCTCGTAGCCAAAGAGCTCGCTCTCGATGAGTGTCGCCGGCAGGGTTCCGCAGTCGATTTCGATGAACGGCCCGTTGGCTTCGCGCGAGCGTTCGTGAATGGTGTGCGCGAGCAGGCTTTTGCCCACGCCCGATTCTCCCAGCAGCAGTACCGAGGTGGTGGCGCTCTCCGCCACCCGGTCGATCAGCTCCAGCACGTGCCGCATGGGCTCGCTGGTGCCGATGATCTCGTCGCGGCGCGCGGAGCGGCGCGTGGCCTTGATGTGTTCCTGGCGTTCGCGGCGTAGCTGAATCTGCGCCAGCGTTTCCTCGATCAAGGTGCGCAGCGTTTCTTCCTCGACCGGCTTGTGGACGAGGGCGCGCGCCTTGAGCGTGAGCACCTTGCGGTCGAGGTCGGGGAGGTCGCGCGGCACGCACAGAATCAGCTGCGCCGAGTGGCTGAGCGTGCGCGCCTTTTCCAGCACCGGTCGCGACGTCTCCATCGACACCGCGTCCGAGAAGCCCATGATGATCAGGTCGATGCGGACGTTCTCCGCCTCGAGGTCGGTGTCGCGCAGAAACTGCACCGGTTTCGAGAGGCCGCGCAGGGAGGCACGGACATGCTCCGCGTCCCAGTCGCTGCTGTCGATCACGAGAATGTGATGGGCGTCGCGCATGGTCATGGGGTCGAACCGGGAACCATCGGGAATCGACGTACCCGGCGGGGAATATCGTGCAAGGCGCGTGCCCGGGGCGGGGAACCGTGCTTGCCGCGCTGTGGCGCGATAGGGTAGCGTCATTGGGACCCGACTTCGGTGAAAGGGAGCCACTATGCGATTGCAGCACTATGTTTCGATTCTCGGTCTGGCGGGTGTGGTTGCGGGAATGGCATGCGGTGGGGGCGGGGGGCCCACGCCACCACCCCCACCACCGTCGATCAGCAGCATCAGTCCCCTGACGGTGAGCCCGGGCGACACCCTGACCATCAAGGGATCGAACTTCTCGACCGTGGCCAGCGAGAACACGGTGACGTTCACCAACCCCAGCTCGAACACGAAGCCAGTGCGTGCAAAGGCAAGCGAACTCAAAGTGGTGGTGGATCGCGACGCCGTCGACGGTCCGGTGAAGGTGTCCAACGCGGGTGGCTCGGCGACATCCAAAGATCAGATCACGGTTCCGCGCGGCATCGGCGACGTGTTCGTGTTCGGTGGCACCGGGTCCGGACACCCGCTCTCGCTTCCCAATCCAACGTCGACCACGCGCTACCTGGTAGTGCCGCATTCGGTGAGTTCAACGGTGTCGTATCTGGATACGTTGGACTACGTAGTCTCGTCGGCCAGCAATCCGCCCGCGGCCATGGCGGCAAAGACCGCCGCGGCACCCGGTCTGCATATGGGGGCGGAGGAGTGGTTCGAGGCACAGCGCTGGGAGAACGCACAGCGCGACCTGCAACGCTACGGAGTGCCCGCTGCCGGCCCCGTGAAGCGGCCAGGCATAGAAACGGCCGCTCCCGCGGCTACGCGTCAGTTCTACGTGCTCAAGACGACGGATCCGAATTTTCAGAACAGCGCGTCGGGTTATGCGCACATCACCGCGCAACTGCGCTATAACGGAAGCAAGTGTCTGGTGTACTCCGACATCGATACGCTGCCGACGGGTAACTTCACGCAGGCGCATTACGACCTGTTCGGCCAGACCTATGACAACTCCATCGAGGCCACCAATGTGAGCTACTTCGGGCCGTATTCCGACGTGGACGGCAACGGCAAGCTGATCATGCTGGTCTCACCGGTTGTGAACCTGCTGCAGGAGCCGCCGTGTCCGGGCGGCACCAAGTGCACGTGCGGTTTCATTGCGGGCTTTTTCAATCCACGTGATCTCTACGGTTCCCCGCCGGTGCCGGCCGGAACCACCAACCACGCGGAGATCATCTACCTGCTGGCCGCGGATCCCAACGGGGTCTGGGACTGCCAGTTTCCGGTGGACGCCACCGCCTCCGAGAACCTGAGCACCATTCCGCACGAGCACCAGCATCTGATCAGCTTTTCCTGGCGCATCTTCCACGAGGGTGGGGCCACGCAGTACACCTGGCTGGAGGAAGGGATGGCGCACATGGCGGAGGATCTCAACGGCGACAATTCGTCCAACATCGCACGCGGGAAACTGTTCCGGGCCGCCCCGGGTGCAGTTTCGATCGAGAACAATAGCGCACCGCTGGCACAGCGCGGCGAGATCTACCTTATGCTGCGCCTGTTGGCCGACCGCTACGGCACCGGCATCCTGAAGGAGATTCTGCAGAGCACGTGCCAGGGTCGTAAGTGCATCGAGAACGTCACCGGGATGAACTTCTATGACGTTTACGCCGAGTTTCTGGCCGCTCTGTACCTGAGCGGCAAGGGCATCACGTCGGACGACCGTTTCAACTATCAGTCGATCAACATCGACGACTTTGGCACGTTGCAGACTGCGCTGCACGCGGCCGGTGGTAGCGACGTGACCGGCACTATTCACCGCACCTCGGGTCAGTTCCACATCTTCACGGGGACGCTGAACCAGGAGTCGGTGTTCACGTTCACCGACGTCAGCGGGTCGGCGAAACTCCGCGACGTCATCGTGCGCATCCAGTAGGCGGCGTGGCGCGCGCGGCGTGGATACTCACGTGTCTGCTGCTCGCCGCCGGGCCGTCGCACGCGGGAACGCGCACGGTCAGCACGCTGGACGGACTCGCTCCGGGCACGCGCGTGCGCATGCAAGGGACCATTGCGGTTCACGGTGATACTCCGCTCGTGGTTCTGGTGCTGCGGTTGAAGGACACCGGCGAAGTGACCCTGAAACCGCATTCGCCCGATCTCGAACAGGAACTGCGCAACCTCGACGGCCTGCGCGTGGTCGTGGAAGGAGCCGTCCTCCCGCGCCTCGATCCCGAAATTCCCCGGCTCGAAGTGGACCACTACGACATGCTGGCGCCGCCCGGCGCCGGCGATCCCATCATCGGTATCGTGTCCACGGAGAACGATGCGTGCATCGTGACCGCGGGCGACGGCAAACGTTACTGGATTGCCGGCGATCTGGCGCCCGCGCTGTGTGATCACGACGGCGCCCGCGTGTGGATGGTGGGCAAGAAGAGCAAGAGCGGACACGGCGCGCAACCCCGCGGCACCACCGCGTTCACACCCACCGGTTACGGCGTGCTCAACCCCGCACCCGCGCGCTAACTTTCTCCCGTATGACTCCTGCAGTATGCGCCCGGCGGCGCGCGGGATGTGCGTTGTTTGTGTCCAAACCATGACAGAGACCAACACCCGCTGCGTCGTGTGCAAATACTTGCTGGAAACGCGATAACACGCGCTCCTGTGCGACGATTGGCAGACGGGTGTTTCCGCCATGCGCGCTCGCAACACAGGCGCCGCCTTTCCGTGAAACCACGATTCCACACCCGCTTCAGGTTCCCGGCCACACGTGGCACCGGCCTTGCCTCGTGCCGATGCGCCGCGCAATGCCGTGCGGCCAACCAGAAGGCGAGGGAACGACGTGGTGCCCCAACATCGATTCGAGCCGCCCATCATTGGAACTTCTCCCGCCGCGCACCGGCTGCGCGATCTGGTACTCACACTCGCAGGGTCCGACGTCAGCGTGCTCATCACGGGCGACAGCGGCGTCGGCAAGGAAGTGCTCGCGCGCAACCTGCACCGCTTCAGCCGGCGCGCCCACGCTCCTTTCGTATCCGTCAACTGTGCCGCACTTGCTCCCGGCATTCTCGAGAGCGAGCTGTTCGGACACGACCGCGGCGCGTTCACCGGCGCGGTGCGGTCGCATGCGGGATTGTTCGAACAGGCCAACAACGGGACGTTGTTCCTGGATGAAATCGGCGAAATTCCGCCCTACATCCAGGCCAAGTTGCTGCGCGTCCTGCAGGAAGGCGAAGTGCGACGCATGGGCGAGGGGAGCGTGCGGCGCGTCGATGTGCGCGTGATTGCGGCCACCAACGCCAATCTGGCGGAGATGGTGGAATCGGGCGCGTTCCGCAAGGATCTCTTCTATCGCATCAACGTGGTCGAGGCCCGCGTGCCGTCGCTGCGTGAACGCCGCGGTGACGTGATGGACCTGGTGGTGCACTTCTTCGAGCAGCGCGGTCTGCCCAAGCCGCAGATTCCGGAGCACACGGTGCAGTTGCTGGTGTCGTATCCGTGGCCGGGCAACGTGCGCGAGCTGGAAAACGAAGTCGAGCGCGTGGTGGCGTTGCACGGCGCGCCGGATGCGCTCGCCCCCGACATGTTCTCGGACCGCATTGCCACCGGCGCGGTCGGGGACAACCTCGATATCGGGGTGTTGTGCGAGGCGCCGCTGGCCGCGGCCGTGACGCACCTGGAAGAGAATCTCCTCAAGCGCATGCTGGCGCAGACCAACTGGAACAAGTCGCAGAGCGCGAGGAATCTGGGGTTGTCCCGCCAGGGGTTGATCAAGAAGATCAAGCGCTACGGGATTACCAGAGGCGAGCGACCGGCGTAGGTGTAACCTCCGGGCGGACCTGTGCGTAGAGATAGGCCACGCCGTTGTCCGACGGCGACCAAATCAAGCCCGGAAGGAGAAGTTATGTCCCGAATCTTCCTCGTTCCCTCTCTGCTCCTGATGCTCGCCGCACCGGCATTCGCCCAGACCGCTTCCCAGGAAGACCTCGACGCCATCAAGGCTACGGCGCTCGACTACGCCGAGGGCTGGTACACGGGTGATGCCGCCCGGATGGAGAAGGCCGTGAGCCCCGACCTTGCCAAGCGCATCGTGCGCGTGCGCGACGGCCGCAGCTACGTGGACAACATGACCGCCATGACGCTGGTGCAGAACGTGCGCTCCGGGCGGGGAACCCGGACGCCCAAAGACCAGCAGCAGGCGGACGTCACCATTCTCGACGTGTTCGGAAACGCGGCCAGCGTGAAGGTGGTCATGTCGGGCTGGATCGACTATCTGCACGAGGGCAAAGTCGATGGCCACTGGGTGATCATCAATGTGCTGTGGGAGCTCAAGCCTCAGACGGCGAAGTGATCACGTACGACAGGCGTGCGAAACGCTGCGTCGGCCTGATCATGGACATTCGGTGCCCGGCGCCAGCGTGGCCACGTCGTCGACAGTTCGCTTGGGCGTCGTAAACCCCTTGTCGGAATCGATGATCAGGCGATACGTCCCGTCGTTGGCGCAGCTGTCACCCCAGTCGCGCGTGATGGCCAGACGATACACGCCCGTGGTGTTGATCGCGAAGTTGGATACCGTCTGTCCTGCGGTGTTGGAACTGCACCCGTAGACGTAATTGCACCGGTACTCGTTGGCGGTTCCCGT
>DASRYI010000136.1:0-2973 GCA_035687255.1 Candidatus Krumholzibacteriia bacterium | reverse complement strand
TGGTGGGTGGGACTTCCGGCTGCGCTGGTGTGGCTGGCGTTCTTCGTGCGCCCGGTTCCGCGCGCCGTGGTTGCCGAGATACGCGCGCAGCGACAGCATGCGCGGGCGAACGAGAGCGGGTTGCTGGCGCCGTCACTGATCCGCGCCGTGGCCGCGCTTCCCGCGGGGGACGTGGTGCTCTCGGATCCGGCGACGTCCTACGTGTTGAGCGCGTTCACGTCGCAGCGTTTTGTGGCCGTCCATCAGCAACACGGAAATCCCCGCGACGCACACGCGATGGATCGCGTGGAGGCGGTACGCGACGTGCTCTCTCCGTATGTGACACCGGGGGCGGCGACGGCCGCGTGCCGCCGCTACGGGGTCAACTACGTGGTGGTGAACGGCGCTCCACCCGGCGACGGCTCCGGATTCCTCTCGGTGTGGCGGGCCAGCCTGTATCCCGCCGCGGTGAGCCGCATGCTGGCCATGGAACGGTCTTTCTCGCTGGTGGAGCGCGTGGGTGACGCCAGCCTGTATCGTTTCAATCCGGGCGTGCCCGCGGACTGGTCGTGGGAGGCGCGGAATCAACCGGTGCTCGTGGGCGCGCCGCCGGTCGATGCCTGCGACGTACATGCCCCCGACGATGCGTTCGAGGTCACGGGTATTTCGCTCCAGCCCACGCAGGCGTTGCCGGGCGACACCATTACGGTGACGGTCGCGTACCATCACGACGCCGCCGGCACATTTTCATTTCCGGTTGTCATGCACCTGCGTTTCGATCATGAATCACTCGCGCGTGCGCGCACATTTCCCGGGGAGAAATATGTGCGGCGCTTCCGCGACCGGCGAAGCCACGTGCTATCGCGCTTTCGCGCCGACGTGGTGCCGGGCCATGGCTGTTACGAACCCGATCTGTGGCCGGTGGGATTCGACCTGTACGAAACGTTTCGTGTGGCGGTTCCGTCCGGTGCACGTCTGGGGCGATACCGTGTGGAGGTGGCGCTGGACCGGGAAACCGTGGTGCCCAATTTTCACGTACGTGACCTTCTGTTCAACCGGGATCACTATTCGGGACGGGCATGCACATCGTTGCAGGTCAGCGGTCACGTGACCGGGGGCACGGAGCCATGATTTCCGTCTGCTATGTGGTCGATGCGCCCGTGGTCGGCGGCGCCGAGTTGTACGTCTCGCGCCTGGCGGGAGCCCTCGATGCGCGCCGGTTTCGGCCGAGCGTGCTTATGCGCGACGCCGGCGATCCGCGCCTGGCCCGCTGGGCCGACGACCTGCGCGAGCGGGGAATCCACGTGACGTCGTTACCCATGCATCTGCCGTTTGCGCCGCGGCACGCCTTCGACATCTGGCGTTTTCTGGAACGGCGCGCTCCCCACGTCGTGCACGTCAATCTTCCCGGTCCCTACGACGGCCAGATGGGGTTGATCCTGCCCGTGGCCAAAGCCGCGGGCGCGTGCACGGTCGTCACCGAACATCTTCCCATGGTTCCGGTGTTGTGGAAACGCGCGGCCGTGAAACGGGCGGCGTACCGGTTTCTGGACGTGGCCGTGACCATGACGCATGCGAATGCGCGTTATCTGGTGGAGCGGCAGGGCGTGCCCGCGCCGCGGGTGCGCGTGGTTGCCAACGGCATCCGGGAGGACTACGGTGTGGCGCGCGCGACGGGAGTGGAACAGCGCTGGGCGCTGGGAATCCGTGATTCGCGCGTGGTGATTGTCTACGTGGGACACATTCTGCCGCACAAAGGACTGCGCCGCCTGATCGACGCCATGGCGCGCGCGCGTACCCGCGAGCAGCTGCACCTGCTGGTTGTGGGGAGCGGCCCCGACGAAGCCGCCAGCCGCCAGCTCGCGGCGGACCGTGGACTGTCCGCGCAGGTGAGCTTTCTGGGATGGTGCGATGCCGCCAGGACGGAGACCGTGCTGGCGGCGGGTGATGTGCTGGCGTTGCCGTCGGAGATCGAGGGGCTGCCGTACGTGTTGCTGGAGGCCATGGCCAGTGGCCTTCCGGTGATCGCCGGCCGCGTGTACGGCGTACCCGAGGTGGTCGGGGATGGTGTGACCGGACTGCTGGTCGATCCGGGCAATGTCGACGAGATCGCGGTCGCGCTGGATACCCTGGCGGCGGATCCGGAACTGCGCGCGCGCATGGGGAGCCAGGGGCGGCAGCGCTTCGAGCGTGATTTCACGCTCGCCCATCAGGCGCGCGCCATGGAAGCCATCTACCGGTCGCTGCTGGGACGCGCAACGCCATGACAGAACGCCGCCGGATTCTCCTCGTCAAACCGATTCTGCCGTATCCGCCGGACCAGGGAACACGCGTGGTGTCCACCGCGATCCTGGACGCACTGGCGGACAGCTACGACGTGACCGTGCTGGCGCGCATTCTGAGCGAGGGCGAACGCCGCCATGTGGCCGCGCTCGAAGCGCGCGGTATTCGTGTCGTCACCGTGTTTCCCGCCAACCGGCGCAGCCGGGCCGCGCGCGTGGGTTTTCGGCTGGCTTACACGCTGCACTCGCTCTTCACCGGGCGTTCGATGAAGAGCCTGTACGATTGCCCCGGCGCATTTGTAAGCGCGGCGCGGGCGCTGGCGTCGGAGCCCTTCGATCTGGTGATACTCGAGTACTGGCAGCTGGCCCCGTTGCTGCGTGTGTTCGGCGCCGGGCGCACCGTCCTGCTCACGCACGACATCGACCTGCTCGTGAACGCGCAGCGCGCGCTGCTCGAAACCGGTCTCATGGCGCGCGCCGCCGCCACGCGTCGTGTGCGCACGGAACGGGGCGAAGAGGTGCGCGCCTATCGCGCCGCGAACAACGTCTGGGCGCTCACCACGCGCGATGCGGACGCGGTGCGCATCCTCTCACGCGGCCGGGCCCGCGTCAGCGTGCTTCCGTTCGGACTGGACGAGGCCCGTTTCGCCGGTGAACCGGCGCCGCGCACCTCGCGCGAGGTGCTGTTCGTCGGCGCCATGGGAGCCGCGTT
>DASRYI010000135.1:0-7067 GCA_035687255.1 Candidatus Krumholzibacteriia bacterium | reverse complement strand
GCCCAGTGGATGTAGTCCTGCACCGCAAAGCGCCCGCCCGGCTTGAGAGCCCGCGCCACCCCGGCAATGACCGCTTCGGGCTTCGGCACGAAACACAGCACCCAGCGCGCGTAGGCCACATCAACACTGTCGGCGGGCACCTTCATGGCCTGGACGTCTTCGACGCGCGTCTCGATGTTGTTCACGCCGTGCGCCGCCGCCCGCGAGCGGACGTGTTCCAGAAACCGCTCGGATTCGTCGACCGCCACCACCCGTCCCGTCGGACCCACCAGCGGCGACAGGTCGAAGGCGGTATAGCCGGGGCCGCTTCCGACATCGAGCACCACTGATCCCGGGCGAATGCCGCAGCGCGCCCAGCACGCGAAGGTCTGTTCGCTCCACAGGCGGTGCTGCAGGCCCAGGCGTTGCAGTTCGGCGTCGTGCGTGCCGAGCACGTATTCACGGATTTCGTTCATCGCCCCTCTATTCGAGTGGAATTCGTTTCGCGTTGGCCTTAATCCACGTTTCGAAGCTCTGGAGCTGTGGATTGAGTTTTCGCGAGCGCGCCACGTCGCGCATGTCTCCCACCTCTTTGACACATTCGTCGTAGAACTGGAACATGTTCCCCAGTTCGACCGCGCCGGGAAATCCGAACGCCCGGTACGCATCCGCCGTCACCGAATTGTAGACGACCTTGCGCCCCAGTGCCTTTGTCATCGCCTCCGCATACTCGGCAATAGTGAGCTTGTCACCGGATATACCAATGTGCTGGCCCACCAGCTTCGTGCCCTCACGGAACATTCCATACGCGCAGCGGCCGACATCCTCGGCCGCGATCCCGTCCATCCGGGAATCGCGCATCGGGAACGTCAGCGCCAGGGTTCCATCCGGACCGGGCTTCGGGCCCGATCCAAAGTAGATGAAGTTCTCCCAGAAGAACGCGGCCAGCAGGAATGTGGTCGGCACCCCGGCCTCCGTAAACAACGCGTCGGCCTCGCCCTTGGCGTCGAAGTGCGGCACTTTGTACTTGCCGTCGATGGTCGGCATACGCGTATCCGTCAGCGGATAGAACGTGCGCACGTCCTCCAGCGTGGACCAGATCACGTGCTTGAGTCCGGCATGCCTGGCTGCGGCCGCCATGTTTCCGGCCTGCACCAGCTCTTTCTCACCCGAGAAGTGCTCCCAGTAGTTGGTGACACAGTAGGCGCCGTATGCGCCTTCGAACGCGCGGCGCAGACTGTCCACATCGTCGAGGTCCGCCGCCACCATCTCTGCGCCCGCTGCCTGGAGCGCCTTCGCTTTGTCCGAGTCGACGTGACGCGTGAGCCCGCGCACCGCGAACTCGCCCGACGTGTCGGCCAGGATCGCGCGCGCCAGACCGCCTCCCTGCGCTCCCGTGCTGCCCACGACAGCGATGATCTTCCTGTTGGCCATGTCTGTCCCCTTCCGTTACCGCGTGAACGCGGCGTCCATGGGTGTTCATACGACGCAGTGAGTCGGAAACATACGTGCGGGCAAGATCACCCGCAACCCGGCTCCCTCTAGCGGGCAATGCACCCGCACGCGTCGATCTGATAGCCCATTCCGGGACCGTGCCATACGAACGCATCGCTTGCACCGGGCTTTTCCCAGTAGAACGGCTTGCGGTCACGCGGATGGTTTCCGATCTCATTCATGGTATGCGCATCGAAAATGCGGCCGTTGATCATCGTATATTTGACCTGTTCGCTGTTGTGGATGTCATCCAGCGGATTGGCGTCGAGCACGATCAGGTCGGCCAGCTTTCCCACCTCCAGCGAACCGATATCGTGATCGAGACCCAGATACCAGGCGCCGTTCATGGTGGCGCAGCGCAGCGCCTGCATGTTGCTCATGCCTCCCTGCTGCAGCATCCACAGTTCCCAGTGCGCCCCCAGGCCCTGCAACTGGCCGTGCGCGCCGAGCTGGACCGACACACCCGCATCGTTGAGCTTCTTGCAGTTCTTCGACAGTTCAATGTGATAGAACTCGTCGTCCGGCGCCATGGTGCGGCGGCGCGAGCGTTCGTCCACGATAGGCCGGGGCGTGAACGTGAGCAGGCGCTGGTTCTTCCAGACGTCTGACTTCTGGTACCAGTAGTTCTCGCCCCACAGTCCGCCGTAGCCCACGATCAGCGTCGGCGTGGAGCCGGTCTTGCTGCCCGCCCACAGCGACACCACATCCTTGTAGATGGGCGCAATGGGGATGGTGTGCTCCACGCCCGTGTGGCCGTCCAGGATCATGGTCATATTGTGGAAGAAGAACGAGCCTCCCTCCGGTACCACCATCATGTGCAGTTCCCGCGCAGCTTCGATCACCTGCTGGCGCTGATTACGGCGCGGCTGGTTGTAGCTCTTCACCGAGAACGCGCCCACCGCTTTCATTCGCCGCAGATGTGACCGCGCGTCATCAATGGAATTGATGACGGCCTTGAAGTCACCGTCAGCGCCGTAGAGGATCGTGCCCGTGGAGAAGATGCGCGGCGCGACGATCTCGCCCGCCTTCGCCATCTCCGAATTGGTGAACACGATCTCGGTGTTATTGGAAGGGTCGTGGGTGGTGGTGACACCGAACGCGAGGTTGGCCAGGTACACCCAGTCCTCGTGCGGCGTGATCTCGGTGCCGCCCATGTGCGAATGCACGTCGATGAGGCCCGGCATGATGGTCTTGCCGCTGCAATCGATGACCTTCGCGCCCTTTGGCACCTCCACGGAGCCGGCGGCGCCTACCGCCGTGATGCGGTTCCTGTCCACCACCACGGTGCCGTTTTCGATGACGTCGTCGCCGTGCATGGTAATGATGCGCGCATTGGTCAACGCAATCGCGCCGGTCGGAACATCCGTGGTCAGGGTGAGCCCGACGTCGATGCCCGCCGTGTCGGGCGGCGCGATGGAGTCGGCCGCACCCGGCACGAACTTGAAGCTGTGCTGCAGATCGCGCGTGAAGTACTGCGGGCCGGTGGTCCAGTGCAGTTTCTTGCTGTCCCCCGACCAGTGCAGATAGATGCCGGCGTCGCGCGTGACCTGCTTGATCGGCACCGCGCCACTCTTGGCAGTGAGGTCGATCTCGCGTCCCGTCTTGGCAAAGGGAACGATGTAGGCCTGCCACAGCTCGGTGAACGCCATCCATTCTTCGTCCGGACTGGGCACAAAATGGTTGGCGTATTTCGACGTGTAGATGGTGTGCTCGTCACCGCCGTCGGGTAACACGCTCTTGAAGGCGCTCTTGTTGTCCGCGATATCGTCGGTAAAGTAGATGCGTGTCCCGTCCTTGCTGAAGGACGGCTCGCGGCCCGACTCGCGCACGAACTTCATATCGCCGCCGTTGGACGGCATCCAGTAGATGCCGGGATCGGTGCCGTTGACCTCGCCCAGGCGCACGTTACCGCTGTCGCGTTCGAACACGATCTTCGTACCGTCGGGCGAGAACACCGGCCGGCGGTAGAATCCAGCGCGCGTGGTGAGCACCTTCTTGCCGCCGCCGGATGCGCTCATGCGGCAGATGGCGCCGCCGTTGTCGTCATTCCATGTGGTGTACACGATGGATTTCCCGTCCCGGCTGAACGATGGCCAGTACTCGAAGTCGGCGTCGCTGGTCAGGCGCACCGGCTTGCCGTCCGGGAGCTTCTTCTTCCACAGATGCCCCACCGCACTGAACACGAACGTCCCTCCGTCGGGCGAGGTGACGCCCTGGCGGATCAGTTTCGCTTCGAAGGTGGCCGGGCTCACGTCGACCGGAAAGCGCACCGCATCGGTGATGCGATGCGTGGCGTGCACCGTGAAGGGAATGTCCGTGGCCGTGTGCGACGCGATGTCGACGCGCTTGATCTTGCCCATGGCCCAGATCACGATCGACTTGCCGTCCGGCATCCACTGGAAACCGGGGTACACGCCGAAGGTGGCCCAGGTTTCCATCTGATCCCGGCTCAGCCCATCGTAGATGGGATGCTCGGCGCCGGTATCGAGATCGAACACGTACAGCACCGATTTGGTGCGCACGCGGTGCACGTAGGCGATGTGCTTGTTGTCCGGCGAAATCTGCGGACGCACGGCGCCACCCGGGCCCACGATGATGGACTTGACCTCGCCCGTCTCACGGTCCACGCGCCGGATCTGGTAGATCTCGCCGTTGGGATCCTTGTTGTACTGGAAAAACGGACCCGGGCTCATGTCTTCGCTGAAGTACACGTAGCGTCCGTCGCGGGACACGCAGGGCTCGCCCACGTCCTGCTGGTCGTTCCTGCGCTTGGTGAGCTGGAGTCCCTCACCACCGCTCTCATGGTAGAGCCACATCTCGCCCGCGCCCAGCGAGCGCGTGCTGGTGAAGTGCTTCTTGGCCACGAGGTACTCGCCGTCGGGTGTCCATACGGCGTTGTTGCACAGGCGGAAGTCCTCCTTCGTCACCTGCACGAGGTTGGAACCATCGTGGTCCATGATCCAGATGTTGTCCCCGCCGTCGCGGTCGGAGGTGAAACTGATGCGCTTGCCGTCGGGCGAGAAACGCGGCTGTACTTCGTAGGCCGCTCCGCCGCGCAGCAGCTTCGCCTCGCCGCCGGTGATGGGCATGATGTAGATGTCGCCCAGCAGGTCGAAGACGATTTCTTTTCCATCGGGTGAGACATCGAGGTCCATCCACGTACCCTCATCGGTGGTGAACTCCACCGTGTGCGAGGGGCCGTGTTCAGCCTGAACGTCCCATTTCTTCTTGTCCTTGCCACCGGGGCTGTCGGCGGCGACGGCCAGGGACGTGGCGACAAACAGAACGGCGGCGGCAATCAGATAGCGATGGCGCATCGTGTACTCCTCGGCGGGTGATGACGGTTGCTTGCGGTCGGGATTCGGGGCATTTTAGCAGTGATGGCGGAATTGTGGTAAGATTCTCGCTGCAGGAGGCACACAATGACCACACTTCTGTTTGCCGTGCTGCTTCTGGCAGGCCCTGTCCGGGCGGCCAGCCCCGACAGCGTCCAGGTGGCTCCGGTTGATTTCCATGCCGCCGCGGGTGACCCCGGCCTGCGCTATTCCTTCGACGAGTACATGCTGCGCAACAGTCCCGGCTCCAGCACCGGCTACCTCGCCGTGTCGCTGCGCGATCCACAACTCTGCCCCACCCCCACACGTTTCGACGCGATCCTGGGCGGCGCGGGCGCGGCCACGTCACTGGGAATGTTCATCGGCGCGGTAGGTACGTCACTGGGCTGGTTCAGCGAGGACACCTCGTGGGCCATCACCGGCGCGATGGCGGCGGTGGGTGCCCTGTACGGAGGCGCCCGTTACCAGGTGCAGTCCGGACTCAATTTCGACTGGCAGGGTGATTCGGTGATTCCGGGCTATGCCCGTCCGCTGTCGCGGTAGACACGCGACTCGATGCGCCGGTCGGGAATCAGCCACGTCAGCGCCACGGCCACGTACAATCCGATCGAGGCCGGCGGCCACACGAACGCCAGCGGGATGGCGGCGGTGTAGGCGGCCAGCGATCCCCGGGCCTTGAGGTCGGCACCGAGGGCTTCCCGCAACGGCGATGACGATCCCTCGTGCCGCACGATCTCCCCCTGCAGAATCATCCACGCCAGCGCCGCGCACAACAGCACCCCACCGTACACCGCCACCGGCAGCGGCGCCGCGTGATTCTCGCTCATCCATCCCGTGGCCAACGGCACCATCGACAGCCAGAACAAGAGGTGCAGGTTCGCCCACAGAATCTTTCCGTTCACATGCTGCGTGATGTGCATCAGGTGATGGTGGTTGTTCCAGTAGATGCCCAGGAACACAAAACTCAACACGTACGTGAGAAATGTGGGCAGCAGAGGACGCAACGCACCGAGCGTTGCGCCCTCCGGACTTTTGAACTCGAGCACCATGATCGTGATCAGAATCGCGATCACGGCGTCGCTGAATGCTTCCAGCCGGGTGGTATTCACGCGTTACCGGATCAGAACGACTTTTTCGCGCTTCACATCGGCACGCGTCTGCATACGGATGTAATACACCCCGCTGGCGACGCGTTCTCCGTTGTCTGCGCGGCCGTCCCAGCTGGCGTCGAACCGTCCCACGCCGCGATCACCGTCGAACAGCGTGCGGATGCGCGCGCCCGTCACGTCGTACACCTCGAGCCGCACGTGATCGTTTGCGGGAAGCTCGTAATCGATGCGCGTCGTCTGCGAGAAGGGGCTGGGCACGCCGGGGTGCAGTGCCAGCTCCACCGGCGGCGTGTCGTGCACGCCGGTGACACCGCCCGACAGGTCCACCTTCACCGAATAGTTGCCGGTCTCGTCCTCGCCGTAGTCCTCGATCACCAGCGTGTAGTAGCCGTCGGCGGGCAGAACCTGCTGCACGTTGTCCGTGGTCGTGAACAGGATCGCAGCTCCCCCGTTGGGTGGATACAGCGCGATCTGTGTATTCAGCGTGCCCGAAGTGGCGGTCGCCGTGATGTTGGCGTTCATGCCGGTGATCCCGAAGAACGTGTAGCCGTCGGAATCGCACACGGAATAGATGGACCCGGCCCTGGACACATTGTCCTGGAGGGTTCCGCCGTCGGTTTCGCCGTTGCCCGAGTAGGGACCGGCGCTGATGTTCAGCAGTGACATCGTGTAACTCCCCGGGGTGTCGTTGCCGTTGTCTTCGATCAACACCGTCCAGATGCCGGAGGCATTGGCCTCGAAGTCAAGCCGGTCACCGCCGGTTGCGAACTGCGCCGGACCTCCGCCGGGCGGATATGCGGCGATATAGGTGTTGAATCCGGCTCCCGCAGTCGCCACCGCGTCCACCAGGATGCGCTGGCCGAACGACGCCGCGAAGGTGTACCCATCCACGTCCGCAACGCCGCTGATCGTGCCGCTCACCACCTGGTTCGAGGTAATCGCCCCGCCGTTGGTGTCGCCTCCGTTGGCCAGGGGACCCGCACTGATGTTCAGGAATGAACACGTGTATGTGCCGGTGTTGTTGTTCCCCACATCCTCAACGACAACCGTGTAGATTCCGCTCCGTTGCAGCTGTGCGTCCAGCGCGTCGCCGGACGTGCCCGTCTCCGCAGGGCGCCCCCCGGGTGGATACAACGAGATGTTGGTGTTG
>DASRYI010000134.1:0-4520 GCA_035687255.1 Candidatus Krumholzibacteriia bacterium | reverse complement strand
GGCCGCCAATCGCTTCATCGAAGAACGCAAGCCGTGGGCGCTGGCGAAGTCCGGCGACACCGCCACGCTGGCGGCCACCATGCGCGCGCTACTGGAGGTGTTGCGCGTCGCCTCGGTGTTGACGCAGCCCTTCATGCCGTCAAAGGCGGAAGAGATGCGAGTGATACTCGCCCTTGACGCGGACATTACCGCCCTGGGACTGAAGGAAGCAGAGAACGTGGGCGACTCCGGTTGGAGAAAGATAGGCGAGCCCGTGGTGTTGTTCCCACGCCTCGAGGTGCCTGCCGCCTAGCGGGGAGTTTGCATGATCGATTCACACTGTCATCTCAATCTCGAACACTTCGAAGACGACCGCGAGACCACCATCGCGCGCGCCATCAACGACGGCGTGACGGCGTTCATGAACATCGGCTTCGACCGGCCGTCGTTGCGTGCCACGCTCGAGTTGCTCGAGGCGTATCCTTTCATGTTCGGCGCGGCCGGCGTGCATCCACACGACGCCGCCTCGTACGACGAGTCGTTGGAGACGGAAGTGCGGGGTGCGCTGGAACATCCGCGCATGGTGGCGGTGGGCGAGATCGGTCTGGATTTCTACCGCGACATTGCGCCGCGCGACGTACAGACGGACGTATTCCGCAAGATGATTGCGCTCTCGCGTGACCGCCATCGTCCCATCGTTATTCACTGCCGCGATGCATTCAACGAGGTGGTGGAGACGCTGATTTCGGAAGGTGGCACGTACAAGGGCATCTTCCACGCGTTCTCGGCCGGCGAAGCCGAAGCGCGCAGCATCTTCAATCTGGGTTTTCACGTTGGCATTGGCGGCGTGGTGACATACCGCAACGCCCGGCTGGCGGAAACGGTGGCGGCGTTGCCCATCGAACGCATTGTTCTGGAAACCGATTCGCCGTATCTCACGCCGCATCCGTGGCGGGGAAAGCGCAACGAACCCGCCTTCGTGGCCCACGTGCTGCGCACCATCGCCCGGGCCAAGAACATGACCGTGGCCGAGGTGGACCGGATCACCACCCGGAACTACCTCGATGCCATGGGGCTGCCGTCCGAGGCATTGCCGCCGCCCGTTTACAAGATTGGGGAAGCGCTCTATATTCAGAGCGCTGCGGCGACCCCGGCCGATCTCGACACCGTCGCGCCCGAGGGCGTGGACGAGGTCATCCTGACCGGCGTGGTCGATCCGCTCGATAACCTGGAGAATACGATTGGCATGGCGACGCGCGCCCGGGAACTGGGGTGGCACGTCCGTGTTAACACGTCGGGGTTCGCCAACCAGACCGCGGGGCGCGACCTCACTCCGGAACTGGCCGGCGTTGTCCAGGAAATCGACGTCCAGTTGTTCGGCGCCAATCCCAAGCAGCACGACGAGCTGGCCTATCCGCCGGTCGGTGCCGAGGGATGGGAGCAGATCCGGGACTTTGTGCGTTGCTCCGTGGCCGCGGGCATCGAGACCATTTGTGAGTTCGTGGCTACGCCGGGCTTTGACCCGCAACCGTGCCGCGACTTTACGCGTGCGCTGGGCGCGCGCTACGACATCCGCATGTACCGCTCATAGAGGAAGTGAAGACGATGAAGTGTGACCATTCCGATGGAACCCACGTCGGAAGCTGCGCGGTGTGCGGCGATCCGGTGTGCAGCGAATGTTTTCAGTCGTTGTTCAATGTAGTGATCTGCTCGAACCACGAGGGCCTCGAAGACGAGAGCGAGTGGGAATTGATCGCGCTCTACATGACGACCGAGGGTGCCGACAGTTTGCGCTACTACTTTGACGACCAGGGTGTTCAGTCGGTCGCGGTGGAGAACGAAGAAGGCACCATTGAGGTATACGTGCCCATCGAGGAGAAAGACGACGCCTGGGCGTCGCTCGAAGGCGGCGAGGTCGGCGAAGACATGATTCGCTGTGACGAAGACAGACTGTTTTTTGCCCGCGAGATCGGGGAATGTCCGATCTGCGGAACGGGAGCCGAGTCATGAAGATTCTTGTAACAGGTGGAACGGGATTCATCGGAACCGCACTGCGCCGCGCACTCAAGAACAACGGCCACGATGTGCGCCTGCTGGTGCGCACCGGCAGCGTTGACAAGGTGGATCCGCGTGAAGGCTTTGAAGTGGTCACCGGCGACATCTTTGACACGCACGCCTGCCTGCGTGCGGTTGCGGGGTGCGACGCGGTCGTTCATCTCATCGGCATTCGCCGTGAGATTCCGCACGACGGGATCACCTACGAAGCCATGCATACCGAAGCCACCTATGGCATCGTCGACGCGGCGCGTCGCGCGAAAGTGCGCCGCTTCATTCATATGAGCGCGATCGGCGCCCGTCCCGATGCGCCGTCACGGTATCACCGCACCCGGTTCGAGGCCGAAGAGATCGTGCGCAAGGCGGGGATGCGCTGGACCATCTTCCGTCCGTCGATCGTATTCGGCGCTGGCGATGAGTTTCATCCGCTGGTGGCGGACCTCGTGCACCGTCACGTGGTCCCCGTGATCGACGGCGGCAAGTCGGAATTTCAGCCGATTGCGCTGCAGAATGTGGTGGAGCCCATGGCGCACTCGGTGGTCATGCCGGAGACGCAGGGGAGTGTGTACGAAGCCGGCGGCCCGGAACGTATCAAGTTCATCGAAATCATCTACAAGGTGGCGCGCCACTACGGTGTGTGGCCCAACACCTTCTCGCTCTCGTCGCTGGTGGCCAAACCGGTGGTGAAGTTTGCCCAGCGTTTTCCCTCGTTCCCGCTTTCGTACGAGGAACTGCTGATGCTGCTCGAGGACAACACCTGCGATCCGGCGGAGTTCGTGAAGACCTTCGGCGTGACGCTGGAAACCTACGAGGACAAGATTCCGTCGCTGTGTCCGCACATCTACGAGCTGGCGGAACCGACGGCACACCACGCGTGAGTTCCACCTTCGGCGGCGGTTCCCGGCAAGCAACGGCCCGTGTCAACCGACATGGGCCGTTTTGTTTTTTGACATGGCGGTATATCTTTCATGTGATGGCCGTGTGAGTCATGAATGCCACGCGTCGAAGTCTTGTTTTGGGATGTTTCCTGACCCTGGCGGTGCGGGGGATGTCGTCGTCTCTCCATGCAGCCGCGGCCGATTCTCTCACCGCCGTTCCGGCATTCAGCGATTCGCTGGGTGTGGTTCCTGCGGCCGCGCGGGCATTCGTTGATTCCATCCTCGATCCTTTCTGGAAGAAGCCCGTGAGCGATTCGCCAACATTCTTCGGGCTCCCGCCGGACGTCGATGTGAGCCACGTTACGCTGGGTGATCCGTTCATTCTGTTTCAGTTCAGCGGGCGGGCCGCGAGGGAATACAAAGAATCAAGCATCGACGATCCGCGTGGATTTGCGAACATGGTCAAGTATTGCTTTCCGGTCCTGTTCCCGGATGGAACAAGTGCCGGCAGCATTATTGTGCTGCGAAACCGGGACGAGCATGGGGTGAAGCTGCATTCGAATGCGGACGAGTACACAACAGCGGGCCTGTTCAGGCCAAATGATGTTCTGCCGACGCGCATCGCAGATCTGCGGCGTGACTACACCGGCGTCTACGCACTTCAGTTCATGGACCGCGACATCAAGCGCTTTGTGGTGTGGGACCAGACCTACGGCTGGATTTCCGGGATGGACCGGGAATCGTTCAAGCCGCTCAGGCTGGATGCGGCGATAATCAAGCCATTGCTCCCGGACCACGAATAGTGAGCATCTTATCTGGCGTGAGTTCCCGGTGGTCCGCACCGTCCCATCAGCCGCTCTGACTCCAGGCGATTGTGATAGGCGCATAGCACTCGCAGATTGCTGATCGTACTCACACCTCCACGCGCAACCGGTGTGATGTGATCGATTTGCAATACGTGCGTTGAGCCGCATCGCTCGCCGTTGGAGCCCACGTAGCTGCATTGCTGCCTGTCGCGCACGAACACCTGATCGCGCACACGTGCCGGGATGTGTCTGGGATTGCGCGACGGCGTTGGTTTCTCGCCGGCTCTCGTCGAGCCACGCGCTTCTCGCCGGCTCTCGCGCTCCTTTGGGTCCTCTTTCTTGATCAGATAGTCCGCCATGAACTCGAGCAGCTCTTCCAACGACGCATTCGCGGGTAACCGATGCGATGCGAGCGAGCGAACATGTTCGAGCTTCTGCATGACATGTTCACCCGCCGTGAAATTAATGACCACTTTCCGCTCCAGCACAGCCGCCCCGGCGAGGGGTTTCGCAGGAGTTCTCGCGGGCTTGTTGCTCGCCAACTCGCAAGTCAACGTCGATTCGTCGACACTGGTCGACTTCTTACCGTCGTAACGAAGGTGATTTTCACCCACCGACTGTGCCGACGCGACGGGAACACGCACCACGACGGTGCGCACGCGATCCCGCGGAAACGCTGTGCCGGGCTCGAACTCCGCCGCGATCGCCTCGACCTCGCGCAATGACTTGCCGCGGATCCGGGCCAACACGCTGTCGCAATTGTCCGGCGTGAGGATCTTCGCAATCCGGGAAATTGTCCCCA
>DASRYI010000133.1:0-2336 GCA_035687255.1 Candidatus Krumholzibacteriia bacterium | reverse complement strand
CCGCGGGGAGGCGAGGCACGCGAATTCGATTTCCTGCTGTGGTTCTCCGCCATGATGCTGGCGGCGTACTCCACCTTCGTCTTCGGCGTGTTCTTCTATCTCCGTTACTATTATCCGCTCTACATGGTGGGCATGATCTTCGCCGCCATCGCGGCCGACGACGTGATCGGGTACATCCGCGGCCGCTCCCTGAATCTGCGCCGGGCGAGCCTGTTCGCGACCGGCGTGTACGCATCGGCGCTGCTCTTCATGGGATTCAACACCGCGTTCCGTTCCATGCCGGTGTACCGCTTCTACGATGTCGCGCGCTGGATCCAGACGCACACCGACGCCTCCGATACCATCGGCGTGTTCCAGAGCGGGACCATTGGCTACCTCTCGGGACGGCGCGTCATCGACCTCGACGGCAAGGTGAACCACGAAGCTTTTGAGGCTCTGCGCCAGGGAACTCTGGAGAAGTACGTCGAACACGCCGGCATCGACGTGGTCATGGACAGTGCCCCCGTCATCAATTTGTTTCTCGGCCCCTGGTCGAGCGCGGAGAAGGAGCGCATCGAATCCGAGCGCGTCTTCACTGGCGGCGAGTACGGACTTCCGAGTTGGATCGGATACCGTGTCTCGCCGCCCCGCGTGTTCAACGCCTCCGGCCCCTCCAGCGCCACCGTGCACTTCGGTCCGGACCCCGCTCCCTGACCCCTCTTTCACCGATTACCCTCGACGTGCTCGCGGGGCCTGTCACCGGCCACCCTGGAGTGACCTCGCGCGAACGACATGGGCGGACTCGCGCTCCTGCTCGCCGCGTGCCTTTCATGGTTCTGAGCGCGCGTCTCAAAGTCGCGCACCGTCCGCCGTGTGCGTTCGCGCTTGTGCTCGGACGCCGGAGCGAGGACGCAGGGCTCTCGTTGGTGAACAATCCGCAGCGGGCGGCAAGCGAACGACGCGCACACTGGGCCACCGCGAGGACGTGAGACAACGAGACGCCCGAGGCCGAGCGGAGCCGGCAACGAAACACGCGGGGCGGCGAGGTTGTTGGGGGAGGGTTAGAGCAGCGGTTCGAGCGCGTTCGCGCTCAGGTGCGTTCCGCCGCGCAGGCTGAGCACCGGGAGGCAGCGTGGGATGAGGTGCAGGTCGAGTGGTGTATCCCGTCTGCCCAGATACTCGCCGTCGATGTGAATGGGGAAGGGTGTGTTCGCCGCAATGGACACCGACCGGCCCCGGAACATGGAGATGCCGGCCTGGGTGACGTGCCGCCCCTTGATGGCGCGCGGCAGGATCCACAGCAGCCGGGCGCGCGACATGCGGCGCGCCACGCACACATCGATGATGCCGTCGTCGGGCGACGCGTCGGGATTGAGATAGAACCCACCGCCCGCACGCGGGCCGTTTCCCACCGAGACCAGCAGAAACTCTCCCGTCGCGGCTTCCACGCCGTCGATGGTGATGCGGTAGGTGATGTTTCCCGGGCTGCGCAACGCCTTGAACACCGCCGTCAGGTACAGGGGAAGCCCCCGCAGGCGCCGGATGGAGAGGCTGTGATACGTCACCAGCGCCTCAAAGCCGATGCCGATGGAATTGGCGCAGTAGCGGTCGCCGCAGTCGATGACGTCGAAGCGCACACCCGCGCCCTCGGTGATGGCGCGCGCCAGTTCCTCCCCGGTGCGCGGGCAGTCCACCATCGACGCGAAATCATTGCCAGATCCGGTCGGAACGACGACCATAGGGACCGGTTGAGGCATGAGTCCGTTGACGACTTCACTCACGGTGCCGTCGCCGCCGACGGCGCATACAACCTGGCTGCGGGCCGCGGCGTCGCGCGCGAGCTCGCGGGCGTGGCCTGCTCTTTGCGTCCACAGCACGTCGACCTCTCCGGAGAGCGCGGCTGTCAAGGACCTGACCATGGCACGCGTCCGGTCCCGGCCGGCAGTAGGATTGGCAATGACACTCACTCGCATGTGTTCGACCCTCACCTGGCAAAAGCCCGCGCCGCGGGGCCGGCGGAAGCATCGCATCCGGCTCCTCGTTGCGGCAACCGCGATTGTCCTCGCCGCTGTGGCGGCGTCGGTGCCGGCGGCGGAGCAGAATTCCGTGACCGCCTGGCATGTGGGTCCGGTGCCCGACGTGCGCGCCATGTGTCACGCGGGTGATTCGTTGTGGGTGGCCACCAACTCCGGACTGTTCATCATCGACATTCGTAATCCGTCGAACGTGTCGCACGTCACTGCGGGCGCCAACCTGCCTTCCAACTCGGTGCGCGCGGTGGCGTGCACCAGCGACAGCGTGTGGGTGGGAACCGACGCGGGCGTCGTCCTGTTCCGCAATGGCGCCGCCAGCGTGCT
>DASRYI010000132.1:0-1525 GCA_035687255.1 Candidatus Krumholzibacteriia bacterium | reverse complement strand
CGCCGGAATTGGTCTCGTGATGAACCACGCGGATGCGCGCATCGCCGGACGCCAGCTGCTGCACGATGGCCCGGGAGCGATCGCGCGACGCGTCGTCGGCCACGACGATCTCGATATTATCCCAGGTCTGGGCCTGCGCGGAACGAACGGCCCTCTCGATGGTGTCTTCTGCATTGAAGCAGGTAATGCCGACTGTGATCAGGTCCATGCCGTTCGAACCGGATCGCCGGCCTCCGGCCGCGTTCCGCGCGCACAGGGTAGCACAGGGTGCCGGGCCGCTCCACGCTTTCGGAGCGCCCCGAAATCGGTGGAAGCGGCGCGTCGCTTCCCCCTAAGATCGGGCCGCATGTGCGGAATCGTGGGAATTGTCGCGCGGACGGAGCGGGGCGCGTCCATGCTGGATGGACTGGAGGCGGCGACGCAGTGCCTGGCCCGCCGCGGCCCCGATCACGGTGCGGTGTTTCGCGACGCCCGCGTGGGGCTGGGGCACCGCCGCCTCGCCGTCATCGACACCTCGGCTGCCGCCAACCAGCCCATGAGCGACGCCTCCGGGCGCTACACCATCGTCTATAACGGAGAGGTCTACAACTTCCGCGAACTGCGCTCCCGGCTGGGGCCGCGCGCCGCCGGACTGCGCACGCAGTCGGACACCGAAGTGGTGCTGAATCTGTTCGCGCAGGACGGCGCGTCGATGCTGGAGACGCTGAACGGATTCTTCGCCTTCGCCGTGTACGATCGCGAGAGCGGTGAGGTTGTCATCGCGCGTGACCGCTTCGGCATCAAGCCGCTGCTGGTGTACAGCGACGACGACTGCGTGATGTTTGCCTCCGAGATGAGCGCGCTGCTGGCGTTTCCCATCCGCCGTGAACTCGACGAGGTGTCGCTCTTCGAATACCTCCAGTTGACGTATGTTCCCGCGCCGCACTCCATGTTGAAACACGTGCGCAAGCTCGAGCCGGGATGCTACGTGAGAATCGCGGACGGACGGGTGTCGACGGAACGCTTCGCGTTTCCCGCCGCCGCCGAGCCGTCATCACCGGTGGGGATCGGGTATGACGATGCGCAACGGCGCCTGGTGGAACTGATGGACGCATCGGTGGAACGACAGCTGGTGTCGGACGTGCCCCTGGGCGCGTTCCTGAGCGGGGGGCTCGACTCCAGCATCGTGGTGGCGCTGGCGGCGCGCCACACCCGGGAACTGCAGACCTACTCCATCGGATTTCCCGACCAGCCGCACTTCGACGAGAGTGCGGCCGCCGCGGCCACCGCGCGCGCGCTGGGCGTGCCGCACACCACCTTCCGGGTCACGCGCCGGGAGCTGGATGCGTGCCTCGGCGACGTGCTGGATGCCACCGACGAGCCCTTCGCGGACTCCTCCGCGCTCGCCGTCTACATTCTGAGCCGGCACACACGCGCTCACGTGACCGTGGCGCTCTCCGGGGACGGCGCCGACGAAGTGTTCGGCGGATACAACAAGCACTATGGAGAACACCTGGCGCGCCGGGGCGACCTGCGCACGCGCACC
>DASRYI010000131.1:0-3372 GCA_035687255.1 Candidatus Krumholzibacteriia bacterium | reverse complement strand
CTGTTCCAGCCCATGAACACGTCGTCCCAGCACAGGCGGTGGACGGCGTGGGGATGGTCGGGGCCCAGGACGTCGCGTGAGACCCGCTGCCACGCCGCATTCCGCGGCAGCCCCTTCACGCATTCGAGATAGGCGGCCAGGAACGAGGTGGCTTCACCGGCCGGAAGTCCCGCCTCACACAGTGCTTCAAGCTTCAGGTTGGAATCCATGCAATGTTTGGGTGGCGACGAATCGCCGCCGGCGCATTATAATCGCCCGCTGCCGCGAACGGCAAAGCTTGATATGCAGATTCGTTCCGTCGAATTCTTCGGCTCGTTCGGCTATCCCGCGGGCCTGCCCGACGACATGCGCCCGGAGGTGGCCCTGTTCGGGCGCTCCAACGTGGGCAAATCGTCGCTCATCAACACCCTTCTGGGGCGGCGAAGCGAGGCGCGCGTGTCCAAGACGCCCGGCAAGACGCGGGCCGCAAATTACTTCAAGATCAATGACCGCTTCTTCCTGGTGGACATGCCGGGATACGGCTACGCGAAGGCGCCCAAGACCGAGCGCGCCCGCTTCCAGAAGCTGTTCGAACAGTACATCGACGCCGACGACCGCCGCAGCGCCATGGTGCAGTTGATCGACGCGCGCCACGATCCCACCGAGCTGGATCTCGAGTCGATCGAGCGCCTGCACCGCTCGCGCCGTCCCATGTGTCTGGTGTTCACGAAAGCCGACAAGGTCAGCCGTGGAAAACTGGACGCCACCATCGCGCGGGCGTTGCGTGGCATGGATGTGCGGAGCAATACCGGCGTGGTGCCGTTTTCCAGCGTGACCGGCCAGGGTAAGCGCGAACTGTGGGGCTGGATCGAGTCCGCGCTTTCGCTATGAAAACGCTGCAACGGCCGATATAATACGGCCGTTACCCGCGAACCCTGAGGAGATACATGAGAACCCCGAAGTTGTTTACCCCCGGTCCTACCGCCGTCCCCGCCGAGTTGCTCGAAATCCAGGCCCGGCCTCTGATCCACCATCGCACGGAAGAATTCCGGCAGGCCCTGATGGCCGCGACCCGGGGACTCCAGTACATCCTGCGCACCGAGGGTCCGGTTCCCATTCTCACCGCGTCGGGATCGGGCGCCATGGAGGCCGCCGTCGTCAATCTGACCAAGCCGGGCGACACGGTGATCGTCACCGAAGTGGGAAAATTCAGCGAGCGCTGGCGGGAGATCGCGGTTGCGTACGGCATGAATGCCGTCAGCGTGGCGTGCGAGCCGGGCGAGAGCGTCACTCCTGACGACGTGGAGCGCGCGTTCAAGGCCCATCCGAACGCGACCGCACTCCTGTGCACGCATTCGGAAACATCCACCGGCGCTCTGCTGGATGTGAAGGCGATGGCGAAGATCGCGCACGCGCACCGCGCCCTGGCCGTCGTCGACGGGATTACCAGCGCGGGATGTCACGACGTGCGCATGGACGAATGGGGACTCGATGCGCTGGTGGGAGGATCGCAGAAGGGTGTCATGATTCCACCGGGGCTGGGCTACGTGGCGCTTTCGACGCGGGCCGTGGCGCGCCTGCAGGAGAAACGCCACCCCGTCTACTACTTCGATCTGCTGAAGGCGGTGAAACAGGCGGAGACGGGCGACACGCCGTGGACGCCGGCGATCACGCTGGTGCTCGCGTTGCGCCGCGCGCTCGATATGATGCGCGAAGAAGGCATTGAGAACATCGTGGCCCGCCACGACCGCAACGCGCGCGGATGCCGCGCCGCCATCCAGGCCATGGGTCTCAAGGTGGTCGCGAAGGTGCCGTCGAATGCCACCACCGCGGTGTGGACGCCGGGCGATTCGGCCGGGAAGATTACGAAGCACATCGAAAAACGCTACGGATGCAGGATTGCGGGAGGCCAGGGTCCCCTCAAGGGAAAGATCATTCGCATCGGCCACCTGGGCGCGTATTACGAAGACGACATGTATCAGGTGATATCGGCTTTCGAAGCCACGCTCAACGATCTGGGAATCGCCGCCACCTTCGGCGCGGGCGTCGAGGCGTTGCGCGCCGTGTATGCGGAACAGCCCGCTGGCGCGGAGGCAAAGCGGTGACCAAACGGGTCCTGCTCACCGACAAGATTGCGCCGGATGCGGCGCGTGTTCTGGAAGCGTTCGATGACATCGAAGTCACCAGCATCGGTACGCCCAGCACCGCCGAGCTGCTGGATCTGATTCCGGAATTTGAAGCCATCATCGTGCGCAGCCCCACGAAGATCACTGCACCGATCATCGAGCGCGCCGGGCGCCTCAAGTTTATCGGTCGTGCCGGCGTCGGCGTGGACAACATCGATGTGGAGGCGGCCACCCGCCGCGGCATCGTGGTCATGAACTCGCCGCGCAGCAACACCGTTTCCACCGCGGAACACACGCTGGCCATGATGCTGGCCATGGCGCGCGAAATACCGCGCGCGCATGCCACGGTGACCGAGGGAAAGTGGAAGCGCGAAACCTTCCGCGGCGTGGAACTGGCCGGGAAGACGCTGGGAGTGATCGGACTGGGTCGCGTGGGGAAAGAAGTCGCCACACGCGCCGCCGCCTTCGGCATGACGGTGATCGCGTTCGATCCGATGGTCACGGCCACCGACGCATGGGCCGTGGGCGCGAAACTCGTGCCCATCGTCGAAATCATCACCACCAGCGACTGGATCACCGTGCATGTTCCGCTGGACACCGGAACGCGGGCGCTAATCGGCGCCGCGGAGATCGCGGCCATGAAGACGGGCGTGTTCCTGGTCAACTGCGCGCGCGGTGGCATCATCGACGAAGACGCGCTGGCCGACGCGCTGGACGCGGGCAGGGTGGCGGGGGTTGCCCTCGACGTATTCGAGCACGAACCACCGCGTGAAAGCCGCCTGTTCCGGCATCCACGTTCCGTCTTTTCTCCGCATCTGGGGGGGCACACCGTGGACGCGCAGCGCCGGGTGGCCACCGACGTGGCAGAATCGATCGGGATGGCGCTCTCCGGCGGCGAGATCCGCGACGCCGTGAATCCCGTGAAGGGGAAATAGTGCCGAAGGTACGCGTGCAGTGTTTTGCCGTATCGCTCGACGGGTTTGCTGCGGGAACCGACCAGGATCTGCAGAATCCACTGGGTGTGCACGGGCCGGAGTTGTTCGAGTGGTTCCGCGAGACGCGCGTGTGGCGCCACATGCAGGGGCAGACCGGTGGTGGCACGGGTGTCGACAACCAGATGGCGGAAGCGGGATTCAGGAACATCGGAGCCTGGATTCTGGGACGCAACATGTTCGGGCCGGTGCGCGGGCCGTGGCCCGACGAGAGCTGGAAGGGATGGTGGGGCGACGAGCCGCCGTATCACGTGCCCACCTTTGTGCTCACCCAT
>DASRYI010000130.1:0-7610 GCA_035687255.1 Candidatus Krumholzibacteriia bacterium | reverse complement strand
TACAATAACCCCTGCAACCCTGCAGACCGCGACCGACCCACCGGGCGCAACGCCCATCCCCGCCGCAAGATGCAGCATGACGCCCGCGCCCGTCGCGCCGGGTGCCGGAGACCATGAACATTCAGGTCGGATGACGTACCCGCCGTCGGGGAACGTGCCATACCGGTCGGGACATCACGGTTTCCCCCGGGGTGTCGTCGGCTTTCGGAATGGTCGTGCCATGGTCCGCATACATGGAGGTATCACGCATCACGACGTGAGTTGACATACCAGGAGGTGGCGTCATGAACGATGGCGCATGGAAACGTCGTTTGAATTGGGCCGCCTGGGTAAGTTGTCTCATGACCGCAGCGGCTGCGGTGGCCGGAGGCGATGTCAAGGTCAACCAGGACGTTGGCAATTCACCGCAAAACGAAACCAGCATAACGATCAACCGCGGATGGCCGGGAAACGTGGTCGTCGGATACAACGATGTGCCCGGCACCGCGAACGGACTGGGAATCGGTTACAGCTTCAACCAGGGAGCAACCTGGAAAGACTCGCAAACGGCGTCGGTCTGGGGAATCGACGCCGACCCGTCCCTGGCTTCGGATCTGATGGGCAACCTGTTCGCCGGGATGATCTCCTACGCAAGTTCCGGCCCGTTGATCTTTCCCAGCAACGGCATCTACGTAAGCCGCTCCACCGACGGTGGGGCAACATGGGGAATACCGACCATGGTCGATCAGTGCCTGGCCGGCGCCGTTCCCGCATACATGACCGACAAGGACTACGTGGCAACTGACACCTACGTCGGTAGTCCCTACCAGAATCGTCTCTACATCACCTGGCAGCGCGACAATGCCAACGGCGTCAACGCCGACATCTATGCGGCGTGGTCGAACGATCAGGCAGCCACGTTCAACTACGCCACGGGAGCGCCCACCGGCCGGATCAGCGATCTGCCCAGCGTTCCGGGCGCTGCGCTCTTGCGCAGCAGCAACGCCAACGGGGCGGTACCCGCCGTCGACCGCAACGGAAATGTGTACGTGGCGTGGCAGGACGCACCGCTCTGCATGCAGAGCGTGGGGGAGATCTTCGTCGACAAGTCCAGCGACGGTGGGCAGACCTGGGGCACGGATGTGGCGGCGGTTCGCTACAACACCTGCGCGCGGTGGCCCAACGGCGGCGCCTCCTTTCAGGTGCGGAGTTTTCCCTCCATCGCCGCGAGTCCGGCGTGCAGCGACGTCTACGTCGTCTACTCGACGGATCCCGACCGTCAGAACGAGACGTCGATCGAGTCGGATACGCCGGGTGCCAGCGACTCGCAGACGCCGCAAATCGCCTGTGCGGGCAGCAATGTGTACGCCGTGTGGAGAGACGGGCGCAACAACGCCTCCTACGGTGATGTCTACTTCAACCGTTCCACCGACAACGGCGTGACGTGGGGCACCGACGTGCGCGTCAACACCGGCGTGGCCGCCGGAAGCGCGTTCGTAGAAAAGCCGCACATCGCCGCGGTGTCGAACGACGTGTACGTGATCTGGGAGGACCGGCGCAGCGGAAACGCCGACATCTATTTCAACGTATCGACGGACAACGGGGCCACGTGGCTCGCGTCTTCGGTGCGGCTCGATACCGGCACTGCTCCGGGAGCAGTCTTTTCACAGAACGCGCAGATCGCTGCCGACGCGTCGGGTATCTACGTCGTCTGGGAGGAGACGCCGGTCGGGGATTCTGACATTTATTGCAACTACTCCCACGACAATGGCACGACCTGGCTTGGCAGTGCACTGCGCATCGACCATGCGGCTGCCGGCGTGTATTCCTTTGCGCCGCAGATCGCCAGCTTCAATCCCAACTATGTGGGTGTTACCTGGTACGACAACCGCAACGGAAATGTGCACATCTACTTCAATTTCTCCGATGACGGCGGTCCGACGTGGCGAAGCGCGAGCGACTGGCAGATTGACACGGGGTCGGGGCCGGCTCTGAATCCCCGTATCTGCATCGCCCTCCCGTCCGTGTACATCGCCTGGGAGGACTCCCGCAACGGGCTGAAGGACATCTACTTCAACTACTCGGCGGGAAACGGATACAACTTCCAGATCACGGACGCGCGGCTCGATGTGGGCGATACGGCGGGCGCGTCCGCGTCCGATGAGCTCGATCTCACCTGCGATGGGTGCAACGTGTACGCGGTCTGGGCGGATGCGCGCAACGGGCAGAAGGACATCTATTACAACGTGTCGAAGAACTGCGGCATCAGCTGGCAGGGGAGCGATTTCCGGGTCGACACCGATTACATCCCGGGATCCAACGCCTCCGCGTCGCCTCGCGTTAGCGCGAATGCTAACTTCGTCTATGTCGCGTACACCGACTACCGTCACGGAAAGCCCGATATCTACTTCCGGTGGTCCGTGGACTACGGGATCACGTCCTGGTACGCCTGCGACGTCCGCCTCGACGCCGGCGACCTGGCGGGCACGAACGTGTCGATCACTCCGGTGCTGGTCAACACGGGAAGCAACGTGTACGCCGCCTGGGCCGATTCGCGCAACGGGAACGCCGACATCTACTTCAACGCGTCGGCCAACAACGGCGCCCGGTGGAGGGACGGGCCGGACTTCGGCGACATCATGCTGGTGCGTTCGTCCGATGGCGGAGTGACGTGGGGGACGCCCGTGCGCGTCAATAACGATGCCGGAACCAACGGACAGTTCCAGCCGTGGATCAAGGTCAAGCCCAACGGCGTCATCGACGTGGTGTGGTACGACCGGCGCAACGACACCACCAACGACTCGTTCGTCGAAGTATACATGGGCACGAGCAACGATCGTGGCCTGACGTTCACGAACAGTGTTGTGAGCGATGTGGTCATGCGTCCGGGCCCGGCGCCGATGATCTGGCCGTGGCCGTGGATGGGTGAGTACATGGGAATCGACGTCGATGCGACCGACGCTTACATCGCGTGGACGGATACGAGAACGCCGTTCGACCTCGACATCTACTTCGATCGCTTCGTGAATCCCGTGACGACCGGCGCCGGCGGAGATGCACCGGCGCCGCACGCGACGTATCTCGGGCAAAACGTTCCCAACCCATTCAACCCGGTCACGGTGATCTCATTCGGTCTGGCGCAGCGTGGGGACGTGTCTCTGTGCGTCTACGATGTTGCCGGTCGGTTGGTGCGTGTGATTGTTAACGGCGTCCTCCCGGCCGGAAATTACCAGCAGCAATGGGATGGTCGTGACGGAACGGGAGTGGCGGTGGCCAGTGGTGTTTACTTCTACCGGCTGGTGACACCGGGGTTCGATGAGGCGCGGAGGATGGTGCTGCTGAAGTAGTTCATCTCTCCCAGTCGTCGGGGCTGACAAAGTAGAAGTGTCCGCCGGGCGGGTGGCCGCTGCCCACGTCGAGGGCGGCGGCGATGACGCGCGTGACGTACTGTTTCGCGCGCACGACCGCTTCGTGCAGCGAATCTCCCAGCGCCAGCCGCGCCGCAATCGCCGCCGAAAACGTGCATCCCGTGCCGTGCACGCTGCGTTCGCGCACCGGACCGTCGGGGCGCAGTTCATGCATTGCGCCGTCCGCAAGCAGCACATCCACCGCCAGTGCGAAGGACGCGTGCCCGCCCTTGACCACCACGGCGCGTGTACCCAGCGCCGCAATCTTCTCCGCGGCGCGCTTCATGTCGTCGACGGATTGAATCTCGAGGCCGGCCAGCAATGCGGCCTCGTGCAGGTTGGGAGTGAGGATGCGTGCCATGGGAACCAGGTGCGTGGTGAGCGCCGCCGCGGCGTCGTCACGCAGCAGCCGGTAGCCGCTCTTCGACACCATGACAGGATCAACCACCAGATTCTTCAGACCGCGCGCGTCCAGTACCTCGGCCACGGTCTCGATGATCGCCGCGGACGAAAGCATCCCGGTTTTGGCGGCGTCGATGTCGAAATCGTCGAGCACGGCCTCGAGCTGTTCGCGTACCCGTTCGACGGGAAGATCGAACGCGCCCCGGACCTCGCGCGTGTTCTGCGCCGTGACCGCGGTGATCACCGACGTGCCGAACACGCCGTGGGCGGCGAAGGTCTTGAGGTCGGCCTGGATGCCGGCGCCGCCCCCGGAGTCCGATCCGGCGATGGTGAGTGCCTGTTTCATGGGTGCGAGCCGTAGTCTAGCACAGCCTGATTCGACCGGTCGTGCGTTCCGTGTTATATTGAGCCCATGAAGTGGTCCATTCGCGTTGGCAGGTTGTTCGGCATTCCGCTCTTCATCCACGTGACGTTCTTTCTGTTCCTGGCGTGGATCGGAGCCATGAGCTGGCGTCACGGCAACGGCATGCAGGACGCGCTGGAGAACATCGTGTTCATCTGCACGTTGTTCGGCTGCGTGGTGCTGCACGAGCTGGGGCACGCGCTGACCGCGCGCCGCTACGGAATCCCGACGCGTGACATCACGCTGCTGCCCATCGGGGGTGTGGCCCGCCTCGACCGCATGCCCGACGATCCCAGGCAGGAGCTGTGGGTGGCGCTGGCCGGCCCCGCGGTGAACGTGGTGATCGCGGTCGCGCTGTTTTTCGTGCACAGCGTGTCGTCACTTTCCTCCCTCGGCGACACCGGGATCGAGAGCCTGGTGCGGGGCTCGTTCCTGAGCCGCGTCATGGCGGTGAACATCTTCCTGGTGCTGTTCAACATGCTGCCGGCGTTCCCCATGGACGGCGGGCGCGTGCTGCGCGCGCTGCTGGCGACGCGTCTGGAGTACACGCGCGCCACGCACATCGCCGCCGTCGTCGGCCAGAGCATGGCGTTGCTCTTCGGCCTGGGCGGCCTGCTTCCCGGCGGGAATCCCATGCTGCTTTTCATCGCCCTGTTCGTGTGGATCGGCGCCGCGCAGGAGTCGGGAATGACGCAGATGCGCTATTCGCTGGCCGGAATTCCCGTGAGCCGCGCCATGGTGACCGAATTCCACACGCTGAAACCGGGCGATACGCTGGCGGATGCGGTGGAACTGACACTCAAAGGAACCCAGCGCGATTTTCCGGTGGTGGACGGCGAGCACGTGGTGGGCGTTCTGCGCCAGAGCGACATGCTGGCTTCGCTGTCACGACAGGGCGCGCAGGTGCGCGTGACCGACGTCATGCACACTGACTTCGAGATTGTGCAGGCATCCGAAATGCTCGACGCGGCCTTTCACCGCCTCAACGCGCGCCGTTGCAGCACCGCGCCGGTTGCATTTCAGGGGCGTCTGGTGGGACTGTTGACCACCGACAACGTGGGCGAATTCCTGGCCATTCAGGGAGCGCTGGGAAGACCGCGCCGCATCGTGTAGTATCCGGCGGAACCAACACGGCTTGCACGGGTACAACCCGGACCATGAAAATTTCTTTTTCCTCTGCATATTTCCTGGCGGCGGCCGTCGCTGCATACATGCTCACGGGCCTGTCACCCGCGCACGCACAGCTGACTACCAACAAGCATGAGGCGTCGCCGTTCAGCATTGAGAAAGGCAGCATTGATACCGTCGGCACCGCCGAGTCACAACCGCCCGCCGGACCCAAGCCGGCGCTGGTGATGGCGGAAGAAGCGCTGGATAAACATCAGGCCGCGGACGCGGTGAAGTTTGCGCGGCTGGCGGTGGAGGAGGAACCCACCAGCGGGCACGCGTGGTTCGTGCTGGCGCGTGCGCAGCAGGCGGCGGGCAACACCGAGGCCGCGATCGCGGCGGGGAACCGCGCGTCGACGTTTGCGTCGGTGCGCGCGAGCGCGTTCTACAATCTGGCGTGCGTGTACGCGCTCAAGGGTGACAGGGACCTTGCGTTTCACTCGCTCGACGCCGCCAAGCTCGCGGGCTTCGCGGATCGTGACCAGATGGCGAAGGACCCCGACCTGGCATCACTGCGCGGCGACAAGCGCTTCGTTCTCCCCGGCGCGCGCAACTACTTCACTCTGAAACTCAAGGACGGCACCGAGCTGCCGTTCGCCGTCGATCTCCCCGTCGGCTTCGATCCCGCGAAGGCCTATCCCGTGCTGGTGGCGCCGGGACAGGGCAAGAAGATCGCCAACAACTGGGGCGGTCTGTTCTGGGGCGAGGACACGTCGCAGCGCGGGTGGATTGCGGTGGAAAGCCCGGCGTTGCTCAACAGCGATCCCATCAGCACCATGGGACAGCTGCTGGCGGAAGTTGCGCGTCGCTACAAAGTGGAGAACAATCAGTTCCACATGCTGGCCTACGGCCCGTCGTCGGGCGCCGCCTTCGGTGTGGCCGCCGTCATGCCGGAGAAGTTCCGCAGCCTGTGGCTGGTTCCGGGGTTTCCGGTGGGCATCAAGGACGAAGGCCTTGCGCGCCTCAAACCCATGAAGGTGTGTTTCATCGTCGGCGACGCCGATCCCTACTGGTATGAAGAGTCCGAGATTGCGTATCGCAAGCTCAAGTCGCTGGGTGTCGATGCGTATCTCGAGGTGGTGCAGGGCGGAAACCATCTTCTGCCGCAGATGTTCGGCGGCGAATTTGCCGAGCGCCTGCAAAACGCCCGGTAGTGTTGATGGCGATGCCTCCCCCCAAGAATCTGTTCAGCGATATCCCCGCGGCATTGCCTGCCGAATTTGTGCAGCGTATGGCGGGCGGCAAGGGCGTGCGCATCGAACGCATCGTCTCGCGCGGACATGCGTCGCCCGAGGGGTTCTGGTACGACCAGGCGGAAACCGAATGGGTGGTGCTGGTGAAGGGTTCGGCGTGTATCCGCTTCGAAGAGGGCGGCGAGACCGTCGAAATGAAGGTAGGCGACCATCTGGTCATTCCGCCGCGCGCGCGCCATCGCATCGAATGGACCGCGCGCGATGAAGACACGGTGTGGATCGCCGTGTTCTACTGATTCGGTTGTGGCCGGAAGATTGTCCCTACGATTGATGGAAAACCCGTGTCACTAACGAAGTCATCGTTGCACGTCCTCTAAAACGTGTATCGAAGTTGGTGCGTCCGGTTGACTGAAAGTGCCACCGTACGGACCTCCCGCCGGTAGTAGCTCTGCCAGCGCGTCGAAAGCTCGATCTTGTCGAAGAACAGGCGCTCCTTGAGCAGATCCCGTAGTCGCCAGGGCCGTCTTGTCAGACCCAGCATCATCGCCGGCGTGACGCGCGCGCCCTTTTCCCGTCGTTTCTTCATGTAGTTTCGCCAGACCTGAAAGATAGCCAGTTTCTCGATGGAGGCCTGGCGGCGCTTCGCCCAGGCGATGGTCTCGCGCTTGTGGGCCGCGGTGCTGTGGCGGATCATCAGGTCCAGGAGATTGACCTCCCAGAGCGGATTGCGCCGGTCGCGCCGACGCTTTGACGACGTAATGCGGTGGGTGACACTGCGCTCCAGAGCGGCGATGGCACGGGGGTAGGCTCGGTGGTCGTCGCTTCGAATCACTCGAGAGAAAATGGGAGTGAGCAGGTCTCGCATGCCGTCTTCGACCGCTCGCGACGACGCCCGTCCGAACGCCTCCTCGAGTTCGTGTCGGCGAGCCTTTTGCCGCACTCGCATGCGCCCCTTACGCCTCAGAGGACTGTCGGTGTGATAGAGGAAGTATCCCGAGTCCACGGCCACCGCGACGTTGTGGTGGAACGGGAAGTACTGACTCCATTCGAACGTCTCGA
>DASRYI010000129.1:0-7264 GCA_035687255.1 Candidatus Krumholzibacteriia bacterium | reverse complement strand
GGAACGCGGTTCGAGTTCGCCACGCGCGTCGGGGGACGGCGCGTGCGCCTGCAGGTGCGCGCGGAGGCGTTCGATGTAGCCTACGGGGACCGCTACCGGCTGCGTGCACGCGTGATGGCGCCGCCGGAAACGACGTTGTGGGCTCTTTCGGCGCGCGGGTTGGCGGGTGACGTACGGGTTCGCCTGTGCGACATGGAGCGTGCCGGCCACGGCGGCAACAGCCTCTTTCGCGACGGGTTCTGGCCGTTGCACCGCTTTGCGCGCACGCGACTCCAGCGTGTCATGGGCGCAGATGCGGGACTCGCCGTCAGCCTCCTGCTCGGCGAGCGCGCCGGACTCGGCGATACGACGCGCGACGCCGTGCGCCGGCTCGGCATCACCCATCTGCTTGCGATCAGCGGCATGCACCTCACCACCATGGCGGGATGCGTGCTGTTGCTGGCGCGACGAGCGCCGCGCTGGCGCTCGTGGCTTCTGGCCGGCGCACTCACGCTCTACGCCGGGATGGTGGGAAGCATCGCGTCGCTGTCGCGTGCCTATCTGATGGCGATGCTGATGCTGGGTGCGCACGCCATCGTCCGGCCGGTGCGCCCGCGGGATGCGCTGGCAGTGGCGCTGTTGATCATGTCGGTGTCGCGTCCGCTGGCATTGCGCGCGGCGGGTCTGCAGCTTTCGTTCGCGGCGACCTTCGCGGTGCTGATGGTGTTGCCGGAATTGTGGCGCCCCCGGGCGACGGATACTCCGCGTGTGCGCCGCCTCGCCAACGATGCCGCGCGTTCCGTCCGTTCGGCGTTTGTCTTGAGCCTCGCCGTGGAACTCTTCATTGCACCGCTGCAGCTCCACCACTTCCATGCGGTCAGCGCCGTGGGAGCCATCGCGACGGTCCTGTTCTTCGTGCCGGTGTCGCTGGTGTTGCTGGGTGCTGCGCCGGTGGCGGTACTGGCGGCGTGCGTTCCCGGGCGGGAGTGGCCGGGCGTCCCGCTGCGGCTGCTGAGCGTTCTCACCACCCACGCCATGACGGCCGGTGGCCGGGTGGCTCCGGGACTGCTGGTGCTGCCCGAACCCAACCTCTGGCTCTACTATGGTGGGTTGGCGCTTGCCTGGCGGATGCGCCGGCGACGCGGCGCCTGGTTGCCGGGGGCGGTGATGGCCGTGGCCGCCTTCGTCATCCCCCGGGGATAACCCCGGGGCGCGCCGCCGAATTTTCGCTGTGTGCCCCGGGAGGCGGGTGATATAGTGCGGCATGGAAGGCGCGGAGGGGTGTTTGTGAGTGCGGCAAAATGCCGGATCGCCGTCCTGGCGTCCGGCCGTGGCAGCAACTTCAAGGCGCTCGCCGAGCGCTGCCAGGATTCCGGGTTCTCCTGTTTCGTCGCGTGTCTGGTGACCGATAACGGGTCCGCTCCGGCGGTATCCACGGCGCACGCATTCGGTATTCCTGTGCATGTGATCGACGCGGGCGAGCGGCGCGGCCGGCTCCAGCCGGGCGCCGAAGCGGAAATCGTGCGCGTGTGCCGGGCCGCCGACGTCCACCTGATCGTCCTCGCCGGCTTTATGCGCATTCTCGAAGGGGAACTGCTGGATAATTTCACGGGCCGCGTGATGAACATCCACCCGTCGCTGCTTCCCAGTTTCAAAGGACTCAACGCGCAACGGCAGGCGTTCGAGTACGGCGTGCGGCTGGCGGGCTGCACCGTACATTTCGTGGACGCCTCGCTCGACGGCGGACCCATCATCCTGCAGGCCGCGGTGCCGGTCCGCGACGACGACGACGCCGAGAGTCTGCGCGGCCGGATTCTCGACGAGGAGCACCGCATCCTGGTGCGCGCCGTTGACCTGTTCGCCCGGGGCCGCCTGCGAATCGACGGCCGCCGCGTCTACGGCGCGGACGACTCACCCAGTTAACCGAAAGGAAGCGAATCATGCCTCTCGCACTCGCCAGTACCGCCGATCTTGGACTCAAGCCCGATCGCGCCGGCAAGGTGCGCGATGTATTCGATCTCGGCGACAAACTGCTGATCGTGTCCACCGACCGTCTGAGCGCGTATGACGTCATTCTGCCCACGCGCTTGCCGGGAAAGGGAGTGCTGCTCACGCAGATCACGCTTGGCTGGTACGAACATTTCGGCACCGCGCTGCGCACGCATTTCCTCACGTCGGAAGTGTCGGAATATCCCGCGCCCTTCAAGAACCGGGAAGAGCTGGCGGGGCGCAGCATGCTGGTGTCGAAAGCGCAGCGCTTCGACATCGAATGCGTGGTGCGCGGGTATCTGAGCGGGTCGGGCTGGAAGGAATACAAGTCGTCGCGCTCGGTGTGCGGCATCAAGCTGCTGGAGGGGCTCACCGAATCCGCCGAGCTTCCCGAGCCGATCTTTACACCCGCCACCAAGGCGGATGAGGGGCACGACGAGAACATTTCCTTCGAACGGATGTGCGAGATCGTGCCGCGCGCGCAGGCGGAAGAACTGCGGCGCCTGAGCATCGACCTGTACCGCCGCGGCCGCGATTACGCGCGCGAGCGGGGCATCATCCTGGCCGACACCAAATTCGAATTCGGCCTGGTGGATGGAAAGATGACGTTGATCGACGAGGTCCTCACACCCGATTCGTCGCGCTTCTGGCCCGCGAACAAGTATGCGCCGGGCCGCGCGCAGGAGAGTTTCGACAAGCAGTTCGTGCGCGATTATCTGGATGCCAGCGGATGGGATCACACTCCGCCGGGACCGGAGCTTCCCGCCGACGTGGTGTCGCGCACGCTGGCCCGCTATCGCGAAGCCCACGACCTGCTGTTCCCGCATCGGAAGGTGGAGAAATACCTGTGAAACAGACCATGAAGATGTCCACAGCCCTGATCAGCGTTACCGACAAGTCGGGCCTGCCGGAACTGGCCGCGGCGCTCGCGGGGCGCGGGATTCACCTGATCGCGTCCTCGGGGACGCGCGCGTTTCTCGAGGAGCGGGGAATTGCGGTGCAGGAGATTTCCGCCTACACCGCCAGTCCGGAAATCCTGGGCGGCCGGGTGAAGACGCTGCATCCCAAGATTCACGGCGGGATCCTGGCGGACCGTGACAATCCCGAGCACGTGCACACCCTCGAGGAGCACGGCACGCCGCCCATCGACTACGTCATTGTGAACCTGTATCCCTTCGAGGAAAAGTACCGGGCCGGACTGCCGGCGGCGGAAATGATCGAGTACATCGATATCGGCGGCATCACGTTGATGCGCGCGGCCGCGAAGAACCACCGCCACGTGACGCTGCTCACCGATCCGTCACAGTACGCGGCCGTGATTGAAGAAATCAAACAGCACGGAGCCACCACACCGGCCACCCGGGCGCGTTTGGCCGCGGATGCCTTTGCGTTGACGGCGACCTACGACGCCGCCATCAGCCGGTTCATGCGCGCGCAGTCACCGTCGACGGACCTGCCGGAACGTCTCCCGCTGGGGTTGATCAAGGTGACGGACGTTCGTTACGGCGAGAACCCGCACCAGCACGGCGCGTTGTATCGCACCATTGCGGATTCACCCTTCGTGGGAATGACGCAGACGCAGGGCAAGGAACTCTCCTTCAACAACTACCTCGACGTGATGGGCGCGTTTGCGCTGGTGCGCGACCTCGGCCCCAACAGTGTCGCGGTGATCAAGCACAACAACCCGTGCGGCGCGGCGTGGCTGGGAGATGTGCTTTCGTCGTGGAAGCGCGCGTTGCAGACGGATTCCGTGAGCGCCTTCGGTGGTGTGGTGGCGGTGAACGGCAGCGTCGGCGCCGAGCTGGCCGGCGAGATGAACAAGATGTTTCTGGAGGTCGTCATCGCGCGCGGCATCGACGCGGATGCGGCGGCGGTGCTGGCGAAAAAGAAGAACGTGCGCGTGCTCACGATCGCGGAGCGCTACTGGAATCAGCCGGCGCCGGCGCTGATGGGCATGTGGGCGAACGACATGGCGCTGGTTCAGGACGAGGACAGCGGATTTCCCGAACTGGACGAACTCAAGACCGTCACCACGCGCGTACCGTCCGCCACCGAGACCGTCGCCCTGAAGATGGCGTGGAAGGTGGCCAGGCATGTGAAGTCGAACGCCATCGTGGTGGCCGATGTATCGGGGACCGTGGGAATCGGGGCGGGGCAGATGAGCCGTGTCGATTCGTCGCATCTGGCCGTGCGCAAGGCGGGCGTGGCCGGACTCGAGGTGAAGGGCGCGGTGGCCGCGTCGGACGCGTTCTTCCCGTTCCCCGACGGTGTCATGGAGCTGGCGAAATCGGGAATTGTGGCGGTGATTCTGCCGGGCGGTTCGATTCGCGACCAGGAGGTGGTGGACGCCGCCAACGGCGCCAACCTGTCCATGCTCTTTACCGGCCGCCGGCATTTCCGTCATCTGTAGAAATATGGCCGAACACGGAATCGTCATTCTCGATTACGGCAGCCAGTTCACCCAGCTGATTGCGCGCCGCATCCGTTCCAAGGGTGTGTTCTCGCAGATCCTGCCGTGGAACACGACGCGCGAACGCGCGCTCGAAAACCGGCCGCGGGGCGTGATTCTTTCCGGCGGGCCGGCGAGCGTGTTCGAGAAGGGAGCACCCACGCTCCCCGCCGACCTGTGGGAGTGGGACGTTCCTATCCTGGCCATCTGCTACGGCATGCAACTGGTGGGGCGCGACCTGGGTTTCGAGGTAATACGCGCGGGCAAGGCGGAATACGGCCACACGCGCATCAATGCCGATGTGGAAAGCGCATTGTTCCGGGGAACGCCGCGCGAGCAAACCGTGTGGATGAGTCACGGCGACAGCGTGCAGGCCAACGGCGGTACCGGCACCCTGCAGGTGCTCGCCACCTCGACGTCCAGCGAACTGGCCGCGTTCCACCTCGCGGATCGCAACCTGTATGCGGTGCAGTTCCACCCCGAAGTGCATCACTCTACGCACGGCGATCGCATCATCGAGAACTTCATCTTCGAAGTATGCCATTGCGAACGCAACTGGTCGGCGGGTGCGATCGTGGACCAGATGGTGCGCGAGATCCGCGAGCAGGTGGGCGAGGGACGTGTGATCTGCGCGGTGAGCGGGGGCGTGGACAGTTCCGTGGTGGCGTGCCTCGTCGACCGCGCGGTGGGCAAGAACCTGTTCTGTGTGTTCGTCGACAACGGGTTGTTGCGTGATCGCGAACGCGAGGGCGTGCAGGAATTGCTGGGCACACACCTCTCGTCGCCGCTGGAAGTGGTGGACGCGGGCGCTCGCTTCCTGGAACGCCTGCAGGGCGTCACCGACCCGGAAGAGAAACGCAAACGCATCGGTGCGCTCTTCATCGAGGTATTCGAAGAAGTCAGCAAGAAGCACGGCCCCTTTGACTTTCTGGCGCAGGGGACGCTGTATCCGGACCGCATCGAGAGTTTCTCGACCGGCGGCCCCTCGGTCACGATCAAGACCCACCATAACGTCGGGGGGCTCCCGAAGAACCTGCGTTTCAAGCTGATCGAGCCGCTGGCATTGCTGTTCAAGGATGAGGTACGGGCGGTGGGGGAGAGCCTGGGCCTGCCCCACGAACAACTGCGCCGCCATCCCTTCCCGGGCCCGGGGCTCGCGGTACGCCTGCTGGGCGAAGTGACCGAGGAGCGACTGGCAATCCTGCGGCATGCGGACCGGATCTTCATCGATGCGCTCAAGGAGTACGGTCTTTATGATCGCGTGTGGCAGGCGGGCGCGGTGCTTTTGCCGGTGCGCAGCGTGGGTGTCATGGGGGATGCCCGTACCTACGCGTTTCCCGTTGTCCTTCGTGCGGTCACCAGCACCGACGGCATGACCGCGGACTGGGCGGATCTTCCGGTCGATTTTCTGCGCGATGTGTCCAACCGCATCATCAACCACGTTCCCCATGTGAACCGCGTCGCATACGACGTCAGTTCCAAACCTCCCAGCACCATCGAGTGGGAATAGGCTGGTTGCCCGGCGCGCGGGCCCGGCCTTATAATTTAATGGTATGCACCGGAGAAGTTTGTGTGCGGTGTTCACGGTCGCGCTGGCCGCCACCGGGATGTTTTTCGTCCCGGCGATGGCGGCGAAGACCACCACGGCGCTTCCTCCCGGCCCTCCTCCCGACGCCACCGTTCATGATGCCGCTCTTCTGGTCCGGCACGGAGAACCACAGCTCGCGCTTTCCACGCTTCGTTCCCACGCCACGGACACGGATGTCTCGTCGATGACCGCGGGACTCCTGGCGCTGGTGGGAGAACCCGCGCGCGCCGAGAGTCTGCTCACCGCCACATTGCATCCGGATACCGAGGACGCCGCCACCCGGTTCCGCACGCAACTGGTGCGCGCGCGTCTGTTGCTGGATGCGGGACGCGCGCAGGCGGCGCTGGCGGTGATCGCGGATATGGACACACTGGCCGTCACTCCCTATGCAGGCTATCGCGACCTGGTGGCGGGGCGCGCCTTCGCGGCGCTGGGCCAGTACGCACAGGCGGCGCGTGCGCTGGAACGCTCGCGCAGAAACGCACCGGAGGCGATCCGTTCCGACGTGGATGAAGCCCGCATCCAGGCCTACCGTGCGCTGAACCAACCGCGTTCAGCGCTGGCGGTGGCGGAGGAGGCGACGCGTGGACGGCGTGATCCGGACGCGGAGCGCCGGCTGCTGAAGATGCGATTCGATCTGGCGCGGGAAACGGGCGAAGACGCGGCCGCATATGCGGCCGCGCGCGATCTTTTTGCCGGGTACCGCCGTTCCGCCGAAGCGCTGGATTGCGCAAAGGCACTGGCGTCGGATGCGAACACGGACGGGATGAGCGACACGCTCCTCTTGACGCTCGCGTCGGTGCTGCAGGCGCAGGGCCGCAGTGATGCCCTCCACAGAGTATTGCGCCGCCTCGATGCGCGCACGTTGAGCGCCACACAGAGCGAATCGCAGCGCCTGTTGTGGGGCGAGTATCATTACCTGCGTGGCGACTATTCGCGCGCCATCGCACTGGCGCGGCCGGGTTATTCCGACGCCGCGCTGCGACGCCGCTCCATGTTGCTCATGGCACGCTCCTTCCGGCGAGTGGGGCGCGCGGCGGACGCGGCCGGCGTATACGAAACCTATGCGCGCGCGTTTCCCAACGATGCTGTTGCGGCGGAAGCGCTGTACACGGCGGCGTCGCTGTACGGGGACCTGCGGCGCGACGCGGATCGCACGCGCGTGCTCGACCAGTTGCGCCACGCCTACCCGTCCACGTTTCACGGGTGGGCCGCGTCGATGGCGCGCGTCCGGGAGCTGGAGGCCGCCGGCGACAACA
>DASRYI010000128.1:0-1888 GCA_035687255.1 Candidatus Krumholzibacteriia bacterium | reverse complement strand
ATGGCTGGCATTCTAGCATTCGGGCTCGGCGACGCACCCGGACAATCATTCCCCGCAGGCGCGGGACCAGAACTCGGCGGCCAGACGGTCCCAGTCGTGGGCGGCCGCCACGTCTCCCGCATGTGTCTCGAGACGCCTGCGCGCCGCGGCGTCGCCGCGGATCTCCAGCACTTGCTCGCACGCCGCCACCCACGCCCCGGCCTCGTCCGCCAGCGCCACCACTCCGGGCTCGGGCCGGACCTCCGCCGAAAACGGCGTCGCCACCACCGGCAATCCCGCCGCGAGGTACTCGTAGAGCTTGTTGGGATTCACGCCCGCCGTCAGCGGTGTGCGCCGGAACGGAATCAGGCCGACGTCGAATCCGGCCAGCACCCGCGGCACCTCGTCGTGCGTCACGGGCGCCTGCACGGATACGTTGCCGATCGTCTTCAGTGACGCCACGTCGGATTCGGCCCCCGCCAGCACCGGGCCGACGATCACAAACTCCCATCCCGGCCGCGCGCGTGCGGCACGCGCAAACAGATCGAAATCGAACCACGGTGCCACCGCACCCAGATAGCCGATGCGCGGACGCGGGGCCGCGCTGGACGCGCGCATTTCGACGGCGCGGTGAAACAGCGCGTAGTCCACACCGTTGCCCACCGTAAATACGTCGCGGTCGCTTCCACGCACGCGCACCGCGTCCTCGCGCAGCGCGCCGGCGCTCACAATCACGCGGTCGGCACGGCGCAGCGTGCGATCCTGGTAGTGGCGCGTCCACACCGGCAGCCCGGGAAAGTCGGCGTGCGCGTCGTTGCAGTCGTACACCAGGCGCCGGGGCGCGAAGGCGCCCGCCACGTCGATCGCAAATACATTGGAGATGATGAACACGGCATCGCGCGTGTCGACACCCGCATCGCGCAGCCGCGCGCGTACACGGCGGCGCGCGTTGGAATCGGCCGCGCGGCGCACCAGCGGCAGATTGAGCGCGGCGCGAACCGGACCGGCGGGAACATTCTTGATGAACGGGATGGTGGCGACGCGGATGCCGTCCACGGCGCGCACGTCATAGCGGTTTTCGCGCCCGCGCACGAACGGTTCCAGGAAGAGAATATCCAGCCCCGGCGCGCGGCGGCGAATCAGTTGCTGCTTGCGCGTTCGCAGGTAGTCCCACTTGATCTCCGCAAACCAGACAACGTTCATGCTTCACCCGCGCGAATGCGCCACTCTAGCATGCGCCCAATTGCGCCGCCCAACAGTTTTCTGGTCGTGACGGCGCGGCTGACTTAGAATGCGGCTATGAGTTCCTCCCGGCCGCGTGTCACCTATGTCATTGACGATCTCGGCCACGGCGGCGCGCAGCGCCAGCTGGCGCTGACGCTGGGCGCCCTTGACGGGGCCGTGGAAAGCACCGTGGTGGTGCTGTCCGACATCGTGCACCCGTACGCCGAACGGATTCGTGAACTGGGCGTACCGGTGGAGGTGATTCCACGCCGCGCCGGACTGGAGGCCCGGCGCGTGTCCGCGCTCGCGCGCACGCTGGGCAGATTCCACACGCGCATTGCGCACGCCACGCTCGACGGCTCCGACGCCTACACGTATTTTGCGGCGCATGCGTGCCGCATCCCGGCGGTGCTTTCGCTGCGCAGCGACCGTCTGCACGTCACCGGCGGACGCGCGCGCGTGCTGCGCTGGATGATGCGCCACGCGAGCGCGATTACCGTGAATTCACAGGCGGGCCGGACATTTCTCGAAAAAGACCTCGGTGTTCACCCCGGCCGCATTCATCGCGTCGCCAATATCGTGGACGTGCCCGCGTCCCCCGCGCCGGTGCGTCCGCAACCGGGCGTAATCGGCGTGGTGGGACGGCTGGTGGACATCAAGCGTTTCGACGTCGTCATCGACGCGC
>DASRYI010000127.1:0-2008 GCA_035687255.1 Candidatus Krumholzibacteriia bacterium | reverse complement strand
GCGCGTGGTGTATCCGCTTCCCTGGGACGCACCCAACGGTGTGTACGAAGTTCAGGTGTCGGTGCGTAATCTGCGCGGGAACACCAGTCCGGTGGCACACACGCGTTTTCATCTGGATCACCCGGCCGCCCTCGCGGCCATCGATCCCATGCCGGCGCGCGCTCCCTCCAACGGTGGCGAGGTGCGCGTGCGCGCGCGCATTCTCGATCATCGTGGCATGCCCGTCGCGGACGGCACGGCGGTGACGATGACCAGCAACGTCGCGGGCGCAGCGCGCATGGAGTCGCGCGTGAGCGACGGCTCGGTTGATTTTTCCCTGATGGTTCCTCCCGGCACACGCCGGAGCGTGCGCGTGGATATCGAGTGCGCCGGTGTCCATTTTACCGATGACATCCCGGTGGCGAGCGGAGGCACACGCGCCTTCCAGTCGGTGAGTGTGCGCGACGCCGCCAGCGGTGCGCCCATCACGGATGCCAGTGTCGTCGTGGGTGATTCCACGGTGGTGGCGGGGTCACCGTCGGGAACGTACGGCTACGTGGCATCAAAGGCGGCGGTGCGCGTGACGGCGCCCGGATACCAGCCGGCCCCCGTCGAGAATGGCAAACCGGTGAGCATGACGCCGTGGTTCGGGGGCGTGCTGCTGGGCAAGCGCTTCGTGCTGGATGCGCAGGGCGGCCCGCCGCGCAGCGTCGGTGTGGGATCGATGGGGCTGTCGGCGTCGCCCGTGAATCTGCGCGTGGCGAACTACGTCGCGAGTTTTCTGCGCGCCGCGGGTGCTGACGTCCGCCTGGCGCGAACCACCGAAGAAGTTCCCCTGGCCGAGGACGTGGCGCGCATGACCAACCGCTTCCGCGCCGATCGCTACATCGAGATTCGCCACCCGGGCGGAACGCGCGACTCCACCGCGTCAGTGCACTGCTTCTATTTTCCGGGCAGCGCCAACGGAAAGAAGATGGCCGCGGTGATCTCGGGCGTCGTCGCCGGACGGCTGGCGGTCTCCGAGCGCGGGCCCGACGAGACCGTCACCTATCCGTTGCAGCAGACGGCATGCCCCGCCATCGTGGTGGCGTTTCCCTCCATCGCCGGCGCCGCCGAAGAAATGCGCCTGGCCCAGGCATGGTACCTGCGCGAACAGGCGTACGCCCTGTTCATGGGTATACTCGCCATGGCGGACGCGCCCGCGGACGGATCGCTGACAATCGACGTTACCGCCGCCGACCGCCGCGACTGGATGGTCACGCTCGATGACACATGGACGCTGAGCAGCAACGACGCGGGCCGCGTGGTGTTCGAGCACGTGGCTCCCGGCAGCCACGAGGTGCGAATCCGGCGCGGCGGCGTCTCCCAGGTGCGTACTATTGCCACCACCGCGGCGCAACCCGCGGCGTCGCTGCCCATTTCCGTCACTCCCTGACCATCACGGGCGTTGACCGCGCTTTCTCCAGGTCCGTATCTTTGAGTTGGCGGGCCGTTTGCACCGCCCCACACCATGGATCTTCACGAACGGGACGTCTCATATCGCCGGCGCATGACGCTGATCTCCACCGTGGTGCTGACGGTGCTTGGCGTCGCACTGGCGGTGGGTTACCGGTACATCCATTCCAATCCGTACCGCATGGTGGGGTGGAAGGGTGAGATGGAGCTCCTGCCCGAGATCACCATCGAACCCGACGTCATCATGCCGCAGGCGTCACCGCGCCCGCGCGAGACGAAGGACGCCGCGGCGGTGAACGTCGCCCGGACCAGCGATTTCGAGACCACCCCCAGCGCCAAAGCCGCGAAGCCGCGCGACACCGAGCCCGATATTCTCGATCTGGAAGCGCGCGGCGAAGCGCGCAGCAAGAGCACACAGGCCTCACGTCCGGTCTCCTACTCCGAGAGCTACGTGATCCTGCGCACCGTGCGCCCGAAGTACCCCGAACACGAACGCAATGCGGGCATCGAGGGCAATGTCACGGTCGAATTGCTGGTCAACGAGCAGGGACTGGTTGCGCAGGCCAACGTGCTC
>DASRYI010000126.1:0-4613 GCA_035687255.1 Candidatus Krumholzibacteriia bacterium | reverse complement strand
CCCGAGTTTTTCGAAGGATGCGTCCATGCGCAGCAGACTAACTCATCTACCATGGGTTGCAAAGACACGCAGCTGGATCCGGAGCAGAAAGAGACCGGCCGGTCTCCTCTGGATACCGGCCGGTCGTCGCCTTCGATAATGGAGGCGTGAAGACTATTTGACCAGCACGAGCCGTCGAGTCTCCATCGCGCCGTTGGCAGAAATGCGCAGGAAATACACGCCAGTGCTGACCTGTGCCCCGGAATCGGCGACCCCGTCCCAGCTCAGCAGATGGCTGCCCGCAGGGTATGCGCGGTTCTCCAGACGGCGAACCAGCCGCCCGGCCACGTCATACACGGCCGCATCGACGCGGCCCGCGGCCTTGACGTCAAAGCGAATCTGTACCTGCGGATTGAAGGGATTGGGATATACCGATTCGATGTGCACGGGCTTCCGCTCGGCCACCGCAAGTGCCGCCGAGGGCATGGACGCCATCGGTCCAACGTAGTACGGACGCATCATCTCGTGATCCTCATGGGAAAGGATGTGACAGTGCCACACGTACAGACCCTCGCGGTCGAACGTGGCCACGATGCGCGTGACTTCCCCGGGATACATGACCACGGTGTCTTTCCAGCCCGCTTCGTCGGGACCGGGCAACTTCGCCTGACCGATTTTCTGCACATTGGAAACCTGCCCCGTTGTGGGGTCCACCGTCGCCTTGAACTTCTGACGATCGAGCACGCGAAACGCGACCAGGTGCAGATGAATCGGGTGAGCGTCCGCCGTGGTGTTGTACACCTCCCAGACCTCGGTGTCGTTGACCATGGGATTTTCGGTAATGGGATCGTCCCACATCAACGCGCCGTCCTGGAGCGTTCCCAGCTTCGACTGCAGGCGTCCGTATTCATCGGTCCCTTCAAACAGAATGAGCCCCCGGGTGCCTGCGTTGGGCACCGGCATTCCCACGGCGCCGCTCAGCGGCCGCAGGTTGTCGGGTAATGTCGTGACCGGATATGTGCTCGTATCCAGGGGGCGGTTCACACGGAACATCATCACCTGGCCGGTCGTGTTCGGGTCCACCGGCGCACCCATCGGATAGGGGGCGCGCGCGTTGTTGCGCAACACGAACGTTCGTCCCCACAGCGCTGGATTTGAGAAATCGAACACCATGTCCTTGCGCTCGCCCGGTGACAGCAGGAACTTCTTTATCAGAACGGGCGCGTTCAACAACCCGTCGTCAGTTCCGATCTGATACATCGTCGGCACGGCCGCCTTGCCCGACTTGAGCTCTATCTGGTCTGCGCCGGGCGTGTCTCTGTCGACCGTCCACAGTTCGTAAAACCGGGAGTCCGACCCATTGAGCATACGGAACCGGTACTGGCGCGGCTCGACATCAAGAACCGGCCAGGCCTTCGCATTCACCAGAATCACGTTTCCGAAGAACTCAGGCAGATGATTTGGATCCGGATCCCCCGCTTTCTCCGGCAACGCGGGAAAATACAGGGCGCCGTCCGTCGTGAACATCTTGTCCTGAATCGCCATTTCGATTTCATACGGACCGGTAGGCAGATGGTTGGCAGCCACCAGCGCATCTTCGTTGGCGTCACGAATCAGGTAGAAGCCCGCCAGACCGGCGTACACATTGAGCCGGGTGATGCCGAGCGCGTGATCGTGATACCAGACGGTCCCCGCTTCCTGCGTATTGTCATAATGAAGGACTTCTTTCACCCACCCGTGACCGGTCTGCGAAAATCCCGGTGTGAACCAGGCATCCGGCAAACCGTCGCTCGCGGATTCGGTATGACCGCCGTGAATATGCGTCACCAACGGCACTCCACACTCCGGATAGCCGGCAGGGTTCGCCCAGTGCAATGTCCGATCAACCGGCAGAATGTGAGGAAGCGGTCCACCCGGGCCCGTGAGTCCGTTGGTCCAGCGGACATCGACGGGAACATTGCTGCGCGCCACAATGGTCGGCCCGGGATACGTTCCGTCATAACCCCAGACCGTGCTGGTCAGCGGCACTCCCCACGGGTCGTAGACACCCAGTTGCTGTTGGACCTGCCGGGCCTCGATCTCAAGATAGCCGCCCGCCGTCATGTCGATGCGCGCTGCGATCGGGAGCGGATTGACGAACTTGGGTTGAGTGGAAGGATCGAGCGGGACTTGGGATCGAACGACGAGCGGCGCAACGAGCATCAGGCCTGCCAGGCCGACGCCCGACCAAACGCGGAGCGACATAAAACCCTCCTACTACCGGGTCGCAAGCATGGATCGGCGAATACCCGGTATTTTCTGGGAGAAACCTTACGGAGCGCTCCGCACTGCAATATCGCCGGCGATTGTATATAAAATACACAACATGTCAAGACGCTTTTGTCTTCTTTTTCTACACACTGTCCAGTCTGCTCAGGCGATTCGGGATTTCTGCGCCATGCTGTCGGCTCGTTCCCGATCGCGTTCGAATCCCATGCCGTAGAAGATGCCAAGCCCCGTGAGATACACAATCCCCAGTGCCCATAGAATATCGCTCAAGAAGTGCGCGCCCTGTGCGATGCGCGCGTAGCCCATCAGACACCCGTAGGCAATGCCGGTCGCCAGCACCACCACTCCACGGGCCCGGAAGCGCCGACGTAGCAGGAAATACGGCGTCAGCAGATAGAAGGCGGTTGCGGCGTGCCCGGACGGAAACGACCCGCCCCACTCACTCGGGCTCTTGACCAGGGGCGCCACATACTCACGTGTACCACTGAATTCGACCATGTCCTTTGGACGTGGTCTCCCCCAGTGCTCCTTGAACACCGTATTCACCAGTAGCCCCGGTCCGAGCATCATCACCAGAACGATGAATGCGGCACCACGCCGCCAGGGACGCGGACGCAGCCGGAAGAATGACGCGACGACAATACCCAGAGCCGAGATCGCCATCACCCACGCTGGAATCACGCCGTAGTGCTTGAGCCCGAGCCACAGTGTTTCCCCACCCACCGGCCATCCCCGCCCCGGCACATAGAAGTGACGCGCGATGCGCATATCGATGTCGCTGCGAAAGAATGGAATCGTGAGAACGACGAGCAAAACGACGGGAATCGCCCAGTCCAGCACGATGGCGCGCACGGCACGTGACACTAGATTCTCGCCTGATAAGTGTACAGGTCGTAGTAGCGGCCCTGCGCGGCGATGAGCTCGTCGTGGGTGCCGCGTTCCAGAATGCGTCCGCCCTCGAGCACCAGGATCTGGTCGGCGCGACGGATGGTGCTGAGGCGGTGTGCGATCACAAGCGTGGTTCGTCCCTTCATCAGCGTGGCCAGGCTGCGCTGGATCAGCGCTTCGCTCTCCGTATCCAGACTCGATGTCGCTTCGTCCAGAATGAGAATGCGTGGATCGGCCAGAATCGCCCGCGCCAGCGACACCCGCTGGCGCTGGCCTCCCGAGAGCTTGACACCGCGTTCTCCGATGAGCGTGTCGAGTCCCCGGTCGAAGCGGTCGGTGAATTCCGACACGTAGGCTGCCTGCGCCGCCGCCTGCACATCCTGCTCCCCCGCATCCGGCCGCGCAAACAGAATATTTTCGCGAATCGTGCCCTCGAAGAGAAACTCATCCTGAAGCACGACCCCGAGGTTTTGCCGGTAGCTGTCGAGTTTCACGGTGCTGAGATCATGGCCGTCGATGCGCACGGCACCGCGCGTAGGAGTACGAAACGACGCGGCCAGCCCCGCGATCGTCGACTTGCCCGCCCCCGAACTTCCCACCAGCGCCGTTACCGAGCCCGCCGTGGCGTTGAAACTCACGTCGCTCAGCACTTCTTTCTCGGCGTACGCAAACGACACGTTTTCGAACGCGATGTCACCGCGCAGATCATCGAGCACGACCGTCCGCCCCGGTTCTTCACCCTCCATCGGCAGGCGAAGGATTTCTTCCATGCGGTCGAGTCCGGCGAACGCTTCCGTGAGCTGCGTTCCGATATTGCTCATCTGCGCGATGGGCGTCACCAGAAACGCGAGATAGAGGGTGAACGACACGAACTCGCCGATCGTCATCTTTCCCCCGATGATCATGTGGCCACCCAGCCCCATGATGAGCACGCTGCCCATCCCCATCAGCAGCGTGGCCAGGCTGGTGACCAGGCTGGTCGCCGTCAGCGACTCCCGGACATTCTGGAAGATGCGATCCGCCCCCGCCTCGAAGACGCGGTACTCCTGCGGCTCGGCGTGAAAGCCCTTGATCACGCGAATACCGCCGAGTGTTTCGGTCAGGCGCCCGGTCACCTCGGCGTTGATCGCCCCGCGCCGGCGAAATATGGGCCGGATATGAGCGAATGCTTTCATCGAGATGAACCCGAATACAATCATCGGCACCAGCGCGTACAGCGTCATGAGCGCGTTCATACGGATCAGGATCACCAGCGCCACACCGGCGGTGATCACCCCGCCGATCAGCTGTACCAGACCGGTGCCCACCAGGTTGCGCACGCCTTCCACGTCGGTCATGATGCGCGACACCAGCGCTCCGCTCTTGGTGCTGTCGAAGAACGCGATGGGAAGCCGAATGATGTGGCGTTGCACATCCGCACGCAGTTGCGAGATGAGGTACTGGGCTTCCACACTCATCAGGCGCGTGAGCAGAAAACT
>DASRYI010000125.1:0-2751 GCA_035687255.1 Candidatus Krumholzibacteriia bacterium | reverse complement strand
CGCGTGTCCCGCGCCCGGTAAACCTCTCCCATGCCACCCGCACCGAGCGGTGACTGGATTTCGTAGGGACCGAGTTTGGTTCCGGACTCGAGCGACATCAGGTTTGACCCTCTCTCAGGATGATTGTGGAACCGGCAGGCGTGCAACCAGCTTTCGGAAGCGCGCGTCGCCACGTAACGGCGTGAATACGGGATCGAGCGACAGCATCAGCAACCAGTGGACGCGTTCTTCGAACGCCCGTTCGAGCGCGGAAAACGAATGCTCAACGTCGCCGCGCGCACAGTACACCTGGCCGAAATAGTAGGCACTAACATAGCGCTGTGTCGACATCGCTTCCAATTCGGCGAGAAGCGTGCCAACGTCGTCTTTTCGTCCCGCGCGGGCATGGGCAACGGCCAGCGCCGACACCACCAGGGGCGTGCGCCCCAGAATCGATGTGCACCGCTCCAGCGTCGACATGGCAGCATCGTCATCCCCGGCGGCAGAGAGTGCAAGCCCGGCCCAGTAGTGAATCGGCCCGAAGTCGGGAACGAGCGTCGAGGCCTCCCGCAGTACGCGTGCGGCCTCCGCGAATTTTTCCTCGAAGTACAGGAACCACCCCGGAGACACAATGGCGATGTTGGAAACGGGATCGAGCGTGCGCGCGATCTGCGATTCCGCCCGCGCCTCGTCCATGCGGCACATCGCCTGCAGCAGATTGGTGAACCACAGGTGCGCCTGCGAATACTTGGGATTGAGATCGATGGAGCGCCGGAACAACCGCTCGGATTCCGTGATGTTCCAGTCGTGCCAGAAGGTGCCGTAGGCCAGAGAGGTCAGCGCTTCCGCGCTGTCCGGATTGATTTCCAGCGCACGCCGCGCGGCCTCCTGGGCGTGCGGAAACGCCTCGCGCGGTGGCAACACCGTCATGAAGCCCATGAGATTGTAGGCATCGGCCACGCCCACGTGCGCCAGTACCAGCGACGGATCGATGCGCAACGCGTCTTCCAGCCCCTTCAACCCCAGACGCAGCGACTCGTCGGTGCGCCGCTCGATGAGATAACGCCCTTTCAGATAGGCTTCGTACGCCGCCGGATTCATATGCCGCGTTTCGCGCAGGCGCGTCTGCTCCTGCGGCGTCACGCTGACCTGGATCTCATCGACGATGGCCGCGGCCACCTCGCCCTGCAGAGACAGCACTTCGGTGACGGCGCGTTCATAGGAATTGCCCCACAGATGGCGTTCGCTGTTGGCGTCGATCAGCTGCACCGTGATACGCACGCGGTCGCCCGCACGCCGCACGGATCCTTCCACCACCGCGTCCACATTGAGCTCGCGGGCAATGTCGGTGATGGCCCGATGCTGTCCCTTGTACCGCATCACCGAGGTGCGCGAGATGATGCGCAGTGCGCGCACCTGCGCCAGCGATGCAATCAGTTCCTCGGTCATGCCGTCGGAGAAATATTCCTGCGCGGGATCACCGGACAGATTTTCCAGCGGCAGCACGGCAATCGAGGTCACGCGCCGTTCCACCGGCGTCGACGAGGTAAACGCCTCTCCCGACGAACCCGCTTCCGACGATGCAATGCGGCGCAACTCGCCCACCATTTCACCCGCGCTCTGGTAGCGGCGGCCGATGTCGCGATCCATGGCGCGCAGAATCACGGCTTCCAGGCGCGCGGAGAGCGAGGATTCGTGCGTGCGCGGTGGGGTGAGGCGTCCGTGCAGAATCTCGTTGGCGAGCGCGGTGGACAGCGTCGCCTGGAAGGGGCGCTTGCCCGTCGCCATCTCGTAGAGCGCGACGCCCAGCGCATACAGATCGGTGCGGGTGTCCACCGCCGAGCCCAGCAACTGTTCGGGCGCCATGTAGGCCAGTGTGCCCGGCGCGATGCCGTCCTGGGTGACACCCATGCTGCGGGTGTCGTCGCTGATCCCCTGTTCGATTCGCGCCAGGCCGAAGTCGAGCACCTTCACGCGCCCGCGCGGCGTCACCATGATATTTCCGGGCTTCAGGTCACGATGCAGCACGCCGCGCTCGTGCGCTTCCGTCAGCGCCTCCGCAATCTGGGCGCCCAGTTCGGCGGTTTCGCGTTCGGGAATGCGGCCGCGTGCGAGCCGCGCCGCCAGGGTTTCGCCGGGCACGAACTCCAGCACCAGATAGTCGACGCCGTCGGTTTCGCCGATATCCAGCACCATTTCGATGTTGGGATGATTGAGGCGCGAGAGCGCCAGGGCTTCGCGCTGGAAGCGTGTCTGTGCCACGTGGTCGCCGCGCGCCGACACCGGCAGCACCTTGATGGCCACGTCGCGGTCGAGGCGCGTGTCGCGCGCGCGAAACACTTCGCCCATTCCGCCGGCGCCCAGCGCGGCGAGGATCTCGTACGGGCCCATTCGCGTTCCGCTCGCGAGCTGCATGCTTACTTTGCCTGGAGGCTCTGCACCCAGTTGGTGACGACCGCCAGCGGTTCCGCTTCGTCGCCACCCAGCGTGTTGATGATGAACGATTGCCCGTCGGCGCTGACCGCCATGGTCTGCACGTCCTCGCGCTGGAAGGCCTGGAAGAGCGCCGTATGAGCGCCGACGTGAAAGTCCCTGCCGCTGCCGTCCACGGACACGGCCATGACCATGCCGTCGGGGCTTCCATAGTAGAGCTCGCGCGAGTCGCCGCGCCACAGTGGCCGCTTGCCGCCGGAGGTCGACACCTGCCAGCGCGCGGACAGTCCCTCGTTCGCGACCGGCATGGGAGAGACGTAAACTTCGCTGTGTCCCGAA
>DASRYI010000124.1:0-1655 GCA_035687255.1 Candidatus Krumholzibacteriia bacterium | reverse complement strand
TTGATGGGCTACGCGCGCATCGCACAGGGCGCGCATTTCCTGAGCGACGTGCTGTGGGCACTCGGGATCGTGTATCTGACGGGACTCGCCCTGTATTACGCGCTGGGCCTGCACCGGGAGGTTGCTGCACCGCCGGAATAGGATTAGTCTCCTCGATCATGGATGCATCCTTCGAAAAACTCGGGGTCTTCTATCTCGGGCGCGAATATGACCCCGCGCGCCACACCACCACCGACACGCCCATTCTCTATGATGCCAGGGACCTAACCACGCACGCAGTGTGCGTGGGCATGACCGGCAGCGGAAAAACCGGCCTGTGCATTGCGCTCCTGGAAGAAGCCGCCATTGACGGCATTCACTCGATCGTGATCGATCCCAAGGGCGATCTCGCCAATCTCTTGCTCACGTTTCCAAATCTGGATGCGGCGTCGTTTCGTCCCTGGATCAACGAGGACGCCGCACGCCAGGCGGGGGTGACGCCGGACGAGTTTGCGGCCAGCGAGGCACAGCGCTGGAAGAAAGGACTGGCGGAATGGGGAGAAGACGGCGCGCGCATCCAGCGTTTGCGTGACGCGGCCGATGTGGTGATGTATACGCCGGGAAGCGATGCGGCGCGTCCGGTGTCCGCGGTCTCGTCGTTGCAGGCCCCGTCCGGCGCCACGCAGGCGGATGGCGTGGCGGATCTCATCGCCGAACGCGCCAGCGGGGTGGCGTCGAGCCTGCTTTCGCTGCTGGGTATCGATGCTGATCCGGTGAAAAGCCGCGAACATATTCTGATTACCACCATCCTCCAGGTGGAGTGGACAGCGGGACGCAGTCTGGATCTCGGCGGCCTGATCCGCCTCATTCAGACGCCGCCCGTCGAGCGCGTCGGCGTGATGGAGCTGGAATCGTTCTTCCCGCAGAAGGACCGCTTTGCGCTCGCTCTCTCAATCAACAATCTGCTCGCGGCGCCGCGCTTTCAAACCTGGCTGTCGGGTGATCCCATCGACATCGATCGCATGCTCTACGGTGAGACGGGGAAGCCGCACGTGGCGATATTCTCGATCGCCCATCTTGACGACGCGGAGCGCATGTTCTTTGTTTCGCTGCTTCTCAACGAGGTGGTGGCGTGGATGCGCACCCGCAGCGGAACGCAGAGCCTGCGCGCCATTGTGTACATGGATGAGATCTTCGGCTTCCTGCCGCCGGTGGAAAATCCTCCGTCCAAAGGCCCGTTCCTGACCCTTTTGAAGCAGGCGCGCGCGTTCGGCGTGGGTGTGGTGGTTGCCACGCAAAACCCCGTTGACCTGGACTACAAGGCGTTGTCGAACGCCGGCACGTGGTTGGTGGGGCGACTCCAGACCGAGCGCGACAAGAGCCGGCTTGCCGACGGGCTGGCCGGCGCGGCCGGGGGTACGTTGGACGCATCCGAGCTCGCGAAGACCATCGGATCGCTGGAGCCGCGCGAGTTTCTTCTGCACAATGTGCACGACGAGCATCCCGTGTTGTTCCGGACGCGCTGGGCGCTGTCGTATCTCGCGGGTCCGATGACGCGTGAGCAGATTCGCGAACTGACGCGCGCGAGCGCGTCGGGCGCGGACACCACGGCACCGAAGCAGGCTTCCGACTCGAGGCCGGTTGTGGCCGCTTCGGCCACGTCCGTATCGGCTCCC
>DASRYI010000123.1:0-1851 GCA_035687255.1 Candidatus Krumholzibacteriia bacterium | reverse complement strand
GGATGCACCCGGACTTCACGCCGGACTACGGCATCCCGTACGCGGTGGTCGACAACAACACGCCGCTGGTCAACGTCTCGCTGGGCAACACCAGCGAGAGTGACGCCGGCGCGCCGGGCGGACCGGCCGGCTACCCGATTCCCGTGGAGGCCATCACCAACCCGCGCTATCTCGAGAACGCGGGCGGCAGCGACGGCGACCGTCACATGCTGCTCCTGAACCGGGATACACGCATGGTGTTCGAGCTGTCCTACGCGTCGTACTCCAGCGGCCACTGGTCGGCGGGATATGGCGCCGTGTTCGAGCTCGATTCCAACTACCGCCGTCCCGAAGGCTGGACCTCCACCGACGCGGCGGGCCTGTGTGTGCTCGCGGGTCTGGTGCGCTACGACGAGGCGTACGGCACGGAGCCGATCCGTCACGCCATCCGCTGCTCGATCAAGCACACCAACCGCTACGTGTGGCCGGCGTCTCATACCGGCGCCACCGACGCGGGTGCGCCTCCGCTCGGCATGCGGCTGCGCCTGAAGGCGTCCAAGGACATCTCCGGCTATCCGCCGGAGATCCAGAGGATCTTCCAGGCCATGAAGACCTACGGTCTGATCGTCGCGGACCGTGGCGGAAACATGTACGTCCAGGGAACCATGGATTCACGATGGGACAACAGCGTATTGAATCCGGCGTTCCACAGTCTGCACGTCACCGACTTTGACGTGATCAAGCTGGGATGGCAGCCCACATCGTAAATCTGCCAGAGCGTGGTCTCCCGGCTGCGGGTCCGGTTTCGGGCCCGCTGCCGGGATCCAGCGTGGGACACTCGCCGGCACGCGCGGAGAGTTTCCCACAGCTTTTCTCAGTGGAAGAATTTTGCCTATTGCGCGGGTCGCGACCTTTCGACATCTTGCCCGGAAGATCGCCGTGTGCCGACTCCCCTGATTCTGCTCCTTGCACACGTTCCCCCCGGCCTCGCACCCAGGCCGATCGCAGCTCAAGTAGTTCACGCATCGTTCGCCCTTCGAGCAAGGCTCGTGGTCCGCAGGACCACGACCGACCGACCTGCGCCCGCCCGGCGGATATGCGCACGTCCGGTGCAACCCGGCACCATCTCCGTGTGGCCGGCGGTTGCCCGCCCGTCTTGCCGAAGACACCCCTCGATCACTGCGTGATGTCGACAACCCACGGCAGCATCCAACGGAGGGACCCTATGCTGCATATTGCTTTTCGATTCCGGGTTGCGCTCGCCGCATCCGCACTGCTTCTGTTTTCCGGATGCCTCTTCGAGCCCACGCCGAACCAGCCGGGCACCCTGGCGACCGGCAACTCGGCCAATCCGCAGGACACCCTTTCGCAGGCGGCCCCGCTCGATCCCTCGAGCTACACGTCAAAACCGGTTCCCACGGGCAAGCTTGCGGACATGTTGATGATGGGGGGATATCTTTACGAGCCGTACAACAACTGGTGGAACGTGCAGGTCCTCAACGCGCCGGTGGATCCCAACAGCGCGCAGATCATTGCCACCATCCAGAGTTACGAGTCGACGGGCGGACGCCTGCACCCGGACTTCGCGGCCAACTTCGGCATTCCCTACGCCGTAGTCGACCAGAACACGCCCCTGGTGCCGGTATCCTTCGCGAATTCACGCGAGAGCGATGCGGGTGCGCCGGGACTGCCCACGGGCTATCCGATTCCGGCGGCCGCCACCACCGATCCGAGCTACATCGAGAACGGCGGAAGCAGTGACGGCGACCGGCACCTGCTGGTGTTCGACAGGGATCACCGCATTGCCTTCGAACTGGCGCAGGCGTCGTATTCGAGCGGGCAATGGTCGGCCAGTTACGGCGCGGTGTTCAA
>DASRYI010000122.1:0-5544 GCA_035687255.1 Candidatus Krumholzibacteriia bacterium | reverse complement strand
TCTGGTTGTCCCCGAGAGCGAGAAAATCCGCGAAGTGCGCAGCCGGAATCACACGCGGGTTGCGCCACACGCCCTCGCACTCGGGAACCACAAAGCCACCCGTGCGGCGGTGCGCCTCCAGAAGACGGTTCACAATATCGGCGCCGACGAAGGGCATGTCGCCGAGACACACGACCGCAGCCTGCACGTCGGCCGGAAGCGCACTCAGGCCGGCCTTGACCGACGACATCTGTCCGCGCGCGGGGTCGCGGTTGTACGCGAACGACAGCCGCGACTCGCGGGCAAACGCCGATCGAACGACGGCTTCCAGCGGATCGTCCGCCGGTCCCACCACCACCACCACGGCATCCAGCGTGGATGCAATGCAGTACTGCAGCGTGTGACAGACGAGCGGGCGGCCATCCAGCTCGCGTGTGAGCTTGGCGCCACCGAAACGCTCTCCCAGTCCCGCCGCCAGCACCACACCGGCGATCATGACCGCAACCGGCCGATGATCTCGGCCATGATGGCAACGGCAATCTCGGAGTCGGTGCGCGCACCGATATCGATTCCGACCGGACAACATACGCCCGCCAGCGCGTCTTTCGCCACGCCTTCGCCGGTGAGACGATCGAACATGCGGTCCCGGCGGCTGCGCGAACTCAGCAGCCCCACGTAGCGGCAGCCCGCGCCCACGGCGGCCCGCAGCGCCACCAGATCACGCTCGAAGCTGTGCGACATGATGACCACGCACGCATTCGCAGGCGGGTCGAACGATTCGGTGTGGATCTCGAGGTCCTCCGTGTCTTCGAACAGATCGCGAAACGCCGGCCGCCAGTCGGACAGGTGCACGACGAAGTCCATCTCGCGGGCGATCGCAATCACGCGCCGCGTGAGCGGCGTCGCGCCGAACAAATACAGCGGTGTGAGCGCGTCGATGGTCTCGACATGCAGCGTCGCGGAGTCTGCGGGCTGCTGTGCATCGAGGCGCAGATGTCCACTCTCGAGATCGTGCACGAGAAATACGCGCGGTCCATCGCGCAGATTTTCGCGCAGCGCGGCATAGATCGCTTTCTGCTCGTCACCCAGCGGTTCGAGCAGCAACTTCAGCGTACCCCCGCACCCGGTGCCGCTTCCCATCAACTCGTCCATCGGCCTGGTGGTGTCAATGGTGGTGACGAGCGGCCGGCCGGCGGCCAGTGCCCTGGCCGCATGGCGCGCGATCTCCTGATCGGCGCACAGCGCGCCCAGGTTGCCGTACACCGGTTCGATGTGTTCGGGCGCGAAGAGGGCCTTCTGGCCGGTCTTCTGGTAGGTGTGGCCGGACGCACCAATGATGGTCACGAGCACCGCACGGTCGGCGGCACGGATGCTATCCAGTAGCGCGAAATTCATCGAAGATCCGCCTGAGCATGTTGCGCGCAACGCTCTTGCGGTGGGCGGGCGGAAGAAAGAGCGTGTCCATGGGTTTGATGGCGGCGTACACGGTGTCCTCGACCTGCGAGAGCCCGTCGCGCGACACATTCTCCCGAAACACGGGAATCGAGGGTGCCACCGCCGTGACCGCGACCGAAACGCGAAGCTGTGCCTTGTGCTCTTCGATCGCCACCGCCACGCCCACTTCGGGAAAATCGAAGGAGTCACGAATCCGGAACTTGCGGTAGCGGGAAAAGCGTTCGTGCGCGAGCACGTCGACGTGCATCAGCACATCGCCGTCGAGCGTGAAGGGTGCGGCGCCGTCGTTGCTGTACAGTTCCTCGACGCGAACGGTGCGGGCGCCTTTTTCGCCGACCACCGTGGCGGTGGCATCGAGCACGGCCAGCGCGGGGGCAAGGTCGGAGCAGAGCGTGGCGAAGCAGCGGTTGCCGCCCGTGGCCACGCGGCACACCTCGGCGTCGATCTTGAGACACGATCCCAGCGACTCGCGCCAGAACGATCCGCGGTCGTAATAGCGGCAGCGCGTGTCCTGGAGCAGGTTACCGCCCACCGTACCCATGGAGCGGATGATGGGGGTGGCGATGACACCGGTGGCCTCGCGCAGTACCGTCAGCGCCGCGATCTCGGGCGCCCGTTCCAGGGCGGAGAGCCGGGTGAGGGCGCCGATGCGCACCGTGTCATCCCGGCGTGAGACGCCCTCGAGTCCGTCGATTTCCGCGAGCGAGATGACCGCGTCGGGTGCAAACTGCGCGCGCTTGAGTTTGGGCACCAGGTCGGACCCGCCCGCGATCCACAGCGCGCGCGTGTACTCCGAGCGCATGGCCAGCGCCTCGTCGAGCGAGCGCGGGCGCAGGACTTCAAACGTCCCGATCCGCAGCATCGGCGGGCACCTCGACTTTCACCGGTTCGGGGAAGGGAAACTCGATCACGCGGCGCGGGCCCACGCGCTCGCTCCGGCGTTCCAGTGCGCGCAGCACCTTGTCCGGAGTCACCGGGATCTCGTCGAAACGAACACCGATGGCGTCGTACACCGCGTTGACCAGCGCGGGCGGAACGGGCAGCAACGGGCCCTGGCCCACTTCCTTGGCGCCGAAGGGACCCTCGGGGTCGGGGTCCTCGACGAGAAACGTCTCGATCTCGGGCATGTCGAGTGCAGTGGGCGATTTGTAGTCGAGCAATCCTGCGTTGCGCAGAAGGCCCGCGGGCGTGAACGCCATCTCTTCCATCAGCGCTTCGCCCAGCCCCATGTACACGCCGCCCTCGACCTGGCCTTCCACGTTGATGCGGCTGATGCATTTGCCGATGTCGTGCGCGATCCATACCTTGACCGGCTGCACGCGTCCGGTGTCGGTGTCGACACTCACCTGGATGGCACATGCCGAATAACTGTAGGCGGGAGACGGACCCACGCCCGCGCCCTTGAAATCGCCGTACTTCGGACGGGGTGTGTAGCTGCCCGTGAAAGACAGCATGCCGTGCGCCGCTTCGGCGCGCTGGATGGCGTCCTCGAGGGTGATGAAGCGCTCGCGATCGGCGGCGTAGAGCTTTCGTCCGTCGAAGATAATCTCGCCCACATCGGCCGACAACGCCGACGCGGCCGACTCCGCGAGACACTGCTTGAGCTTCTCCGCCGCATCGCGGGCGGCATTGCCCATCATCATGGTGACGCGGCTCGAGTAGCTGCCGAGGTCGGGCGGCACGCTGTCGCTGTCGCGCAACACCAGCGTCACTTCATCGGGTTCGATACCGAGCACTTCCGCCACGATCCACGCCAGCACCGTGTCGGCGCCCTGTCCGATTTCGGTGTGTCCCGAATACGCCGAGATCTTGCCGGAACGGTCGGCCTTCACCATCACTTCCGAATGCGGCATCTCATTCCAGTAGATGGGCAGGGCGGCGCCCGAGATGTAACAACCCACCGCCAGACCGATGCCCTCACCGAAGGGCAGGTGTCCGCGCTTGTCGTGGTAGCCCGATGCATCGACCACGCGCCGGATGCATTCATCCAGTCCGCAGGACGTGACGCGCAGGTGATTCACCGTGGTCGAGTAGGGCGCGATCAGGTTCTTGCGGCGCAACTCATCGGCCGGCACGCCCAGTTCTTCCGCGACCCGGTCGATGTGGCACTCCAGCGCAAAGCGTGGTTGCGGTGTGCCGTGTCCGCGCTTGGGCCCGCACGGCGGCTTGTTGGTGTAGAAGCGCACGATCTCGGCCTTGTACGTGCCCAGCCGGTACGTCGTCCCCTGAAGTGCACCGTGATAATACGCCGCCGCGGTGCCGAAACTGCCGTAGGCGCCGCCGTCGAGGAACGCGCGGAAGTGCACGGCGGCCATTTCTCCCTGCTTCCACCCGCTGCGAATCCACATGAGAGAGGGATGCCGGCCGCGGTGGTTGTAGAAGACCTCTTCGCGCGAGAGCGTGAACTTGACCGGTCGTCCCGTAATGATGGAGAGCTTGCCCGCGCAGATGGTGTCGGGGAAGGGGTCGAGCTTGCCGCCGAACCCGCCGCCCACATAGGGCACCACCACGCGCAGCGCGTGCGCGGGGATTCCCAGCACTTTGGGGAGAATGCGCTGAAGGTAATAGGGCGCCTGGTGGGACACGATCAGCGTCAGCCGGCCGTCCGTGAAATCCGCCACCGTGGCGTGCGTTTCCATGGGCAGATGCGTGCTGCCCGCATAGTAGAACATGTCCTCGCGCGTGTACTCACACCCGGCCAGCGTGCCGGCCACATCGCCGAACTCCAGGGCCACCACGCGGTGGGCATTGCCGGAGAACTTCTCGGATTCGTGCAGGCGCACCCGCGCGGCGAACGCGTCTTCCACCGAGAGCACACACTCGAGCGGGGAATAGGAAACGTCGATCAGGTCCAGCGCGCGCTGGGCGATGTCCTCGGTGTCCGCGCACACCGCCGCCACCGGCTCGCCCAGATAGCGCACCCGGTCGACGGCCAGCGCGGTTTCGTCCTGGTGGACGGGGAGGATGCCGTAGCGTACCGGCAGGTCGGCACCGGTGATGACCGCGCGCACGCCCGGCAGCGCGCGTGCATGTTCCGTGTCGATGGAGAGAATGCGGCCGTGGGCGACCGTGCTGCGCTTGAGACGGCCGTACAGCATGCCCGGCAGGTGCACGTCGTCCGCGTATACCGCGCGGCCCGCCACCTTGGTGAATGCTTCGACGCGCGCGGCGCGCCGCCCGATCGTCTTATACCCGTTGTTTGGCCGTGCCTCGTTCATACGCATCGAGAATCTTCACAAATCCCGTGCACCGGCAGATGTTGCCGGAGAGTTCGCGCCGCGGATCGATGGTCTCGCCGGCCGCGCTTCGCTCCATGAGGTGGTGGAACATGATGGCAAAGCCGGGTGTGCAGTAACCGCACTGCGATGCGCCCGCCTCGGCGAACGCGGCGTGGATCGCGTCGGCCACCGGACCCTCGAGTCCTTCGACCGTCGTCACGGATTTTCCGTCGCACAACTGCGCGAGCGTGATGCAGGAGAGCGCGGGGGTGTTGTCGACGAGCACCGTGCACGCGCCACACTCGCCGTGCTCGCACCCGAATTTGGTTCCGGTCAGACGCAGGTCCTCGCGCAACACCTCGAGCAGCGTGCGGCCGCCCTCGACGAGGACTTCCTGCGCGGCTCCGTTGACCTGCAGTGCAATGGTTCGTTTCATGGTTTCGGACATGCCTCGACGATGCCGAGAATTTCGGCGTCGGTCAAGCGCCGGCGCGAAGTCTTGGCCGCTTCGAAGATGGCCTCCACCAGGTAGCTGTGCGGCTCGAGATTCCGTGCACGCAGCCAGAATATCACGTTGGACGCGCCGCTCATGGGTCCGATTTCGATTTCCTGCGACCGGCCCACCCAGCCCGCCGGGACCGACGAGTAGATGCGGTCGGCCAGCCACGCCTCGCCCATCTGGGTCGCCTTGAGCACGGCGGATGCGTGCACACCCGTCTGGGTGCGGAAGGCGTCCGCCCCGTGCACGGGGTGATTGTAGGCGATGGGAACCCCGCACACGCGTGAGACGAGGCTGCAGTAGTCGCACAACCGGCTGAGGTCGTTGTCGATCCAGCCGAGCATGCGCAGGTTCACGAGCAGCACTTCCATCGGCGTATTGCCGCAACGCTCG
>DASRYI010000121.1:0-17431 GCA_035687255.1 Candidatus Krumholzibacteriia bacterium | reverse complement strand
TACCACCAGCGCGATGGCGACGAACGCGGCCAGCCCGATCAGCGCCAGGCGCCGGCTGCTGAGCCCCCCCGCGGTGCGCGGAGTTTCGTCGAAGGGATTGAAGTCGCGATTGTCCACTAGCGGTATTGCTCCTGCATGCGCTTGATCGAGGCCACCAGTCCGTCGGCCACGCTGCGCTGGAAATCGGGATCCGTGAGCAGCTGCGCCTCGGCCGGGTTGGTGAGGAACGCGGTTTCAATCAGCACGGCCGGCATCTGCGCGCCCTGCAGCACCACGAAGTTTGCCTGCTTCACGCCGCGGCTCTTCAGTCCCAGGCGCGACGTCATTTCGCGCTGAATGGTTTCGGCCAGCGTGCTGCTCTCGGAAATGTAGGCGTTCTGCGCCAGGTCCCACAGAATGAAGTCCACGTCATTCTTCTGCGTATCCGCCGGTGCGCCGCCCGCCTGGTTTTCGTAGCGCGCCAGCGCGCGTTCGGATTCGCTGCGCGCGGGCGAGAGAAAATACGACTCGAAGCCCCCGGTCTGGTCGTTGAACCAGCTGTTGCAGTGGATGCTGATGAACAGGTCCGCCTTCTCGCGGTTGGCGATCTCGGTACGCTGGCGCAGCGGAATGTACGAGTCGTCGTCGCGCGTCATGACCACCTCGAGACCCAGTTGCTGGCGGATCTGATCCGCCACCACGCGCGCGATGGACAGCGTCACATCCTTTTCCGCCACGCCGTCGTCGTTTTCCTTGCCGTGATCGCGTCCGCCGTGGCCGGCGTCGATGCACACCTTCTTGATCACAAACGACGTGCGCACGGTGGCGCCCTCATCGAGCACGACCATGCCGGTATCGGCGGCGGCCGCGGTTCCCTTCTCGAGCGTGACCACGATCTGCGGCGGCGTATCGCTGCGGTCCACCTTGAGCTGCTTCACCTGACGGGAGAGATCGAAGGTGAGGTAGGCATCGCGCTCGGTCTGTTCCGCGCGCACCCCGTTCACGAAGCCGTGGGCATCGCGCACCGTGAGCTGGCGCAGATCCGCGCGCGCGCCGTAGAGCTTGAGACGCACCAGGCCCGCGGTGCCGGTATCAACGTGGTAGACCAGCGGCTCGGTCATCGCGATGGTCGCCGTGGTGCGCGTGGGCGACGTGGCGAAGGTGATGCGCGTCACGTTGAAACCCGCCCCCTGGATGGAGAGGCGGCGGGCTTTTTCGTCCCATACAAAATCACGCGGCGTGTGCTGCGCCGCGATCTCCACCATGAACTCCAGCGGCACCAGCACGAAGCCATCCTGGTAACGCACGGGAGTGCGCATCATGTAAGGCTCGCCATCCACCACCACCACGCGGGTGTCGACCGTGAGGACGAAACGCGCGCGGCCGATGCCGAGGACGATCTTGCGGGTGGTTGCGTTCCAGAACTGCGTCGCCCGGAACAGGCGCGCCACATCGTTGGCGCGCATGAACCACACGTCACCGTCGCCGGATACGTGCAGCAACGGCACCTGCTCCGCGGGCCGGCCGTCGTCGTACACCACCTGGGCGGTGGTCTCCGCGCCGACAGGCGCGGAAGCAAGGACCGCACTCATCACGGCGAACAAAAGGATCAAAAAACGATGCGTCATGCGGGATCGCCGCGACCATAGCAGAGGCAATCGAAGGTGGTCCACGGCGGCTTTAAGGCGCGGTTATTCGCCGCGCCGTTCCCGCTTCATGGCGCGGTCGACGTCGCGGCGGCTCTCGCGCTCGGCGATCGCCTCGCGCTTGTCGTAGAGCTTCTTTCCCTTCGCCAGCCCCAGCTCGACCTTGGCGATACCGCGCGGGGTGAAGTAGACCTTCAATGCCACCAGCGTCATGCCCTTCTCGTTGATTTTCACCGCCAGCTTGCGGATCTCGTCGCGATTGAGCAGCAGCCGGCGGTCACGCAGCGGGTCCAGCGCGCGGTCCGAGGTGTGCGAGTACGGCATGATCTGGAGTCCGCGCAGCACCACCTCGCCGCCTTCGAGCAATGCATACGAATCGCGCAGATTGGCGCGGCCCTCGCGCAGCGATTTTACCTCGGTGCCACGCAGTGCGATCCCCGCCTCGATGGTCTCGAGAATCGCAAAATCGTGGCGGGCCTTCTTGTTCTGAACGACGATCTTCATGGCGGAACAGGGGCAGCCTACGGGGCGGGGCCTTCAGTTGCAACTGGCAAATGAGAAACGACTTAGTATTTACCGGAATAAGTACGATATGTCGGCTTCAGGCGCCGCGTCTCGTCCGGGTGGTATTCCGTAAGCTACTACCACACAATATCTTGTGTCTTCACAATTGGGCATGTGGGACCGCCCTTTCAATTGACTTTTCCACCTCTTTCGACTACTGTCCGCTTCGCTGAAGGTTGCCGGCACTTGGCTTCTTGGCTTTGCCTTTGTCGGTCTCTCTTCTAGCTGCCAAGCCTGCTGGAGTTTTTTCATCAGGGCCGAAGTGGTGGAACTGGTAGACGCGCTGCGTTCAGGGCGCAGTGAGGGCAACCTCGTGGGGGTTCGAGTCCCCCCTTCGGCACCATGAAATGCAATAGTAGGTCGACTTGACCCTCCGGCCCTGTGACCAACCAGGCCGGAGGGTCTTTTCTTTCCAGATTTCGTCTGCGCCCGTACTATGCCCGCCATGAACTTGCACTCCCAACGATGGCGTACTGCGACCCCGGTGATCCTCGGCGCCGTCATGCTTGCGGTCTCGGGATGCTCGACGGCGAAGTTCTCCGTGGGGCACGTGATGGTCCCGGTGCTGGACAATGCGCGCGACGCGGCCATGGAGTCCGACGACCTGCGCATGTTTCAGGACGGCGCCGCCGCCAACCTCTTCCTGCTGGAAGGGCTGATTCGCACGGATCCCGGCAACGAGAGCCTGCGCCTCAACGCTTCCATGCTGTATTTCAGCTACGCGTTCTCCACCTACGAGGAAAGCGACCCCGGATACGCGTCGCAGCTCTACCTCAAGGGCATGGCGCACGGCCGCGCGATGCTGGAGAAGAACAAGAAGCTGCCCCGCAACTGGGATGTGCCGCTGGAGGAGTTCGAGAAGGCGATGCCGGCAGTGCGCAAGAAGGACGTGCCCGCGGCGGTGTGGACCGCCGCCAACTGGGCGCAGTTCATCAGCCTGCACCTCGACTCCACCGCCGTCCTGCGCGATATCCCCAAGGTGACCGCACTGCTCGTGCGCTGCACCGAGCTCGACGGGGCCTACTTCAACGGCCTTCCCTATGTGATGGTGGGCAGCCTGTATGCCTTCCGTCCGCCCATGTTCGGCGGGAGCCCGGAAAAATCCCTCGAGAATTTCAACAAGGCTTTCGCGGCGGCGGACTCGACGTTCTTGCTTCCGCACTATTTCTTCGCAAAATTCTATCTGTACCGAATCCAGGACGGCGATCAATTCCGGCAGGCGCTCGCCCGCGTGGCGGCCGCGCCGGAACCTCCTGATGATCCCTACCGCCTGCTCAATCTGATCGCTCGCAAGAAATCCTCATCGTTGCTGGGAGAAGCTGATGACCTTTTCTAGAAGTCTCGCGTGCAGCCTCGCCATCGTGGCCCTTGCCGCCCTGCCGGTCTCGGCGCAGAAGCCGGGTAAGGCGAAGGTCGAAATCAAGCTGGCCACGCTGGCACCCGAAGGCAGCACGTGGATGAAAACCATGCACAAGATCGACGACGACGTGCGCACACGCACCGACAACCGCGTCGGGTTCAAGTTCTTCCCCGGCGGCGTCCAGGGGGACGAAAAGGACGTGATCCGCAAGATCCGCGTGGGCCAGATTCACGGCGCCGGCTTCACCGGCTTCGGCCTGGGCAGCATCGTGCCGGAAGTGCGCGTGCTCGAGCTGCCTTTCATGTTCGACAATGTCGAGGAACTCGACTACGTGCGTTCGCAGACCAACGACTACTACGAGAAGGCGTTCGACGAGCAGGGCTACACCTTGCTGGGCTGGACGGATGTCGGCTTCGTGTATCTGTTCACACATACGCCCGTGCGCAATCCAGAAGACATGGCCACGTGCAAGTGGTGGATCTGGTCCGGCGACCGGCTGGCGGAAATCTTCTTCAAGGCCTTCAAGATCGCCCCCATCCCGCTGGCTGCGCCCGACGTCCTCACGTCGCTCCAGACCGGCGTGGTGGACGCGGTGTACGCCTCGCCGCTGGCGTGCGTGGCGCTGCAGTGGTACTCGCGGGTCAAGTACATGAGCGATGTGCCCATCACCCACGGCATCAGCGCGGTGATCGTGTCGAAGAAATCCCTCGCCGGCGTGAGTGACGCCGACATTGCGGTCATCAAGGACGTGACCCACCAGCACCTGGCTGATCTCACCGCCAAGACGCGCACGCAGAACCAGGAGGCGATCGAGGAGATCAAGAAGGAAGGCGTGGAGGTGGTGGCGGTGGACCCGGCCGCGCGCAAGGAATTCACCGAGCGCGGGCGTGCGGCGTGGAGCGACGGTGTGGGCACGCTGTACTCGCAGGAACTTCTCGATCGCGTCAAGAAGCTGCTCGCCGACTATCGCGCCACCCACGGGGCCCAGTGACCGCCGCTTCGCTGACATGAATCGCTACGCGTTGCTGGCCGCCGGATTTGTGGTGCTCATTGCTCTGGCGGCGGCGCGCGCGCGCCTCGACCGCCGTGACGGCGCCCGCCGCGTGTTCGATTTTCTCGCCCGCCTGGAAATCGGTCTGATCGTGCTGCTGCTGGCCTCGCTGGTCACACTGGGCACGATCCAGATCATCATGCGCAACGCCATGCACTCCGGCCTGCTGTGGGCGGATCCTTTCATGCGCCACGCCGTGCTCTACCTGGGCGCGGTGGGGGCGATGATCGCGTCCGCGCGCATGAACCACATCACCATCGACGTCATCTCGCGCATGACACCGGCGCGTTTGAAACCGCTGCGCCGGCTGCTGGTGTACGGAGCGACGGCGATCGCCGCCTATCTGCTCGCCATCGCCGCCGGCCGGCTGGTGATCGACGAGCGCAGCTACGGTGAAATGGCCTTCCTCGGCATCAAGACCTGGGTCGTGCAGCTGATTCTCCCGGTGGCCTTCACAACCATCGCATACCGCACCCTGCTGGCCATCTTCCTGGGCCGCGAACCGGCCGAGGCAGGAGCGGACAGCTGACATGCTGGCGCTGCTCGGCATCGTCCTCGGACTGCTGGCGCTCTCGGGAATGCCGCTGTTCGCGGTGTTTGGTGTGCTGGCCATGGCGCTCTTCTTTTCCGCGGGTATCGACATCTCGTCGGTGGCGGTGTCGATGTACTCGGTGGCCGGGTCTCCGCTGCTGGTGGCGATTCCGTTGTTCACGCTGGCGGGGTATCTCTTCGCACATAGCAAGGCACCGGATCGCCTCGTCGCCCTCTCGCGCGCGCTCTTTCCCGGAGGACTCGCGGTGGTGGCGCTGGTGGCGTGCGCCGTGTTCACCGCATTCACCGGCGCCTCGGGCGTGACCATTGTGGCGATGGGCGGCCTGCTGCTGCCCGCGCTCCTGACGGAAGGCTACAGTCGCAAGTTCTCGCTGGGACTGGTGACCGCCTCCGGCAGCCTCGGGCTCTTGTTTCCGCCCAGCCTGCCGCTGATCATCTACGGCTACGTGGCGGAAGTGCAGATCGACAAGCTGTTCCTCGCCGGCATTCTTCCCGGAATTCTGCTGGTGGTGATGCTGGCCAGCTTCGGCTTCTACCGCGGGCGCAAGGACGGCATCCAGAGCCCGCCCTTCTCGTGGGCCGCCGTGCGCACGGCGGTGCGCAACGCGGCCTGGGAGATTCCCCTCCCCATCATCATTCTGGGCGGGATCTACGGCGGCATCATCACCGTCATGGAAGCCGCCGCCATCACCGCGCTCTACGCGCTGGTGGTGGAGGTGTTCATCTACCGCGACATCTCCGTGCGCAAGCTGCCGGAAATCTTCGCCGAGAGCGTGGCGCTGGTGGGCGGCATCCTGGTGATCATCATGTGCTCGTTCGGTTTCGTGAACTACGTGATCGACGCCGAAGTACCCATGCGCATCCTGGCCTGGATGCAGCACTACATTTCCAGCAAGTACACCTTCCTCCTGATCCTGAATCTGTTCCTGCTGGTGGTGGGCTGCCTCATGGACATCTTCTCGGCGCTGATCGTGGTGGTGCCGTTGATCGCACCGGTGGCCGTGGGCTTCGGCGTCGATCCCGTGCATCTGGGCATCGTGTTTCTCACCAATCTGGAGATCGGCTACCTCACACCGCCGGTGGGACTGAATCTCTTCATCTCGTCATTCCGCTTCAAGGAGCCGGTGGTGAAGCTGTACTCCGCCAGCGTGCCCTTCCTGCTGCTGATGCTGGTGGCGCTGGTGATCATCACCTACGCACCCGCCCTGAGCCTCTCGCTGGTTCATCTGTTCTCGCACTAGTCGCCCGCTCGCACTTCTCACTGCACGTGCTCCGCTCGTGCTTCTCACTGCACTTGCTCCGCTCGCACTTCTCACTGCACGTGCTCCGCTCATGCTTCTCACCGCTCTCGTTTCGCTCGCGGGTCCTGTCACCGGCCACTCCGGAACAACTTCGCTCCGCTCGTTGCCGGGGTCCCCGTCCGGTGCCACCCGCTCGCTTGCTCAGTCGTTCGCGCTTGTGCCCGGACGCCGGAGCGAGGACGCAGGGCTCTCGTTGGCGAACAATCCGCAGCGGGCGGCAAACGAATGACGCGCACGGTGGACCACCGCGAGGACGTGAGACAACGAGACGCCCGAGGCCGAGCGGAGCAGCACGCGACGATGAGAGTGATAAGAGAGGGAAGAAAAAATACGGGCGCCGGGTGAGGCCCGGCGCCCGTCCCTGCACTATCGCGTTCGAGGGCTCACGCCTTCGCGACGGATGGTGCGCTCGCAGATTGTCTTACGATGCGCCCGCATCGCAATAAGGCAGAATAGACCGGGATGCCCGAAGTCCGTCAAGCAAATGTTGTCAGGAACAGAAAATCTTTTCGACCTGGTCGAGCATGGTGGTCAGCGTAAACTTCTCGCGTGCGACGCGCGCACCGGCATCTCCCATGGCGCGTGCGCGCTCGCGATCCGACAACACATCGATGACTGCGTCCGCAATGGCGCCTGAATCGCCCACGGCGTGCAGAATGCCGGTGACACCGTCCTCGAGAATTTCCGGAATGCTGCTGACACGCGACGCGATGCAGGGAATCCCCGCAGCCATCGCCTCGACGAGCACGTAGCCGAAACCCTCCACGCGCGACGGCAGCAGCAGCGCATCGCTGCCGGTGAGAATCTCGGGCACATCGGCGCGGAATCCCGTGAAGACGATGGAGGGATGCAGGCCGCGCTCGCGCACGGCCGCTTCCAGTTTGGCGCGATCGTCGCCGTCACCCACAAAGAGGATGCGGGCGTTGGGGAATTTCTCCAGCACGTGGGGCGCGGCCTCGATCACCACGCGTTGCTGCTTGCGCTCGTTGAGCTCGCCCACCAGCGATACGACCGGGGCATCGGGTGGCGCACCGATCGCGCCCCGCAGCCTGGCACGCAGCGCATCGCGCTGCTCCACGAGGCGGTCGTAGGGCGCGGCGTCGATCCCGTTGTATACCACCACCGCTTTTTCCGGCGGGAACCACGGCGCGTCCTTCACCATGGTGCGCTTGGTGGCCTCGGAATTCACGATCACCCGATTGATGTCGAGGAGATAGACCAGCCGGTAGTGACGTTTGTCCTTGAGGGGAAACTCGCTGCCCCGGCGCGGAATCAGGCGGGGACGAACCGGCCGGGGGCGCAACGCCCGCGACGCGCGGATACTGGCGGCCGCAATGCGGATCTCGCGGTCCAGGTTGGGACACACAATCTCGGGCTGAAAACGGCGCAGTACGCCGGCGAACTGGGTGATGGCGATGGGATCCACGTCGCCGCGCATCTCGATGCTGAACAGAGGAATGCCCCGCGCCGGCGCGTTGGCTGCCAGTACGCTGCCCGGGCGCGCCGCCAGGCGCACATCGTGGCCGCGTTCCCGCAGGCCGGCCGCCGTGTCCAACATCCATCGCTCGCCGCCGCCGTAGCGGCGCAGGGATGACACGAACAGGATTCGCTTGGACTCCATGAAATTGCCTGGTACCACGCCACAAAAACCGCCCCTGCGGGCAGATTGCACGCGTGGAGAGCGAGTGTAGAGCCGAAGCCTTCCCGGCGACAATCATTTTGCGCCCCAATTCGCCCCCACGGGGAGGCATGCGCCCTTCCCCACCACGCTCCGCCAAGTGCCGGGTTTGGGATTCGCAGGCACATCCGTTGCACCTACCGGGAGATTCACCCGTGTCACGATCACCGGAGAGAGCCCATGCAACCTCGATATCTGGTCATTCCCGCGCTCGCGCTTGCCGTGGCGACCGCGTGTGCGTCGTCGTCCGGCCCCGCGGAGACAAGCGGCACCCAGGGCACGTGCGTCACCGATTTCTCCTGCGGTTTTGACCAGGAGTGCAATGGCGCGGTGTGCGGCGCGATTACACCCGCGCTGCGCCCGCACATCCAGACGGCCTCGTGCCTGCTGCGCCCGCCGCTGGATACCAACGAAATCGACTGGCGTGCGTCACACTATGACCTGCTGATCGGGATCTCCGACCCCGACGAAGCGCGCGCGGTCAATCCCAACATTCGTCTCTTTGAATATGTCGTGGCGCGCTTCAATCGCTTCGACCGCGCCGGGCCCAGTGCGCCGGCGTGGGCCAGTGCGCACAACGTGAATCCCGAGGATCTCTATCTCCACTACAAGGAAGACGTGAACGTCCCCACGTGGGAGGGCAAGAGCATCGTGCCCGGGTTTGCGTCCGGGATGGTGCCGGGATGGAACCCCGGCGGCGGCGGCAATCCGGCCAGCGCCACCAGCCGCGACCAATCGCGCGTCGTCGGGTTCTATAACGGAGGCAGCCCGTGGTACTTCGCCAACGTGGCGAATCCGAACTACCATCGCTTTCTCGACGCCTACATCGGTGGACTGATCGACGGCACGTGGTGGTACGGCCACCCCTTCGCCAGCGGGCCGCTGGATGGCGTTCTCGTCGACGACGCCATCTGGTATCCCATCTTCAACGAAGGACTGCTGGATCACTCATCGGAGTACTACGGCGTTTCGATTGACGACAACCATCCCTACACGGTCGCGATCGAGAATCTGTTTCCGGGCCTGGCCACCGACATGATGAACGAGTTCGCATCGACGAAGGACATCATGCCCAACTACGGCCACGTGTTGTTTCTCAACTATGCCAACCGGTGCGCGCAGGACATCCAGAAAACGACGCCGTGGATCTACGGCGAGGTGTGGGTGTCGTATACCGGCACATCGAGTCCCGCCACCGGGAGCAATCGCTGCATGAGCGAGAACTACGACTACGACCAGGCGGTGCGCCAGATCATCTACCAGACGCGCGCCGGCGGCCGCCGCGTGCTGGGCGCCCGCGACTACTCGTCGGGAACGGCGGGAACCGATCGCGGCAGGATGCTGACACTGGGGCTGTATTACCTCATTTCCAACTCGCACACCTACTACATGTACGAAACCATGTCGGGCCACTCGGGCTCGGATCCGGTTTCAGCGTGGGCGTACAATCCCGCCGTCGAGTATGACATCGGACAGCCCGACGAGATTCCACCGGGAACCGTGGATTTCGAAGGACACGCGAACACCAAAGAGCACTACATCATTGACAGCGGCAACGACCCCATCTACACGTCGTTGACCTACCATGTCTATGCGCGGCGCTTCACCAACGCCCTGGTCCTGGTGAAACTGCTTCCCGTGGGCGCCACCGTCGACGATCTGAGCAAAACCCACCTCGTGCTCGACGGAACCTACGCGCCGCTCAACCCCGACGGGCAAACCGTCGGCGCCCCCGTTACCGAAGTGGACATTCGCAACAACGAGGCGCTGATCCTGATTCGGTTGTAGCCGGGTTCAGGCTCCGCCCGAGCCGGACGGTGCGCGCTCCATGCGCTTGATGGCGAGATAGGTGGTGTCGTCCACCTGCGGCGTGGCGCCGATGAAGGCGCGCATGTTGGCGTACAGTGCGGTACACAGGCGGTACGGTGTGAGCGACACATTGGCGCGCACCGCTTCGATGAAGCGGGCCTCGCCATACTCCTCTTCGCCGTTGGTGGCCTCGGTGGCGCCGTCGGTGTAGCACACCAGCGCTTCGTCGCTGTGCAGACGCATCCGGCCTTCGTGCCACTCGACTTCCGTGTCCTTGAGAATCCCCAGCACCGGCCCACCCACCTCCAACCGCCGGAAACTTCCGTCGGCCGCCAGCACGATGGGCGGATTGTGGCCGGCATTGCAGTAGGAAAGCTCGCCGGTATCGGGATTGAGCACCCCGACGAACGTGGTGACAAAGTCCTGCGGGCGCACGGTATCCATGAGAATCTGATTCAGACGCAGCACCATCTGCCGTGCACTCGCGGTAAACGGCGCCACGGTGCGGAACGTGGAACGGAAGCTGGCCATGATGAGCGATGCCGGCACGCCCTTGCCGGCCACGTCGGCGATGGCAAATGCCACCAGGCGGTTCATCGCGGGGAAAAAGTCGTAGTAGTCGCCGCTCACTTCCAGCGAGGGGAAATTGGCACCGGCGATACGGAAGTTGGCCGTGACCAGCGACTTCTTGGGCGAGAAGAATTCCTGCACGGTCCGCGCCAGACGCAGCTCTTCCTCGATCTCCAGCTTCACCTTGCGCTCCTCGAAGAGGTGCGCGCGATCGATGGCCACCGCGGCCTCGGCCGCGAAGGCCTCCAGCAGGCGCAGGTCGTCCTCGCTGTACGCGTCCAGACGGTCGCTTTCCACGTTGAACAGACCCAGCACCTGCCCGCGCAGAATCATGGGCGCCACCATTTCGGAGCGCGTGCGGGCGCGCACGTTGGCGTACTGCGCGTGCGCGCGCACGTCCGGCACAATCAGGCCGTTCTTGGTCTTGGCCACCACGCCCACAATTCCCTCGTCGAGGTGAATCTGGATTTTTTCCTGCGCGGTGCGCGGATAGCCGGTGTGCAGCACGCTGGAAATCGTCGAGGTCTTGCCGTCCACCAGAAAGATGGCGGCGGCATCGGATTCCACGAGCCGTTGCAGATTCTTGAGAATGCGGTCCAGCGCTTCGTCGCGCGTCAGCGACTTGCCGACGTCGGCGCTCACTTCCGCGAGCAGCTGATACTCCAGACGGCGGCGCTGGGCGCTCTCGCGCAGGCGGGCATTGGCAACCGCGGCGGCCACGTGCTCGCCCAGCGCGCTGAGCAGTGTCAGGTCGTCGGGCGTGAACGCGTCCTCATTGCGGCGGTTCACCACCTGCAGCACGCCGCGCACCAGACCCCGCCGCTTGAGCGGAATCGCGACCAGCGAGTGCACCTTGATCCCCAGCTTCTTCGCGATGACCGGGGTGAGATCGGAATGCCGCATGTCATCGATGATCACGGGCTGGCCCTTGCGCCACACGTGCCCCATGACACCGGTGCCCTTCACGATGGGCATACCGCGCACATCGGCATCGGCAATGCCCAGCGCGCGCTCGAACACCATGCGGTCGCGCAGGTCGAGCGCGGCCAGCAGCACGTATTCGGCGCGCGTGGCCGTCTTCACGATCTTCAGCAGGCTCTTCAACAGCTCGCCAAATTCGACGTTGGTGTTGAGGGTCCGGCTGGCGGAGACCAACAGCTCGAGTTCGCGCGCTTTTTTGAGCAGCAATTGTCTTTCGTGGGTCAATTCAGGCTCCGGAATGAGGTGCAGCAGGCCCATGCTTCTATAAGTAGAAGCGTGAAGTCAAGAACGGACTAAGGCGCTGTTAAGGTTGACGGTACGCGCCGGATATCAGGCCGCGGGTACCACCGACTGGATGCGGCTCGCCATGTCGAAGAAGGCCTTCGCCACGGGTGAGGCAGGGTCGTGTTTGACGATGGGACTGCCCTCGTCGCCCACCCGGCGCACGGTGGGATCCAGCGGGAGACCGCCGAGAAACTCCACGCCCAGGCGTTCGCTGATATCGCGCCCGCCGCCGTGGTTGAAGATGTCGGTGCGCTCGCCGCAATGCGGGCAGACGAAGTACGTCATGTTCTCGATGATGCCAAGCACCGGCGCGTTCACGCTCCGGTACATCTCGAGCCCCTTCTCGGCGTCCACCAGGGACAGCTCGGACGGAGTCGTCACGATGATGGCGCCGGTGAGCGGCACGGTCTGCACCAGCGTGAGCTGTGCGTCTCCGGTGCCGGGCGGCATGTCGATCATGAGGTAGTCCAGCTCGCCCCACTCCACGTCCTGCAGGAACTTCTTCACCACGCCCATCACGATCGGCCCGCGCCAGATGACGGGTTGTCCGCGCTCGGTGAGAAACCCGAGCGACATGAGTTTGAGGCCGTCCTTTTCCACGGGCGCGATTTCTTTCGTCGTTCCCGCCGTGGGGCGCTCGTCACCCGTTCCCATGAGCACGTGGATGCTGGGGCCGTACACGTCGGCGTCCATCAGTCCCACGCGCGCGCCCTGTGCGGCCAGCGCCAGCGCCAGATTCACGCAGATCGTGGACTTCCCCACGCCCCCCTTGGCCGATGACACCGCGATGATGTTCTTCACGCCCTCGATGGGCGCCTGCGACTCGAAGGGATCCTGGCCGCGTCCGCCACGCACCGGTCCCGGCCCGGTGTTGGGCTGTGCCGGTCCGCGCGCCGCCAGCGACGGCTTGGCGCCCCGGGTCATGATGATGACTTCGCGCACCCCGTCGAGCTTCTTTACCTCTTCGCGGCTGTCAGCCTCAACGCGCTGTTTCACCTTCAGATCGTCGACCGGGAGGTTCAGCGAAAGCATGACCACGCCGTCGCGGACGGTGATCTTTTCGACCCGCCGTTGCGATATGATGCTGCCCACGCCGAACACGTCGGCCACGGATTCGAGGGCTTTCTGGATGGTGGTTTCGTTCAACATGACGGTGCGGTGAAGCCCGAATATACTCGTTGCGCGCCCGGGTGGCAAACCCGGTCCCCGGACCGAGGATTGACGCCCCGGGACGCCTTCGACTAGTCTCGTCCCGCACCCAACCGGAAGGCCCCATGCGAAACAGAACAAGGCGCAGGCTCGGGTTTGTCTTCATGGTGCTCGCGGTCGCGCTGGCCGCGCTCAACCTGGAGAAATCATACAACGTGGCCATGACCGGCGTGCCCGTCGTATTTCTGATCATCGGCGCCGTGCTGCTGCGAAACTCGCGCAGCAGCACCGAATCCTCCCGGTCCCGCGAATCCCGTTCTCGATAGCGTGGCAGACACAACCCGTCATCCCACTCCCCTCGCCGGCTATGCCTGGCTCTCCATTTTTGCGGCACTCGTCACCATCGCCCTGAAGGCGGCGGCGTGGTTCTTCACCGGATCGGTCGGGCTGCTTTCCGACGCCATGGAATCCGTCGTCAATCTGATCGGCGCGGTGATGGCGCTGGCCATGCTGACGGTGGCGGCGCGTCCCGCGGATGAGACGCACATGTACGGGCATTACAAGGCGGAGTACTTCTCGAGCGGACTCGAGGGCGCACTGATCCTGCTGGCGGCGGCCAGCATCGGCTTCGCGGCGGTTCAGCGCCTGCTGGTTCCCCGCCCCCTGGAACGCGTGGGGCTGGGCATCGCGGTTTCGGTGGTGGCGGCGCTGGTGAACCTTGTGGTCGCGCTGGTGCTGCGGCGCGCGGCACACCGGCACGAATCGGTGACGCTGGAGGCCGACTCCCATCACCTGCTCACCGACGTGCTCACCACCGCGGGCGTGCTCATCGGCATCGGACTGGTGGTATGGACGGGATGGACGCGGCTGGACCCCATCATCGGGCTGGGCGTGGCCCTGGTCATCGTGCTCACCGGCGTGCGCATCGTACGCAAGTCGGTGTTCGGTCTCATGGACTCCGCACTCCCGGTGTCGGAACAGGAAGCGCTGCGCGCGGTGCTCGACCGCTACACGCAGGAGGAAGGCGTGGAATTCCACGCGCTGCGCACACGGCAGTCGGGAAAGAGACGGTTCGTCTCCGTGCACGTGCTGGTGCCCGGACAGTGGACGGTGCACGACGGCCACGAGCTGCTGGAACACATCGAAGCCGACGTGCGCGACACGCTTCCCAACGTATCGATTCTCACTCACCTGGAATCGCTGGATGACCCCGCGTCGTACGATGATGTCACGCTGGAGCGGCCCAACGCGGAACGCCGTGTGCGAGAACGACGCAAGGACGGATAGCCCGGCACCTACCGCCGCTCGCGGATTGCGTCCTTGATGAGCGGCGCCATTTCGTCCGGCGGGCGGTAGCTGGCGGATTCGACATCGGGGTCGGGAAGGCGCAGGAGCAACAGCGTGCGCGTGGTGCACGGCGCCATGCTGGCGATGTGGGTGCCGTCCTCCACGATGAAGAAATCCCCCACCATCGTGTTCAGCACCGAGAGCTGCTGGTCCCGGCCCAGACGCACGCGCCGGCGCGCCGCCTTGAACTTGTCGTAGATCCCCGATGGCACCGGAACAAAGAAGGCCGTCGGATCGCCTTCCATCTCCCGCACCTTCAGGACACCGATGGCATCGTCGTTCACCACCACCGGGAACATGGCGTCGCGCCACACCAGGTAGGGCATGAGGTCGTTGGACGGGTCGCGGGGAAACTGCCACAGGCTGGCGTCGCACGAGAAATAGTAGAAGGGGTCGTCGAGCCGTGCGTTCTGAAAGGCGGCCGCCGCGCGTCCCGACCCGGGGTCGCCGTCGCGCTGGAATCGATAGAGCGCATCCTCGGCCGCATTCCGGGTCCGGTCGGAAATCTCCGTCCAGTGATGAACCGGTGCGGTTCCCGCCGTCAGCGCGACCGCCAGTGCAACCACAAGCCCGGCACGCATGCTACCGCGTCCGCCCCGCGGGCCGGATGAGCGCCAGGCTGGCGGTGTGGCCGTGCAGGAAGTTTCTGCCGCCAATGGGGCCGATCTCTCCCGCGCAGAAGAACCCCGCGAGATCGATTCCGCGGAAGAACGACGTGATGGCGGAGATGTCGCCGTCGGGCTCTTCATAGAGATGCGTGCCGCGGCCGTTGCAGGAAAACAGAAACGCGCCGCTGGGCGAACCGAACAGCGCATGCGGTGTCAGCATCATCTCGAGGTCCTCGCGCGCGGTGTGCGCGTCGCGCAGATGGAACTGCACGCGCTCGCCGGTCGAAATCATGTCGCCGATGGCGATGGCGCCGGTGCGGCTGTCCGCGCCCAGCACACCACGAATCAGAAAATCACCGCGCCCCAGCGGGTCCCGCGCGGAATCGATGGCGCGTCCAATGAACAGGCCGTTGCGCAGAAGCTCGCGCTCGGGCTCGTCGAGCGCCTCCAGCACCTCGCCGATCTGATCCATGGGCGGCACGCCGCCCAGCGAATCGATGACGTTGTTGCTGGCGTTGGTGACTTCGAAGACCGGACCGACAGGACGGCACCCCTGCGAGACAATGACATCCACCTGCACCGGGCCGCTCAATCCCACTCCCACCAGCCCTCCCTTCATCACGGTGTCATTCATGAACAGCCGGTTGTCACCGGGCTGGCGCGCGGCGCTGGCCAGGCCGCCGATAATCGGAACACCGGCGTGCTGCGTATTGAATGCCTCCAGCACCTGATCCATGGGCGCGGTGAACGGATCGGCCATCATGACGTAGCCGGCGGTGTCGGGTGCGGGCGTGATGTGATCGTCAAGGCGTGAGGGCGTCTGGGCCAGCGCCATGAGGTCGCCCGCGCCGATGCCGAAGGCCCGGATCTCGACACCGGGAAGCTGCGCCGCCACCACCGTGACGGCGGGCTCGTCCTCGATTTCGTGATCGGGGCCGATGACCCCGTCCGCGCAGCAACCGATCATCACGCGCGCACCAATGGCGCGCCGCAGCCCCTCTCCCAGGCGCTCCGCCCGGGGCACAAAATGGACGCTGGGAAACACCAGCGCCAGATCGACGTGCTCGCCCAGACGATCGAGGATCCGGCCCGACACGGCGGCCAGCACGCGATCGATGTCGTCGTCGCGGACGGAAATGGAGGCAAAACGGAATGGTGCGGCGGCAGGCTGCATGGCTATCGGGAATGTAGCGCAGTTTTCGTCCAGCCGCTACCGGCCGTAACGAATGATGGCGCCGTCGTCCCCCACGACGAACAGGTTGTTCATGGACGTCCCCCACACCGAGTTCAGGTAGAAGGGCAGATTGGTGAGGTCGTTCACGCGCACCCAGCCCGTATCCGTGGTGGCGTGGCGCAACAGCGTGTACGAATCGCCGGTGGCGTAGCCCTCATCCACATTGGCGCGCCATATCGAAAGCACGTCGTTGATGGGATCGGCGTACACTTCGGTCCACTGCGTGCCGTCCCAGTGAAAGATCTTGCCGCCGGCGTGCGCTGCCGGAAACGGAGCCGAAACCACTTCGGCGGCCACGAACACGTCGGCGGGACCGGTGCCGAACACGCCGTGGAAGGTGTACTGGTTGGGCGCAAAGATCGGGACCGGTTTGAATTGCGTCCCGATCCATTTGAACGCCGCCGACTGGGTTCCCACCATGTACACGTTGTCCGTCGACGAGCCCCACACCGAGAGCAGGTTGCTGGTGACGCTGCCGAGCGAGAGCGGGCTCCAGGTTCCGTTCTCGCGCCGCCACACCGTTCCTCCGTCACCGGCCGTAAATGCGGTTCCGTCCGCGTCCACCCACACCTCGTTGAGGTTCGCGGGCACACCCGGCGACACGTCACTCCATGTCGAACCGTCGTACTGCAAAATAGTTCCGTTCTCGCCCACCGCCAGCGCACTGCACCCGCAGGTTCCTCCCAGGCCGCGCAGGTTGTGGGTGGTGGGACTGGACATCGGCGCCCATGCGCCGTTCCGGTAGTGCATGATGGTTCCGTAGTCGCCCACCGCAAACGCGTCGTGCCCGTTGGGTGACACCCACACGGCTTCGAGATCGACGGTGTTTCCGCCCGGCATGGCCACCAGCTCGAACCCGGACATGCGGTAGATAAGGCCCGCCTGTCCCACCGCATACACCTGTCCGTCCACGCCGAACGCGCGTGCCACGCCCTTGTAGCTCTTCATGGGAACCGGCGTCCACGTCATGCCGTCCCAGTGGTAGGCCGGGCTGGCCGCGCCCGCGGCGAATCCCATCACGTACACGTCGTTGGTCGCCGTCCCCCACACCGTGTTGGGAAACAGCGTGGCACCGATGTCGATGTTGCTCCATTGCGCGCCGTCGAAGTGCGTCACCGCGCCGTTGCCTCCCACCGCGAACACATCCGACGGGCCGCTTCCCCACACCGCGGTGAGGGCGAAGCTGGCCTGCGTGTCGACGGGTTGCCATGAGACACCGTCGTAGTGCAGCAGTTGCCTGCCGAGACCGGTCACGTAGATGGTGTGCGGATCACTTCCCCAGATCGAGTAGAGATTCTCGATGCCCAGCGCGACCGA
>DASRYI010000120.1:0-7647 GCA_035687255.1 Candidatus Krumholzibacteriia bacterium | reverse complement strand
TCGATGTAGCGATCGAGCGTGCTGTCGATGAAATCGCCGTAGACCGAGGTCTTCCCGGTTGCGCGTGACACGCGCCCGTCCATGATGTCGGCCACACCGGAGAGCGCGATGGACCATCCCGCCAGCTCCAGATGCCCGAACGCAATCAGGACACCGCTGCCCACACCCAGCACCAAACCCACCCAGTTATAGAAATCTGCCGTGAGTCCGAGGCGGATCGACGTGCGCGTCACCGGTTCCATCAACCACATGAACCAGTGCAGGACAAAATCCGCTCTGCCGCCCAGCAACTGTCCGCTCTTGCTCTGCACGTCGGCGTCGCGACGGCGTCCGGCGAACGAGTACACGGCCATCGATCCAAATGCGGCCAGAATGACTGACATGAACAATCTCAGTGCCATCTCTCCACCTCTCCCGAAATACTCGGCGTCACACAGCCAACACACGCCCTGCCTCCGAAGATTCATATGCGCGGGCAATGAGACGTGTCACCACCAGCGCTTCTTCCATCGGTTCCGGCGCCAGGTCATTGACCCGTACACGTTGCGTAAACCGCCGGAACAGCGGTGAGTACCAGCCGGAATGCGCCGAGTCCTTGCTGATACCGTCGTCGAATTGAACCGCCTCTTCTCCCCGGTCGGTCAATAACACGAGACGCCGGTCGTTGCCGACCAGTTCGCCGTGTTCGCCCGCGAAGCGAAAGCGCACCTCGCGGTGCCGCGCCGCCCAGGTAAGGCGAACGGCGGCCAACCCGCTGCCGAAGTCCAGCGTGACAAACGCCGTGTCCTCGACCCCGTATTCATGATGACGAAGCGTGCGCACCGTGGCGTTCACGCTGTGGGGCATGCCCAGGACCGACACCAGCTGGTAGAAGATGTGTGCGCCGTGATCCACCAGGATACCACCGCCGGCAAGGCCGGGGTCGGTGCGCCAGGCCGGCTGCCAGTTGGGATTGCCGGGGTTTGCTTCGGTACGCAGCACGTCGTACTCCGCGACCAGAATTCTCCCGAGCCTTGGCAGCAGCGAACGCACAGCCGACCACTGCGGCGAAAAATGATACTGATGACAGGGCTCGAACACCACGCGCGCGGAACGCACCGCGGTTGCGATGGACACCGCTTCGTCCACAGTGGGCGCGAGCGGTTTCTCGCACAGCACGTGCACTCCGCGGGCGGCTGCGATTTCCACCACCGAGCGGTGCGTGAAGGGCGGCGTGCAGATGTCGCAGAAGTCGAGCGCTTCGGTTTCGATCAGATCCTCGGCGCGCTCGTACACGCGCACGTCGGGAAAACTGCGGCGGGCCAGGGCCAGGTTGGCCGGCGACAGATCGGCGATCGCCACAATTTCGGCCTCGTCGCGAAGGCGCTCATCCCCCAGCCATTGTGGAATGTGCCCCCGGAGCGCGATATTTCCCGCGCCGAGAAGGGCTCCGCGGAGTTTCATCGCCAGCTGCCTTCGCGAGCAAGCTCGGCGAAAGTCTCATCCAGAATTCCCAATGCGGTTTCCGCCTGTGCCCGGGTGAGCGACAGGGGCGGATTGATACGGAAGTGCGGTGCATACACCATGCTGATGAGCCCGCGCCGCAACGACGACTGGAACATGCGCACACACACCGCCTTGTCGAGAGGCTCCTTCGTCTTGCGGTCCTTGACCAGTTCCACGCCGATCATGAGGCCCTTCCCGCGCACGTCTCCAATGAATTCGTAACGTTCCTTCATCTCCGCGAGGCGTCCCAGCATCCATTCGCCCACATCGGCCGAGTTCTCGACGAGATGTTCATCCTCGATGATCGACACCGACGCCAGAATGGCCGCGCCCGCCATCGGGTTTCCGCCGTAGCTCGAACTCGATCCCGATGGTTTGCCCCACGGTTCCGCTCGGGTGATTTCCGCGGTGGAAATGAGCCCGGTTACCGGGAATCCCGACCCCAGCCCCTTGCCGATCGTCACGATATCCGGAACCACGTTGGTGTGTTCGCTTCCGAACCAGCGCCCCGTGCGCCCGAAGCCTGTAATCATTTCGTCGCCGATCAACAGGGCGCCGGCGTCATGAGCCACTTCCTTGATGGCAGGAAGAAACTCACGCGGCGGGATGATATTGCCCGCGGTTCCCTGCATCGGTTCGACGATCACCGCGGCCAGCGCGCCGGTAGTTGAATTCTTGATCACCTTGCGCGCAAATTCCACGCATTCCATTCCGCACGACGGATAGGAAAGCTTCAGCGGACAACGATAACAATCCGCATAGGGCGTGTGGAATGTCCCGGGCATGGATGGTCCGAGACCGTGCTTGGTGGTGTCGCCGATGAGTGACAATGTGCCCGCCGTCTTCCCATGAAATCCGCCCCAGAAAGACAGAAACTCGTACTTGTGCGTGTAGGACTTGGCGAGGCGCAACGCGGCTTCCACCGCTTCGGCGCCGGATGAGTAGAGCTGAACACGGTCCAGTCCGCCGGGAGCATGGGACGCAACCTTTCCCAGCGCATCGGCGCGGTTCTCGGTGGTAAACGATCCCACCGTGACGCGGTCGATCTGGTCCTTGAGAATCTGCCGGTAGCGCGGATGCGCGTGCCCGACCGCGTTGACGCAAACGCCGGCCGCGATATCGAGAAAGCGATTGCCGTCGACATCCTCGACTTCGCATCCCTGCGCGCGTTCGATGGCAATGCCGGAGAGCGTTGCGATCGATTGCATTCCCGGTGCGAGCGCCTGTGCCTCCCGGGCGAGCAGCGCACGGCTTCGCGGCCCCGGGAGTTCCGTAGAGACGAACGGCCCGGTTTCCGGGCCTTTTTCAACTGAGGGTTTCATTGTCTTCTTTCCAGGCGACCGTGACCGGCGGGAGCTTAACAGAGCCGCCGGTCGTTGAGCAACGCGCCGCCCGGTTGTTGTCGCCTGTCCGGGGGGACGGGTTCGGTTGTAAGGTGTTTCTCGTTATAGTGATTCCCGGGCGCGGGGTTCCCGCAAAATGCCCGCCGGACCGGCTCCTACTGAACCAACCCGTGCTTCTTTCCCACCCTGCGGAAGCCTTCCAGTGCGCGGTCCAGGTGCTGCCTGGTGTGGCCCGCGGATATCTGCACGCGGATGCGCGCCTTGCCCTTGGGCACCACCGGATAGCTGAAGCCGATGACATAAATCCCTTCGGCCAGCATGTCGCGCGCAACATCGTGGGCGAGCTTCGCGTCGCCCAGCATGATGGGGGTGATGGGGTGTGTTCCGGGCACGATATCGAAACCCGAACTCGTCATGCCCTCGCGGAAGTATTTCGTATTGGATTCCAGACGATCACGCAGCTCGGTGCTTCCTTCCAGCAGGCCGAGTACTGCAATCGACGCCGCCACGATGGGGGGCGCCACCGAGTTGGAAAACAGATAGGGCCGCGAACGCTGGCGCAGCATTTCGACGATCTCTCTGCGTCCGGTGGTGAAGCCGCCGGATGCGCCGCCCATGGCCTTGCCCAGCGTCGATGTCATCACGTCGATCTTCCCCACGACATTGTTGTATTCGGGCGTGCCACGGCCGGTCTTTCCCACAAAGCCGGTGGCGTGGGAATCGTCCACCATGACCAGCGCGTTGTACTTCTCGGCCAGCATGCAGATGTCGTGGAGCTTCGCAATGTAGCCGTCCATGCTGAACACGCCGTCGGTGGCAATCATGCGCACGCGAAACTTCTGCGCCTCTTTGAGGCACGTTTCCAGCTCGTTCATGTCGCTGTTCTTGTAGCGCATGCGCTGCGCCTTGCACAGGCGCACACCATCAATAATAGAGGCGTGATTCAGTTCGTCGGAGATGATGCAGTCCTTCTCACCCAGCAGGGTCTCGAAAAGTCCGCCGTTGGCGTCGAAGCAGGACGTGTACAGGATCGCGTCGTCGGTGTGAAGAAACTTCGCGATGCCGTGCTCGAGTTCCTTGTGAATCGACTGCGTGCCGCAGATGAAACGCACGGACGAGAGGCCATAGCCCCATTCGTCGAGTGCGCGGTGTGCGGCGGCGATGACCGCGGGGTGGGACGACAACCCCAGATAGTTGTTCGCGCAGAAATTGATGACCTCGCTGCCTGCCACCGTAATGGCCGCCGACTGCGGGCTCTGAAGAATGCGCTCGTCCTTGTAGAGCCCGCCCTCGCGGATGGCGGAAAGCTCCGACTGCAGAATGGGTTTCAGTTGGGTATCCATGCCCGCAGTCTAGCAGAGAATGCCCCCGTCTCCAACCGGGAGCCCGGTGGGCGCCGAAACCTGACGCGGTCGCGCCTATTTTGCGGACCGCCACGTCCCGGGACGCAAAAACGGAGGGAGAGGGGCGCTGAGAGTGCGGTCAGCGCGAGTTGCGCCGCAGCAGCACGGCAGCAGCGTCGTGCTGCGGGTACGTGTCGACGAAATCGAAATGCTGATGCAGAGCACCGCCGATGGTCTCCTGCTCGTTTTTCTGCGCATGCGCCATGATGAACCAGAACTCGTTTGGAATCTGATTCATCGACTGGAACACCGAGTCCATCTTGTCCTGCATCTGCATGGAGCGCAACCAGCGCCCGTAGTACACGTTGTCCTCCCGGCACCAGGGCGCGTCGTCGCCCCGCCAGCAGTGCAGGAACCAGTCGGGAGGGCGACTGACGGCGTCGTGGGTGTAGCGCTCGGCGTAGTATGCAAACGCCGGCGCGGCGGCGTAGTACACGTAGGTGGGCTGGCCGGGAGTGCGGTGCTCCGCCCAGTATTTCGTGACCGGACCGACATCCTCGGTCTCGGGCCACAGACAGTCCGCGGTCCCGAACAGGGACCGGCGTATGCCGGGGTCGGTGGGTGAAAGCATGCTGGAAAGACACAATCCTGCGAACGCGAGCAGCGCCACCGCGCGGCGCACACGCCAGGCATTCCCGGCGACGGCGCAGGCCAGCAGCGGCACCACCAGCGGAATCATCACGATCGAATGCCGGAAACCGAACGGAAACACGTGCAGCCAGCCGATCAGCGCGTACACCACCAGCGTCACGCCGATCCACAGCGCAAAGCGCCGCTGGCTGCGCACCACCAGCACCACCAGCAGCAGGAACAATCCAATGGCCACACCGTCGGGCATGGCGGTGCACGGCCATCCCGTAAACCAGAATCCGACGGTCACCTTGAGCGCCTTCCAGATGTCTCCCGCGCCCTGCGACATGGAGGCCACTTTCGCGGGCTCGAAAGCGTTCTGGGTGGGACCGCGATGCAGCTGGTGCGGGATGAAGTACACGAGCAGGGGAAGAATTGCGACGAATACGCCGAGCAACGTGAGTAACGCGTTGCGTATCTGCGCGCGGTTACGTTGCAGCAGGTAGCCCACGGTGAGACAGCCGAACGGAACCAGCAGCGGCAGCACGGCACCATAGTAGGTATAGATGCCGAGCATGGTGATCGCACCCCAGCGCAGATAGCTTGCGCGCTCTGGCTGCTGTTCAACGGCCAGCAGCGCCGCCGATCCCCACGCCACGAAGAAGAGCATGGGTGCATACTGGCCCACTTCCTGCGCGTAATGAACCGACGTGGGCATGACCGCCATCAGAAAGCCCGCAGCCAGCGCGGTCGTCCATCCGCGCAGGCGATACCCCACCACCATTACACCCGCCACCGCACCCACACCGAAGAACACCGAGAGCAGGCGCAGCCAGAACTCGTGATTGGAAGGCTGCATCCACAGGTGCAGCAGAAACGAATACAGCGGCGGGTCCTGAATGATTTCGCGCACCATGGCCGGCAGATGCACCAGCGGGGATGTGTCCGTCCAGTATTCCACCGCTTCGTCCAACCACAGTGAACGCGCGGTGAGCCCCCAGATGCGAATGATGAGCGCGAGCGCGAGGATGCCGAGTGCAAGCAGTCGCGGGCGGTCGAGACGGAATCGGCTGGACGCGGTCACGGGTTGACTCATGCGCGCGTGGCGCTACTTCCCGGTCAGCAGCGATGGCCAGTTCTGCACAACCGTGACAGTAGTCGGCGGTAATGCCCGTGCCGGCATCAACATGAGGAGACGTCCGCTGTCGGCCAGAGTAACATCGATTGCGTGGGAAGGCGGGCGCACGAACACCCGTTTCGGTCCCAGGTGGAAAGAAGGTCCAGGCAGCACATCGGCCACCCAGATCTCCGAGGTATTCCCGAAATACAACTGGTGCCCATCGCGCGACCACCTGCATCCATTGCCACCCTGCGTCGTCACCTTGTACTTGTTTCCACCGTCGGGAAACGACTGCACGTAGATGTCGTTGCTTCCAGATTCATCCGAGCGATAGGCCATCCAATGTCCGTCCGGTGAAACCGCCGCGTTGTCTTCGAAATACGGAGTCACCAGAACCGGCCGCGGCTTCCTGTCGCCGTCGAGTGGCAGCATCCAGATGTCCCAGCGCGTCTTTGGATCCTGACGCCCGTAAATGACGGCGCGGCTGTCCGGAGTCCAACCATACGCCCGCTTGAACACGTCGTCGTCCGCGAGGTAGCTTTCGCTGGCACCGCCACCCGGCCGGGCAACCACGATCTTCTCATAGCCACCCGAGGGAGCCGAAACGTACGCGACCCGGGTCCCGTCGGGCGACCAGCAGGGATTGGCGTTTTCGCCGGTATCGTAGCTGAGTCGGGTCACCACGCCGCGATCCAGGCTCACCGTCCACAACTCATCGACGCCGATGCGTGGCCCACTTATCAGCACGGCTTCCCGTTCGTCGGGTGCAACGCGGACTTCATAGTACCCACCGGGCGCCATGGGAATGCTCGTGGTCGTGCCATTACGGTCCATCCAGACCAGGTGGGTGGCGAAGTCCCCGTTGGTCAGATACGCCAGAGTGCCGTTATCGGCCGCGCTCAGGTCGGGCGCACCGGAATACCCGGTGCCCAGCAAGCGATCGCCGAGTGAGACCGGTTCCCCGGAAACGCGGCCGCTCTTCGCATCAAAGCGTTGCGCCATCAGCACGCCGTCGCGATCGTAGAGAAGATAGCCGTTGCCCGCGTACACCACGCCAGCGCCGGCGGTATCCAGGACGAGCTTCTTCTCCTTGCCGTCCAGCGACGCATAGTAGATGCGATAGCGCCCCTCGTGCGGCGGGAGCGACGAGTACAGAAAGTGCTTTCCATCCGGCAGAAACTGCGGATACCGGTGCGCGGTCTCGGTGGAATCCAGGGTGGTGATGGCCACGCCGTCGCCGCCGTTGGCCGACACGCGATAGATGGGCCCGTCGGACAGCGGCGCGTACAGAATGACGCCAGCGCCGCTCCAGGTGCCGCCGCGCGGGTTCTTGATCGTCGCGACCACCTCGGGTGTACCCCCCGTCGCCGGCATCTTCATGAGACTCGTGCCACGCGAGAAGAATCCGATGTAGCGGCTGTCGGGCGACCAGAAGGGCTGTTCTGCATCCTCCGTGCCGGGCAACACGCGCGCTTGCGTGGACGCGAGCGGGCGAAGCCACAGTCGATCCGGGCCCGAAGAATCCGCGGCGACATACACCAGCATCCGCCCATCCGGCGAAATGGCGGACATCACGCCGTCGAAGTTCATGCGTGTGCCCGGTGCCTGCGCAACTTCGAAGCGCGTGACCGGCGCGGGGGGCGCCTGCCGGATACGAACCGTGATGACGTACGTCGAGGCCACCGCGGCCACCAACAACGCCAGCACGCCCGCCCAGCGCACCCGC
>DASRYI010000119.1:0-8638 GCA_035687255.1 Candidatus Krumholzibacteriia bacterium | reverse complement strand
TTCGAAGCAGGTCATCTACACCCGGGATACTGACACCGGCGACATCTATCTGCTCGAGGGCGCCCTGTAGTCGCAGTTTGCACGCTGCGGCGACGGTTGTCGCGCGGCCCGGGCAGTAGCGTTCCGCGGGGGTCAGCGTGCCCGGGGGAACAGGGGAGAGTGGAGTCCCCACTTCGCCAGCCGGTAGGTGAGGCCCGTGGCAAGGCAACCCAGACCGTAGCGCACGCTGCGGTGAAAGCTGATGGAGGATGCCTCCGGGAAGTAGTTGGTGGGGCAACTCACCTCCGCGATCTGATAGCCCAGCCACCAGATCTGCGCGAGCATCTGGTTGTCGAAGACGAAGTCGTTCGAATTGCGGTCCAGCGGCAGTTGCTCGAGGAGCCGGCGCGAGAATGCGCGGTAGCCCGTGTGAAACTCCGACAGTTTCGATCCGATGAGCATGTTTTCGGCCAGCGTGAGCACGCGGTTGGAATAGTACTTCCACCACGGCATGCCGCCCTTCATCGCGTACCCGCCCAGAATGCGCGAGCCGAGTACGCAATCGTAAAGCCCGCTTCCGATCATCGACACCATGGCGGGGATGAGCTTCGGCGTGTACTGATAGTCGGGATGCACCATGATCACGATATCGGCGCCGTGCTCGAGCGCAGTTGCATAGCACGTCTTCTGATTGCCTCCGTACCCGAGATTCTTCTCGTGCAGTTTCACGACAGTGTTGGGCAGCGTGCGGGCAATGGCGGCGGTTTCGTCGCGACTGGCGTCGTCGACGATGACCACCAGGTCCACGACGCCCTGCGCCATCACCTCGCCGTAGACGCGCTGAATGGTATGCGCGGCGTTATACGCCGGCATGACGCAGATCACCTTCTTGTCGCCGAACATGCTACTGCCCACCGCTTTCACGTATCGCCTGTCTCAGGTCGGGTTGGTTGGGATTGATGGCCAGCGACCTGTTCCAGGCGGCCAGCGCCTGGTCGCGGTCGCCGTTACGGAAGTATGCATTCCCGAGGTTGGTATAGAACGCCGCACTTGACGGATTGAGTTCCACGGCTTTCTCGAGAAACGGGATCGCCTGTTTGAAGTCCCCGTGCCGCGCGTAGATTACGCCCATCGAGTTGTATGGATAGGGGTACCCCGGGTCCATCTGGATGGCCATCCGGTAGTGCTGCACGGCCGATTCGTCGCGCCCGGCAATGTCGTCCAGTTTGCCCATCAGGTTGTGAATCGGTGCAAGGTGGATGTTGTGGGTGGTGTGCTCGAGCGCCTGCTCGGCATACGCGCGGGCGCCATCGTAATCGCGCCGGGAAAAGCGCTCGACGGCCAGATCATAGTACGCCTTCCCGTTACCGGGATGCACCTTCACTTCATTCAACATGAGCGTTTCCTGGCTCTGCCAGTCCCGGTTGCGCACGTGCGTCCGCGCCGTCAGCGCGACCAGCGCCAGTCCGGCGGCCGCCATCGCGCTGTATCGGGCAATTGCGCCGTGGCGTTGTCCAAGGCGGCCCAGTCCTTCCGTAACATAGAAGGCAACCAGTGGGAACATGAATGCATTGGGAAAGTACAGAAATCGTTCCTGCATGAACGTCTTGATGGGAACGATGTTGGAAACGGGCAGAAACGCGACCAGGTACGCCGCCGGGAAGAACGCCATCCGGCGATTCTTCCCCAGGAGCCACACGGTCAGCCCGATGAAGGCCGCGAGTACCGCCCCGTAGAAAATGTACGCGGGTTTGAGTGCGAATGGCGTCGTGTTGATCTCCGGGAAGAAGCTCAGGTGTCGGGGAAACAGCGTGAGCCCGAGATAGCGGGAGAATACCTCCGTCATGATGAGAAGCCGCTGCCAGAGCGGAAGCGCCTCCGTCTGGGCAATCTGGCCCAGGCTCGCCGTCCGAACTCCGATATAAATGAGTACTGCCAGGAAGTAGGGCCAGGTCCGGGCCAGCACGGTCTTTATTGCCGGTCCCTCGCGGTCGCGGAAACAGATACAGTAAAGCACGAGCACGACCGGGAGAATGACAGCTGTTTCCTTGGTCAATAGACTCAGGGCAAATGCCGCCAGGCTGATTGCCGTATATCCGTTGAACCACGTCTCTCTTCGTTGCGACGCCAGAAACGCGCAAATGGAAATGAGAAAGAACGTCATCGACAGCAGGCTGGCGCGCTCGGACAGGTAGGTCACGGCCTCCACCTGCACGGGATGTATCACGAAGAGGAGCGCGGCAAGCAACGCGGCCCCGGTGCTGTCCAGCAGCGCAATCAGAAGGAAATACAGCAGCACGCCGTTGACCGCGTGCAGGAGAATGTTTTCGCGGTGAAACATCGCGGGCCGGTCGCCCCACAGCGAATAGGAGAGGGCGAACGACACACTCTGCAGTGGCCGGTAGGTGTCGTTCTTGAGGTTGCCCCGGGTCCACGACACGCGTGCATCTTTCGACGCAAAGAAATGCGGCACATTCTTGAGACTCTTGACCTGGGGGTTGTTCTGCAGCAATGGCCGGTCATCAAAATTGTAGCCGGCGTCGAAAGCGGGGAAATACGCCACCGCGGCGGCCGCGACCAGCAGGGCAATGACCAGAACCTGATTCCTGTGAGGCATTTTCATGGCAATTTGTCCGTCAGGTGCCTGTCGCGCAGGGACGAGCGTCGCGGAAGCGTATCCCTGCGTGCCGGCAGTGTCAACCGTGCGCCGGAATCATGGGGATGAGGTTGTGTATCACTCAAAAGGTGTCGAGATATCGGCCGCACCTGTACAGACATTTTCGCCGGCGTCGGGTATGGTAGGTGTCGTACCCCGCATACGAGGAGGACAATCGTGAAAATCGGCATGATCGGGCTTGGAACCATGGGCGCCAACATGGTCGAGCGGCTACTCGAGGGTGGCCACGAGGTGGTGGGATTCGACCGCGACCCGCGCGCAGTGGCGCGCGTAACGGAGAAAGGCGCCGCCGCCGCGGGATCACTGGATGACCTGATAGCCGGCCTGCGGCCGGTGCGTGTCGTCTGGATCATGGTCCCGGCCGGTGCCCCGGTCCAGAGCACGCTGGAGGCGCTGCTTTCCCGCCTCGAAAAGGGAGACGTCGTGATCGACGGCGGTAATTCGCACTATGTCGACTCCATGCGTCGCGCGGAACTCGCCGCCCAACGGGGAGTGCACTTTGTCGACGTGGGAACGAGCGGTGGCATCTGGGGACGCCAGCAGGGATACAGCATGATGGTGGGGGGTGACGCCGGGGTGGTGGAGTCGCTGCGGCCCATTCTGGAAACGCTTGCGCCCGGGCCCGAGCGCGGATGGGGAAGAGTGGGTCCGGTCGGCGCCGGACACTTCGTCAAGATGGTGCACAACGGCATCGAGTACGGATTGATGCAGGCGTACGCCGAAGGCTTTGCGATTCTGCGCCACAAGGAGGCCTTTGCGCTCGACGTGCACCAGGTGGCGGAGATCTGGCGCTACGGCAGCGTGGTGCGTTCCTGGCTGCTCGACCTGACCGCGAGCGGGCTCAAGGAGAATCCCGCACTGGACGGCATCGCACCCTATGTTGCCGACTCCGGCGAGGGGCGCTGGACCGTGAACGAAGCCATCGACCTCGGCGTGCCCGCGCCCGTCATCACGTTGTCGTTGATGAAGCGGTTCGCGTCGCGCGACGACAATTCGTTCTCGGACCGGCTGCTGGCGCTCATGCGTCACGAGTTCGGCGGGCACGCCATCAAACGGGCGGAGCCGTGATGGCGGCGAAGGCGCGGTCTCACCTGTTCATTGTCGTCGGTGCCAGCGGCGATCTGGCGCGGCGCATGCTGTTGCCGACGTTGTTGCACCTGCGCGCCGAGGGCGCGCTGGGAGACGACGTCGCGCTGCTGGGCGTGGCGCGCAACGACTGGAACGACGAGACATTCCGCGAGCACGTCCTGACGGTGGGCCGCGATGCCCACGTGGACGTGAAGGACATTCGGAAATGGTGCGGGCACAACGTGTACTTCCACGCGAGCATGGAAGACACTGCCGCCGACTACCATCAGCTTTCGCAGCGCATCGATGAAATCGAGAAGACCCACCGGCTGTCCGGATGCCGCGTCATCTATCTGGCCATTCCCCCCGGCTCCCTTTCGGTCGTCATCCGCCTGCTGGGTGAAGCCGGTCTCAACCGGGCCGACACCCGCCTGGTGGTGGAGAAGCCGTTCGGACGCGACCTGCAATCCGCGCAACAGCTCAATCGCGAAGTGCGCAAATTCTTCGACGAATCGCAGATATATCGCATCGACCATTTCCTGGGAAAGGACACGGTTCAGAACATCTCCATTTTGCGGTTCGCCAATGCGCTTTTCGAGACCGCATGGAACCGCGAGCGCATCCACAATGTGCAGATCACGGTGGCCGAAGACATCGGCATCGGCCATCGCGCCGGATACTATGACCATGCCGGCGCGCTTCGCGACATGATCCAGAATCATCTCACGCAGTTGCTGGCGCTGACCGCCATGGATCCGCCGCCCCGCTTCGACTCCGACGGTGTGCGCGACGAGAAGCTGCGTGTGCTGCGTTCGGTGGACCCTGTCCGCCGGGAAGACGTCGTGTTCGGGCAGTACCGGTCCGGAGAGATCGGGGGGAAGAAGGTGGTGGGTTACCGCGACGAAGAGAACATTCCCGGCGATTCCACCACCGAGACCTTCGTGGCCATGAAGGTGTCGATCGACAACTGGCGCTGGCGGGGCGTGCCCTTCTACCTGCGCACCGGAAAGCGCATGTGCCGCAAGGTCAGCGAGATTGCGGTCGTGTTCCGGGAGCCCCCGGTGCGGCTGTTCGAACCACTGGGAAAGTGCGACGTCAACCCGGACGTGCTTCGCATTCGACTGCAACCGGACGAAGGCTTCCGGCTATCGTTTGACGTCAAGGTTCCGGGCGAGCCATTTCGCGTGGAGCAGCAGGTGCTGGCATTTCAGTACGCCGACGCCTACCACGCCATTCCGGAGGCGTATCACACGCTCATTCTCGACGTGATCGCCGGGGACCAGACACACTTCGTGCGCGCGGACGAGGCGGAGGCAGCGTGGCGACTGTACGCACCGGTACTCGACGCCGGCGGAGAACCGCACCCGTACGCGGCGGGCACCTGGGGGCCAAAGGCCGCGGACGCCCTGCTCGAAGCGGATGGGACGCGCTGGTTCACGTCGTGAACGCACTCAGCGGCACGCGTGGCGTCCTGCGCACGTTCACCGATCCCGGCGCGCTGGCCGCCGGCGCGGCCGACGCCATGGTGCAGGTGGCGCGTCAACAGGAACGCTTCCGTCTGGCGCTTTCCGGCGGGCACACGCCGGTGGATCTTTACCGCACACTGGCGTCTTCGGAGTATCGCACACAGCTGGACTGGAACCGCGTGGACGTTTTCTTCAGCGACGAGCGCGCGGTTGCGCCCGACAGTGTGCGATCGAACTATCGCACCGCACACCAGACGTTGCTGGGGCCGCTGGGTGTGCCTGCGCGGAACATTCATCGTATGGAAGGAGAACGCGGGGATCTGCTGCAGGCCGTGGATGATTATGCGGACGCGATCGCCTCGTGCTTCGGCATCACCGCCCACGATGACCCGCCGCGCTTCGACCTGGTGTTGCTCGGTCTCGGAGAAGACGGCCACGTAGCGTCGTTGTTTCCCGGGAGTCCGGCGCTGGCCATCACCGATCGATGGATCGCCGCCAACACCTCGCCGGAGGGTGAACAGCGGATCACGATGACGCTGCCGCTCATCAATCGCGCCCGCGCGGTGTTTTTTCTGGTGGCGGGTCGTGAGAAGGCAGACGTGCTCGAGCGCGTGTGGCGGGATTCCGCGGATTCGGTGCGCCTGCCGGCGCAGGAGGTTCACCTCGAGGAGGCCCGCCCCGTGTGGTTCGTCGACCGCGAGGCCGCTGCGCGCCTGCGCGTCCGCTAGCTTCTACCCGCCGAGCATGTCCGCAATGCGACGCCCGAGGTAGATCCCGACGCCGCTTCCCACGGTGCTGACGAGGAACGCCGTCATGAAACCCACGCGCGCCCCCAGCCACCACCCGATGCCCCCCACCACGGACGCTCCGATGAATCCGAGCAATTTGGCCATGGCCGATCCTGACTCCTCCGTCCGAATGCTGCCTTATTCGTGCCGGACTGAACCTGCACTCAATTTGCTGCAAGACTCGCGCCCCGTTTTGCCCGTGGTGGGCCGGCGGTCGACCAGACGACGTGGGGAGCAGTGAAGAGTCTGTACCGCTAGCCCTGGTTACAAAGACAATGGCGGCCCCACCCGTCAGGGTGGAGCCGCCATTCCGAGCAACCGGATAATCCGCGGGATTACCGCAGCATCTTCCACATGTACGCGAAGGTGAGCGCCGTGGAGTACGCGCGCTGGTTGAGGTTCGCGCCCGCGCTGTGCCCGCCTTCGGTGTTCTCATAGTAGTAGCAGGGCTTGCCCATCGCGGTCATCTTCGCGACCATCTTGCGCGCATGTCCGGGATGCACGCGATCGTCACGGGTCGATGTGTAGAAGAAGACCTTGGGATAGGTCTTGTTGGGATCCAGATTCTGGTACGGTGACCACTTCTTCATGTAGTTCCAGTCGTCGGTGTCGGGGTTGCCGTACTCCGCCATCCAACTCGCGCCGGCCAGCAGGTGGCTGTAGCGCTTCATGTCGAGCAGCGGGACCTGGCACGCCACCGCGTGGAACAGCTCCGGCCGCTGCACAAAGCACGCCCCCACCAGCAATCCACCGTTGGAACCGCCCTGGATACCGAGGTGTTCGGACGAAGTGACCTTGCGCTTGATCAGATCTTCGGCCACCGCGATGAAATCGTCGAACGCGTTCTGGTGCTTCTCCTTCATCGCCGCCTGGTGCCATTTGGGACCGAACTCACCGCCTCCGCGGATGTTGGCCAGCACGTACACGCCTCCGCGTCCCACCCAGCTCGATCCGATCGCGCCGGAGTAGGTGGGGCGCATCGAGATCTCGAAGCCGCCGTAGCCATACAACAGGGTCGGATTCTTGCCGTCCGCCTTGTAGCCTTTGGGCATGAAGATGAAGTAGGGAATCTTCGTGCCGTCCTTCGAGACCGCCTCGTACTGGGCCACCTTCATGCCGGCGGCGTCGAAGTAGGCATGTGTGGTCTTGATCTGCACCGGCTTCTTGCCCGGCTCCACGGCGTACAGACTCGACGGCGTGAGGAAGTCGGTATAGTCGATGTAATAGATATCGTCATCGTCGCTGGTGCCGGAGATATAGGCCGATCCGAGCCCGGGGAGGGCCACTTCCTTCGACGTCCATTTGCCGTCACTGAGCGTGTACTCGTAGCAGCGGCTGCGCACGTTGTCGAGTGTGGTGATCAGCAGGAGGTTGCGCGTATTGGATACCGAACCGAACGCGACCCGATCCTTCGGTTCGAACAGCATGGAGAAGTTGCGTCCGCCCGAGAGGAAGTCGTCGAGGCCGATGGCGAGCAACGCGTCCTGCGGATAGGTCTTGCCGCCCACATTCCAGTCGGAGCGCAACGATACCAGCAGTTGCTTCTTGAAGATGCCCTGCACGTCGGCGTCTTCCGGGATATCCAGCTTTACCAACTTGTCGTCACGCATGATGGAGGTGGTGCCGCGGAAGAACTCGGGCGTCTCCGTCAGCAGGTCGTAGCGCCCTTCCGGCGTATAAATGCTGAAGGCTCCGAGCCCCACGTATTCGGCGGGGACTTCCTTGACGGTCGTGGCGCTCTCCAGCGGGGTGCCGCGCGTCCACAGTTTCGCAATCCGCGGATACCCGGACGTGGTCAGCGAGCCCTCGCCGAAATCCGTCCCGACCCACAGCGAGTTCTCGTCGCGCCAGGCGACGTCGGACTTGGCTTCGGGAAGGGTGAAGCCACCGTCCACAAAGCTGTTCGACGTGGCATCGAACTCACGCACCACGGCGGCATCGCTGCCGCCCCGTGAGAGGGTCACCATAAAGCGCTTGTAGTCGGGCGGAAGTCCCTGCGCGCCCTTCCACACCCAGTTTTCGTTTTCGGACGCGGCCAGCTTGTCGAGATCGAGGACGGTTTCCCAGTTGGGGGACGCCTTGGCGTATTCGACGCGCGACGTCCGGCGCCAGATACCGCGTACGTGGTCTTTGTCCTGCCAGAAATTGTAGACCCACGTGCCGTGTACCTGGGGAGTCGGGATGCGTTCGCTGTCATTATAGATCTCAACCAGCTTCTCGTGGATGGGTTTGAACTCCGGAACGGCTTCGAGTTCGGCGGTGTCTTTGGCGCTGCGCTCCTTGACCCACGCGAGCGCTTTGTCGCCATCCACCTCCTCCAACCACAGATAGGGGTCAACCTCGTCGGCCACGCATACCGTGGCGATCACGAGGAACATGAGAGTAAGGGCCAATCGTCCGAGGCGCATCAGTATCTCCTTCTCGCTGAGGGGTTTCAGGCGGCTCCAGGATGGGTCCATGCTATCCGCCGCGGGCGGTGTTTGCAACGACGAGTTGGGGGCACGGATCCGGAGGCGGACGCCTAGTCGCCGGTTCCTGTGAGCGAAGAAATCACGACTTCGACTTTTCCGTTGGCTCTTTTCGACAATTCGCGCACCTGCTCGAAGTCCACGACGGTTTCGCCCAGAGGTTCGCGCAGCTGGCGGCTGAGTGGAGCCAGG
>DASRYI010000118.1:0-7390 GCA_035687255.1 Candidatus Krumholzibacteriia bacterium | reverse complement strand
GCTGGATGTTCGGATCGTGGCGCCGCTTCTGGTTGCCGCCGCGGTGTGCGGTGACAATCTGAACTACGCCATCGGCCGGGCCGCCGGGCCGCGGGTCTTCCACCAGGGAAACCGCTTCTTCAAACAGGAATACCTGCACCGGACCCACGACTTCTACGAGCGCCACGGCGGCAAGACGCTGGTGCTGGCCCGCTTCGTTCCCATCGTGCGCACCTTTGCACCCTTCGTGGCCGGCATCGGGCGCATGCGCTACGCGAAATTCCTGGCCTACAGCCTGGCGGGCGGCACGCTGTGGGTGTGTCTGTTTTCTCTGCTCGGGTACTTCTTCGGCGGGCTGCAGGTGGTGAAGGAGAACTTCAGCATTGCGGTACTCGTCATCATTTTCCTGTCGCTGACTCCCATGATCATCGAGGTCTGGAAAGCGCGTATCAACGCACGCACGACAAGAGGATAGAATATGCGACGTCTTGCCCCCGCACTGCTTCTGCTTGCACTGTGTTCCGCCTGTCAGAAGGCACAGGTGGTGGATCTGGTGCAGGAAGAGAAAACCCTGCGCTATCTCTCATCGCGCTGGGCGACGGCCATGGAAGCGCGCGACGTGGACAGTATCTGTCCGCTGTTTGCGAGAAACGCCATCGAGATGCAGGCCAACACGCCGCCGATCAAGGGCAGCGAAGCCATCTGCACCTGGTACCGAGGCTGGCTGCTGGATCCCAACGTGACGGGCACGTTCGCCGCGGAGGGTTTCGACATCGCCACCTCCGGCGATTTTGCGGTCGAGCACGGAAACTACACCTTCACCACGAAGAAGGGCGATACCACGCTCAAGGACCAGGGGAAGTACCTCACGGTATGGACCCGGGTGGACGGGCAGTGGAAAGTGCTCTACGACACCGCGAACACCAACCTGCCGCTCGTGTCTCAATAGGAACCTGGCCGCTTTTTTGACTCTCGAGACGGATGTGCTAACCTCTGCCCGACGTCCCTCATTCATTCCACCCGGAGGTCCAACTGTGAAGTCGATCATTGCCGCTATGTGTCTGGCCGTGCTCACCACCGCTGCGCACGCCGCCATCAAGACGGAGCCCGTTACCTACAAATCGGGTGACGTCACACTCAAGGGCCAGCTCGTATACGACGATGCCGCCACGGGGAAGCGCCCCGGCGTCATCGTTGTGCACGAGTGGTGGGGACTCAACGACTACGCCAAGCACCGCGCCACCATGCTCGCCGAAGCCGGCTATGTGGCGCTGGCCGTCGACATGTACGGTGACGGCAAGACCACTGAGCACCCGGACGAGGCCGGCAAGTGGGCCAGTGCGGTTCGTTCCGGCGCCAAAGCGGGCATGGATCGTTTCATGGCCGGATATGATCTTCTGAAATCCAACCCGCACGTCGATCCCGCCCACATTTCGGCCATCGGTTACTGCTTCGGGGGCGGTGTGGTGCTGAGCGCGGCGCTCTCGGGAGTTCCCCTCGACGCGGTGGTGAGCTTTCACGGCGCGCTGCCCACCGATCCTGCCACCGGAAAACCGACCGCGCGTGTTCTGGTATGCCACGGTGCCGCCGATCCGTTCACGACACCGGAGCAGATTGCGACCTTTCAGAAGAACATGACGGATGCGGGCATGGACTGGGAGTTCATCCTGTACGCAAACGCCAAGCACTCGTTTACCAATCCGGACGCGGGCACCCACGGGATGCCGCAGCTCGAGTACAACCAGAAGGCCGACAAGCGGTCGTGGCAGACCATGCTGAACTTCCTCGCGGAGAGCGGCAAGTAGTCCATGCAGCTGCGGCGCGTCATTGTTCACACGTGTATGCTGGCCGCAATCGTGGCCATGGCGGGATGCGCGGGCCACGTGTCGCGGGGGAAGGAACCGCCGATGCCGTTGCCTCCCGGCATTTCTCCCGCACCGGGCGGACTCAAGTTTTCCGTCAAGATAACGCCCGCGCGCTTCAAGCTGGGCGAGCACGTCGCGCTGGAAGCGACCATGTTCAACGATTCGGACAAGAAGTTCGAACGCCGCTTTCCGACCTCGTGCGTGTGGGATTACCAGGTGGCGGGTGATCTGCGCATCCTCGGTCCACACCGGATGTGCCTGCAGACGGTCACCGATCTGGCTCTCGAACCGGGCGAGCTGCGCGTGATCTCGCGCGACTGGCGGGGTAACGCCCGATACTTTGAAGTGGATGAGTCACTGGCGCCGGGGACCTATCAGGTAACCGCCGGCCTGATACAGGACGGCCAGGTGGTTCCCATGTCGGACCCGGTCACCATCGAGATTCTCCCGCGCTGACGGGAAGAAGGAGATTGCATGAGCGTCACATTGCGCCGTCCCGGCGCGGGCGAGTACGCGCCGTTCTACGAGACCTACATCGGAAAGGTCACCGAGACCGACGTGCTGGCGGCCTTGCGGTCGCAGCGCGACGACACGCTTGCGGTCATGAGACGGCTACCCGCCGACCGGGTCGACTACCGGTACGCCCCGGGAAAGTGGACGGTTCGGGAAGTACTGGGCCATGTGGTGGACATGGAGTGGGTGTTCACGGCGCGCGCACTCCATTTTGCCCGGGCCGTGCCGGGGGGCCTGCCCGGGGTCGAGCAGGACGACGTGATGAAGGTGGTGGACTTCGCGGCCCGGCCGTGGTTGTCTCTGGTGGACCAGTATCAGCATCTGAGAGAGGCTAACCTGTTGTTCTTTGATAGCTTGGATGATGCGGCCTGGAACCGGGCGGGCATCGCGTCGGAACGGGAATTCACGGTCCGGGCCCTGGCGTACATCATCGCCGGGCACGACCGGCATCATCTGGGCGTGGTCCGGGAGCGATACCTGAAATAAAAAGACCAGTCAGTAATTTTCTGTATTACCTGAGCCCCTTGTCGGCTATTATAGCCAGACCCCGGCGACGCGGACCGAACGGTCCACCAGCCCGGAACGCTTCCATAAAAAGGAGTCATTCATGGCGCGGCGAAATGCTTCAGGGCTGACGACCATCCTGGTCGGTCTGACCCTCGTCGGCGTGGCCACCCACGCTGCATTCTCCCAATCCGCAGGTGAAGGCGCGGCCGCAGCCGCTCACGGAAATCCCGGGGCGGTCGACTACTGGCCATTGTTGTTCGTCTTTGCCCTTTCGACCTTCATCGGTATCGGTGTTATCGCGCGCGTGTCGCGTCTTCTGCACACGCCGCTCATGTCCATCACCAACGCCATTTCGGCCATCGCGGTGGTGGGCTCGATCATCGTTACCGGGTCCGACTATCCCACGGACATCCGCATCCTGGGCGCGGTTGCCCTCTTTGCTTCCATGACCAACATCGTGAGCGGCTTCCTCATCACGGACCGCATGCTCAAGATGTTCAAGCAGGAGCCGAAGGAGGGGCAGAAGAAATGATGTATGCGATCGTTCAGGCTGCCTACCTGGCGGCGACTGTCCTGTTTGTCTTTGCCCTTCACTTCATGAACCACCCGCGCACCGCCCGTCGCGGTGTGATGGTCGGGACCCTCGGCATGACCATCGCCGTGGTGGCGACGTGGATCGAGCCCCAGGTCATCCACCACTGGTGGATTGTTCTGGCGATTCTCGCCGGTTTCGCGGTCGGCATTCCGCTCTCCCTGGTTCCGCTGACCGCGGTGCCACAGCGAACCGCGCTCTCGCACGCGTTCGGCGGTATGGCGGCCGGACTGGTGGGCACGGCCAAGTTCTACCTGTGGCTGCGTCATGAGCCGGAGATGCTCACCAACTTCCGCATGATTGCCATCATCGCGGAAATCATCCTCGGGTTCCTGACTCTCACCGGCTCGCTGATGGCGGCGGGAAAGCTGCAGGAGGTCAAGTGGATCCCGCAGCGGCCCGTCACCTATCCGGGGCAGAACGTCGTGAACATCGGGTTGCTGATCCTGGCCGTGATCTTCGGCGCGTTCCTGATCTTCGATCCCACCGGGGCGCCCATCTGGATGTTCCCGGCCATCATCGTGATGTCGCTGATCTTCGGCGTCATGCTGATCATCCCCATCGGTGGCGCCGATATGCCCACGGTGATTTCGATCCTGAATTCGTACGCGGGTCTCTCCGCGGTCGCGATGGGCTTCGTGCTCGACAACAAGCTGCTCATCACGGCAGGCGCTCTCGACGGCTCCAGCGGTTTGATTCTTTCCATTATCATGTGCAAGGCGATGAACCGCTCCTTCACCAACGTGCTCTTCGGTGCGTTCGGACAGGTGCAGCAGGCCAAGGAGGGCGGCGAGCAGAAGGTGTACAAGTCGGAGACGATCGAGGGCGCGGCGCAGGTGTTGGAACAGGCGCAGCTCGTCGTCATTATTCCGGGCTACGGCATGGCGGTGGCGCAGGCGCAACACCGTGTACGCGAGCTCGCCGACCAGCTGCACAAGCGCGGCATCACCGTCAAATACGCCATCCATCCCGTTGCCGGACGCATGCCGGGGCACATGAACGTGCTGCTGGCCGAGGCGGACGTGCCCTACGCCGACCTCGTCGAGATGGATGAAATCAATCCCGACATGCCGCAGTGCGACGTGGCGCTGGTGATCGGTGCCAATGACGTCGTCAATCCCGCGGCGCGACACGACAAAACCAGCCCGATCTACGGAATGCCCATCATCGACGCCGACAAGGCGCGCACGGTGTTCGCCATCAAGCGAAGCAAGCGACCCGGGTTCGCCGGCATCGACAACGAACTGTACTTCGCGGACAAGACCTTCATGCTCTTCGGGGATGCGAAGCAGGTAGTGGGGGATCTCGCCAAGGAGTTGTCGGGCGGAAGCGGTATGCATTAGAGCTTTCGCCGCAACGCGGCGAGTGCTAGCTTGACACATAAGGTGCGTGGCGCCGTCATGGTTCATGACGGCGCCATGTCCCTCACACGGACGCGATGTTTCCTGGCTGCCGCAAGTCGTATCGCGGCACGGACATTGCGACCTCCCACCCCTGACGGTATCAAGGAACAATAGTTCCAGACTCTTCCTCTATTTGGGCCGCGCCCCGGAAAAGAAAGCACAATGGCGGTTGCCGCTTCCAAACCCACGCCGGCGCGTGCGCCGGCACCCCGCGCAAATCGTGGCGCCGGACCGGGCCGCGTCATTCTCATTCCCACACTGCTGCTGCTCGCGGTGGCGGCGATCGGGACGCCGTATTACCTGAGCTCGACGGCGGAACGCCTGCGGCACCCGCTGCACGTCTGGTTCCGTCCCTCCGGGTATGTGGGGCAGACGGCCGGTATCATCACATTCGTCGGGTTTCTGTTCATGTGGTTGTTTCCCATGCGCAAGCGTTTTCGCAAGGCGTCGTGGGCGGGTCCGGTTCCCAGATGGCTCGACGTCCACATCGGCGTGGGCATGATGCTGCCGCTGATCGGAGCCATTCACGCCGGCTTCCGTTTCGGCGGCGTGATCGGCCTGGGATACATCGCCATGTTGATCGTGTGCGCCAGCGGCATCGTCGGCCGCTATCTGTATGTGCGCATTCCGCGCAGCCGCAGCGGTGTCGAGCTGGGCCTGGGTGAAGTGGCGGCGCAGCAGCGCGCGCTGCTGGGAGAGCTGGCCGAAGCCACCGGCATATCGGTGATGGAACTCCAGGAAGTTCTTCACGTCGAGACCGCACCCGCAGGCGTGGGTGTCTGGCGGGCCTTCGTCCTGATGGCGCGCGATGACCTGGCGCGCGGACAGGCGGTGCGCCGTCTGCGCGCACGCGTGAACGCAAAGGGCCGCGTCGACGCGAAGCGACTCGACGAGATGATCGGTCTTGCGCGGCGGCAGATGTCGCTGGGACAGCAGGCCCGCTTGCTCAACGCCACGCAGTCCATCTTCAAGCACTGGCACGCCGCGCACCTTCCGGTTGCCATCACGGCCGTCATTGCGGTTACCATCCACGTCGTCGTCGTGATCGCCATGGGAGCCACCTGGTTCTAGGAGATCGTCGCCATGATGTGGCTCACGAGTCTCATTTTCATCGTGCTCACCGGGTTGTTCATGCGCTGGCATGTCCGCCGGCGCAGCGCCGACACCCCCACGACCAAATGTCCGCGTTGCAGCAGCGCCGTGCCGGCGGGTGCCGCGCGTTGTCCGCGTTGTCAGATTCCCATGCAACTCTACGAAGTGGTGAAGGCGAAGACCGTGGTCGAAGACGCCGCGTCCGCCGGAAGTAGCGAGCGTCCGCATGCGGTGGTGCGCGCCGACCTGTGCGTGGGGTGCGGCGCGTGTGTGCCCGCGTGTCCCGAGCCGGGCGCCATCAAGATGGCGGGCAAGCTCGCCACCGTGGAAAAGTCGCTGTGCAAGGGACACGGCAAGTGCGTCGAAGCGTGCCCGGTCGGCGGCATCGTGCTGGCCACGGGCGCTTCCGTGCATCGCGTGGAAGTTCCGCTGGTGGACACCGACTTCGAAAGCAACGTGGGGGGCGTGTACGTGGTGGGCGAGCTGGGGGGACGCGGTCTCATCAAGAACGCCATCAATGAAGCCAAGGTGGCGGTCGAGCATATCGCCGGCGAACTGGGCGGACGCACGAAATCCACGGAAGTCGCGGGTGGCGCCGGTCGCGGCGGGAACGACGTCTACGATGTGATCGTGGTGGGAAGCGGCCCCGCCGGTATCTCGGCCGGTCTCGAAGCGCTGCGCCATCATCTCCGCTATCTGGTGCTCGAGCAGGGAACTCTGGCGGACACCATTCGCAAGTACCCGCGCGCCAAGTTTCTTCTCGCCGAGCCGGTGGCGGTTCCCCTGTACGGCGACCTGTGGGTGTCGGATGCGACCAAGGAACAGCTGCTGCAGGTGTGGGAGTCGATCATCGAGCGCAGCGGGCTGGAAGTTCGCACCGGCCATCGCGTGACGCACGTGTCCCGGGCCGACGGTGTGCTCAGGGTGGAGACGAGCGAGGCGGTGTTTCGTGCGCGCCGCGTGGTGCTCGCCATGGGACGGCGTGGCAACCCGCGCCGTCTGGGCGTTCCCGGCGAAGAACTGGGCAAGGTGATCTACGACGTGGCCGACATGGATTCGTTTGCCGGCCAGCGCATGATGGTGGTGGGGGGCGGCGACAGCGCGGCGGAGTCGGCGGTGGGATTGTCGCGCCAGCCCGGCACGACCGTGGTTCTGAGCTATCGCGGCGAGACCTTTGCGCGCGTCAAGGAGCGCAACCGCGCCAAGCTGGACGACGCCGTGAAACGCGGGACGCTGCGTATCGTGCTCAACAGCGAAGTGCGCGAGATCCGTGAGGGCGAGGTGACTCTCGACGTGATGGGCCGCCGCGAAGTGGTTCCCAACGACGTGGTGGTGGTGCGGATCGGCGGGGAGCCGCCATATACCTTCCTGGAGAAGATCGGCGTTCACATCGTGAAGAAGGACATACCCCTGCAGGAAGAGGCACATGCCGGTGCGTG
>DASRYI010000117.1:0-2224 GCA_035687255.1 Candidatus Krumholzibacteriia bacterium | reverse complement strand
GTTCGGCGTTCTCAACGTGCAGATTCTCTCCGGACCGCGATTGCTGTACGGCATGGCGCACGACGGGCGGTTCTTTTCGCGGTTCGGAAAGCCGCATCCGCGCTACGCCACGCCGGTCGCCGCGCTCGGCCTGGTGGGCGGGATGGCCGCCGCGCTGGTGGTAATCGCGGGGAAGAACGCCATCGACCGCCTGCTTACCGGCGTGGTGATCGTCGACGCCGTCTTCTTTCTGCTCACCGGGGCGGCCGTGATCGTGCTGCGTCGCCGGATGCCCGCGGCCGACCGTCCCGTGCGCGTTCCCGTGTATCCCCTGGTTCCGTTGCTTTTCGTGTTGCTCGAGCTCGCCATCATCTACGGCGCGTTTCAGATCGAATCCAACCGCAGCGCCGCATGGATCGGTCTGTGCACCATCGCGGTGGCGGTGGCGCTTTACCAGTTCCGCTTCCGTCATTCCCGCGGCTGACGCCACGCGTGGCGTGAGGCTTGCACCTCATTCGTCCTCTTGAGTCATCGGCGGGCACGTGCCCGCGACGTGCTGAGCGCGTTGTTACGCATGATTGCCCGAGAAGGAGGACGCATTGGGAACGCTAGGATGGAAACGCGGCGAGTTCAAGGTTACGCGGCATCCTCTGACACCATCGGCATTCGACAACTGGCTGACCCGTGACGGACGCTCCGCTCTCCGGGATGCGTTGCGAAACACCACGGCAACGTGGTTCTTCGGCGGGCAGCGTGCAAGACGAAAGCTGTATGCAGAAGCACGCGCCGCGTTCCGTCCCCGTGGCACTTTTGCGGAAACGCTGAAGAAGCATGCGGACGGACTGCCCACTGTCGTCCGTTTGTGTGCGCTGGGAATTCGCAAGGGCGCCTTTGGTCATATGAGCACGTTCGATTCGGAGAACTGCCTGTGCGTGGTACCGCGCGCCATCGTGCAGAACGATTTCCGCGTGCTGTTGCTGCGTGAACTCTCGTCGCTTCCGCAGGTGCAGGCGTTTCGCGGGCTCACCGAGAGCGTGATCTCCGCCGCCGCCATGGATGCGGAGGCCAGTCTCTTTCAGAGCCTGGCGAGAACCGCGCCGCTGGTGGAGGCGACGGGGCACGGACTCATTGTAGAGGTGGACGCCGAGTATCCGTGGAAGCTGGGCGGTTCGGAAGGCCACTACGTGTTTGCGTGGTCCAACGACGAGCGCATTGACCTGCGCAACCGCCGCGATCGTAAACGCTTCCTCAACGATATTGACGAGATGCACGACGCCCAGAGCGTGTACCTCAAGCGCATGTCGCCGGCGGATGTTCAGGATCTGCGCACCGCCATCGACCTGCGCCGCCTGGCCGGTTCCCGCCGTCCCGACGCGCACTCGGCGCACGCGAAGGTGCGCATCGTCGCCGTCGCCGAGGAACCGGAGTTCAGCGAGACCGCGTAGAAAAGGGAGCGGGGCGGACCTCGCGATCCGCCCCGCCCGCTGGCAACTACTCCTCGAGCAACGTCTTCAGCGCGCGCAACCGCTCCGCCCAGAATTGCTTCAGGTTGTCGGCCTGCGCCTTCGATGTCACCCGGGTGTGCTGAACGCTCACCTGTGAATTCCCGCCCTTGTCCAGGAATGACAGCTCCACATGGGTGCCGTCGGGCCAGGTGATGCGCATCGACCGGTGCGGCGTCGCTCTGCGTACCGTGAGTTTCTCCGGCAGCCACGTTGCGCGTGTTTTCGCGGTGTTCCACGCCGCGAACAGTTCCTTCACGGGTACCGCGAAGGTTCGGCTCTTCGACACTTCCCACACGCCGCTGCGTTTCTGGCCGCGCTGTCGCAGGCCACGGATGCGTTCATAGCCGACGGTCACCATCTGCGCCCACCATGCCGGAAGGTCGTGGTCATCACGCAGATGCTTTGCGATGGCCGTGTGCGTCCGGGTCACGGCACCGGCGCGATCCAGCGCCGCGACCCATTCCTTCCAGGTGTGGCCGGTCTTGGCCGCGACGGCGTTGTCGGTCATGCCGGCGATGGCGGCGTAATCCGCAACCGGCGCACCGGCGGCGGCGCGCGATGAGGCGGCGCGGGTGGTTGTTTTCTTCTTTGCAATGTGAGCACGGGCGGCGGTGTAGGATTCGCCCGTTTTCTTCATGCGGGAGCGCACGAGGCGCTTCAGGTCTTTCTGCTTCGGCATGGTTGTCTCCTCTGGCAAACGCCAACGCATGCACTCTCCGGCAGTGCCACACGTCGGCGAC
>DASRYI010000116.1:0-5961 GCA_035687255.1 Candidatus Krumholzibacteriia bacterium | reverse complement strand
GGCGGGTTCCAGATGACGAACGCCTTGGGCCCGCGCGGAGAACCGTCGTTGTCGACCACATGCATGGCACGGCCGGTGAGACGCTCGGCCAGCTCCTTCGGATTGCGAATGGTGGCCGAGCAGCAGATGAAGATCGGCTTGGCGCCGTAGTGTTCGCAGATGCGATTCAAGCGCCCCAGCACGTGCGCCACATTGGAGCCGAAGGTACCGCGGTAGGTGTGCACCTCATCCACCACCACGTATTTGAGCTTGGCCAGAAAGCGCGCCCACGTGCCGTGATTGGGCAGAATGCCCGAATGCAGCATGTCGGGATTGGTGAGCAGAATGTTGGCGTCGTTCTTGAGCTTGCGGCGCGCATTGGGCGGCGTGTCGCCGTCGTAGGTGCCGCACACCACCGGCAGCGACGCATCGGCGTCCAGGTAGCGCGTCAGTGTGCGCAGCTGATCCTGCGCCAGCGCCTTGGTGGGATACAGATAGAGCGCGCACGAGGTGGAATCCTCGAGAATCGATTCGATGACGGGCACGTTGTAGCACAGCGTCTTGCCGCTGGCGGTGCCGGTGACAACCACCACATGCTCACCGGCGCGTGCGTGCGCGATGGCTTCGGCCTGGTGCGTGTAGAGCTTCGCGATGCCGTCCGAACCGATGACCGACGCCACGCGCGGCACGATCGGAGGTGTGAGCGAGGCGAAGCGTGCGGGCCGCTCGGGCAGCTCCTCGACGCGCACCATCTGGTCGTCGTACCACTCTGCGGTCTCGAGATGTTTCAGAAACTTGCGGACGTCCATCGTGATCCTGTCCCGGCGGGACGTGCGGGTGCAAAGCGGGGTTCGGCCCCGGGATGGTAGCAACCGCATGGCGGCGGGGCAAACAGCTTTTCAGGGCGGGCCGACGTGTCTTATGCTGGGAACCGGCCGCATCATCATCACCCCGAGGTCATGCATGAAATCCATCTTGTTTGCGGCCATGCTCCTGCTGGCCGCCTCGGTCGTTGCGACCGGGGAGGCGGAGAAATCAACCGCGATCCCGGAAAAGAAGCAGACCACGCTCGGTCTCTACGTCACGGCCGCCCAGGCCTACACCCGGTGGGAAGCCGACTCCACGAAGGTCAGGATTCTCGACGTTCGCACACCCGACGAGTACGTCTTCGTGGGTCACGCCCGGATGGCGTGGAACATTCCCTTCAAACTGCAGACGTATGCGTGGGATGACAGCACCAGGCGGTTCCCCATGAAGTCGAACCCGGATTTTCTCGCGCGCGCGAAGGAGTTGTTCAGCCCCACCGATACCCTGCTGGTGATGTGCCGCTCCGGAGGTCGCAGCGCGATGGCCGTGAACGCGCTGGCGCAGGCCGGCTTCACCCGGGTCTACAGCATCGTCGACGGCATGGAAGGCGATCTCGACAGGGATCCCGCCAGCTCGAACTATGGAAAGCGCGTGAAGAACGGCTGGAAGAATGCCGGTAATCCGTGGACCTACACAATCGATCCCGCGAAGATGAAACTACCCGGGACGAACTAGACGTGCGTCCACGCCAGGTGCGCGGCGTCTAGGCCAGCGTGACCACGAGCAGAATGGCCGTGGCGAAGTTCCCCGCCACCAGCCACCACCCCAGCGTGCGCAAGCGCCGGACGGGAAGACGCGCCGTGATGACGCCGAACGCCACCAGCGGCGCGGGAACCAGCGCCAGCAGCGGCACCGGCCCGCCCAGCATGAACGCCACCACCGCACCCACGGCGACCAGCAACGCCAGCGCTGCGACGATGGTGGTGGGCACATCGGTGTGCCGCTTGGATCTCGTCAGGATGGCGTGCACGGTGGCGGTACTCGTCACGAACGCCGCCGTCCATGCCGCCGCTGCCGCCACGGCAACGATCAGATCCGCACCGCCGGCCATGGTGACGGGAACGGATGCAAGTGACAACACCAGGGCGACGAAACTCTCACCGAAAAATGTCTTCTCCTGTTTGGTCACGATCAGAAATGCCAGCGGCACCGTGACCGGCACCAGCAGGAGGAATGCAAGGCGCACATCGGCCTCCGCGCGCCACAACCCGATCAGACCGCACGCCAGCACCACCGGCGCGAGCAGCAACAGCTGGCGCTTCGCCTGCGAACCCAGATTGGTTTTGACACGCCCTCCCCGCCGGCCCAGCAACACCAGCACCGGCTCGTGCATGAGAAACGCGGCGATGATGGCGATCGCGAAGCAGATTCCGCCGGGCGACCAGTGGCCAATCCACAACGCCGTGAAAATGGGAAAGCCGACTTCGGCGTAGACGCCGTGCTCACGTGGAATCAGCGTGACGCCACGGCGCGACGGCCGGCCGGCGGACACACCCGTGCTGTCGTCGGCGGGATGGCTGGAGGGCTCAGTTCGCGACATCGGTGGCCGAGGTGGAATCACCCGGCAACCCGGACCCGGGCGTAGCCGGAGCGCCACCGGCGGCGAGGTGGTTCAGGATCACCGCCATGGTGAAGAGATCCATGCGGTTGTGATAGGCCACATTGCGCATGATGCGCGCGTCCTTGCTGTGCACGAACTCATGATAGGCGCGCGGGATGAAACGGCTGGGGATGTCGTCCACACGGCCGGCGCCGCGCAGATGTTCTTCCACGGTCACCAGCCGGCAGTTGGGCAGCACTTCGCGAAACACGCGGCGCGACGCCTGCAGCAGATCCACCGATCCCATGGGTGGCATCTCGGGAATGCGGTGTACGGCCATGCGCGTGCGAATGAAGGGAATGTCGAAGGTCGCGCCGTTGTAGGTCACCAGGGTGTCGAAGCGTCCCATGGTGTCGTGCACGTGTTGCAGCACGCCCTTTTCCTCGGTGTAGTCGCGCGCAAACACCTGCTCCACGTGGAATCCGTTCTGGTTGGCGTACATCATCCCCACCAGAAACAGATAGGTATTGGCGGACAGTCCCGCCGTTTCAATGTCCAGAAAGAGTATGCGCTCGGGCGACACGGGCGCTTCGTGGACGGCACGAATGACATCCGCATGGGCGCGGCGCGGCGCCAGCACGGTGCGCGACACCGGTTCCGGCCAGTCGCTGAGACGTGCAAACCGTTCCGACTCGTTGGTCGACGTGGGATCCACCTCCGGCCCGCGGAACTGCACCAGGTAGTAGTTGGAATCGTCCAGCATCCGCACTTCGCCCGGTAGTGCGCTCTCGATGGAAACCGGATCGCCCGTCACCACACTCGCCCGCATGTTCTGAAACTCGGCCTCGAAGCGCGAGTGGTACGCGGGCGCTTCGTCGCGAAGCATGCGCCGGCGCCACCACCACGGGCCGCGGCGCATGCGGGTTACGGGAATGTCGGATCCGCGCGATACGGCACCGGAGCGCAACGCGGCGTCGATCACCGGGTTGGGATGGGCGGGCTTCGCATCCGCGTTGACCGCTGCCGACGCGGATCGCTGCTCCAGCGGCGCCGAAACGGCGGACGCCGACCTGGGAACGCGGTCGGCTTGCGCGATATCCTGTTCTTCCGAACTGGCGCGTCCCGCCAACATGCGGGCGCGGGCTTTGATGGCGGCGAGCTGTTTCTTTAGCAGATTGTCCATGCCCCTCGTTTCTGAGCCTGCCCGGGTGCAAATCTCGAGGGTCTCCCCTGTCTCATATCCTATATAATGACGAATCGGCTCCAACCAACGGAAGGAAATCTTATGGCCGAACGCGCTTCCCGGGTCCTCAGCTGGACATTCTGCGCCCTGACGCTCCTCTTTGTGGCCGCGTCCGCCCGCGCCGCGGTCGTCACCGTGCCCTACAAGGGGCCCCGGCAGATTCAGGACCTGGAAGCCCACGGGGTTCGTGTCATTGCATTTACGAAATACGGGGTGGACATGGAAGCCGATGGACCGGCCCTCGACTACCTGCGTTCGCGCCCCTACCCCACGGGCCCGGTGGTGGACACCCTGGCCCCCATGCCCGGGGCCCAGGTGCTCGACGCCAACCTGGGCCAGTACCACACCTATGACGAGACCGAAGCCGCGCTGGGAGATCTGGTGGCCACATACCCGGCGCTGGCCGACACTTTCCACATCGGCCATGCCTACGGGCCGACGTACCGCAACATCACCGTCATCAAGATTTCCGACAACGTGCACGTCGACGAGGACGAACCCGAAGTCCTGTACATGGGCGACCATCATGCCCGCGAACTGATGAGCGTCGAGATTCCGCTGAAGTTTGCCACCTACCTGCTGCAGAACTACGGAACCGACGCCACGGTCACCAACTATGTGAACACGCGCGAGATCTTCATCATTCCCGTCATGAACCCCGACGGGCTGGCGTACGTTCAGGCCAACCATTCCGGTTCGTCCAACAACTGGTGGCGCAAGAACCGGCGCAACAACGGCGACGGCACGTACGGCGTCGATCTGAATCGCAACTATTCGTACGAGTGGGGGTACGACAACATCGGTTCGTCGAGCAGCACCTCCAGTGAGGTTTATCGCGGACCCGGCCCGTTCTCCGAGCCGGAAATGCAGGCGCTACGCGATTTCTGTGCGGCGCGCCATTTCACGTGCTGGCTGTCGTATCACAGCTACGGCGAACTGCTGCTCTACCCGTGGGGCTACATCAGCGGGTTCACACCCGATCAGAACGTCTTCGCCGCGCTGGGCGCCGAACTCGCCGCGGGCACCGGCTACGCGGTGGGCAATCCCGCGCTGGGCACCATCTACATCACCAACGGCGACTCCGACGACTGGGCGTACGGTGAGATCATGCAGAAGAACCGCATCTTCGGCTTCACGCCGGAGGTCAACAGCGCGGCGCAGGGCGGATTCGCCCCCGCGGAATCGTACATCCAGCCCACCTTCGACCTGCTGCTCAACATGAACCTGACGCTCCTCAAGTACGCCGACAATCCCTACCGCGTGCTGGGGCCGTATACGCCGCAGCAGTACGCGGTCCAGGCCCCGTACGGCAACGGCGTCAATCGCATCACGTGGAGCGGCAATGTTCCCGCCGATCCCAACCCGGTGGTCTCGTATGAGGTGGAGGGCTGCCTGAACCCGGCGTTGTCGGTGGATACGTGCACGCCCTCGCTCACCGGCTGGGTGAGCAACGGCTGGGTGTACACGGCGGGCGGCCTGAGCGGGGGCGGTTACAACGCGGGCGACGGCAACCAGATCACGCACACGCTGCAGATGGAACGCCCGCTGATCGTGGATGCCGCGAGCGACACGCTGAGCTTCGACATCAACTACAGCATCGAGAGCAACTACGACTACGGGTACGTCGACGTCAGCACCGACGGCGGGACACTGTGGACGACGGTGGCGGGCAACATCACCACCACCAGTAACCCCAACGGCAACAACCGCGGCAACGGCTTTACCGGCAGCAGCGGTGGCTGGGTGAACGCGGTGTTTCCGCTGACGGGATACTTCGGCCAGGAGGTGCTGTTGCGGTTTGCATACATCACCGACCAGTCTCTGACCGGCACCGGCATCACCATCGACAACATCAGTCCCCTGGTGACCTGCGAGAGTGTGAGCACCATCGCGAGCACGGTGGTGGATACCGTGTACGACCACACGCCGCCCAGCACGGGGCTATGGCGCTACCGGGTGCGTGCGGTGGATGCAGAGGGACAGTACAGCGCGTGGAGCAACCAGGAGGACCGTAACGTCGTCACGCTGTCGGCGGCCGGCGGGACGCGCCACTTCCAGACGGATCTCGGCGCCAACTATCCCAATCCCTTCAACCCGTCGACGCAGATTCCCTTTGTCGTGGGCGGCACACCGGGTGCGGCCGGCGTACGCGTGGAGCTGCGCATCTATGCGGTGAACGGCGCTCGCGTGGCTACACTCGTCAACGAGGCGCGCGCACCGGGAACGTATGTTGCCCGCTGGGCGGGCCGGGACGATACCGGGCATCCGGCCGCGTCCGGCATCTACTTTGCTCGTTTGATCGTGGACGGGTCGGCCCCGGTTGTGCGAAAGT
>DASRYI010000115.1:0-1680 GCA_035687255.1 Candidatus Krumholzibacteriia bacterium | reverse complement strand
CCCATCACACTGGTGCAGAGTCCCGCCGACGATGTGAACCCACGCTGGTCGCCTGACAATCGCTGGATTGCGTTTGCGTCCAGCCGTGGGGGGCGCACGGGAATCTATCTGGTGCCGCCGCTCGGTGGGCAGGTACAGAAGTTGACGGACACGGGCGGGGCGGCGCTGTCACCGTTTCTCTACGCCACACTGGGAACCAATCCGTGGACTCCGGACGGCAGGCAGCTCTATTTCATGCGTCTGAGCGATGACGGACAGGCCGCTCTGTGGACCATCAATCTCGAGTCTCGCGTGGAGGAAAAACTCAAGACCGATGCCGGTGACGGAGAGGGGGAGTTCTTTGCCAGCGTTTCGCCCGACGGCAACCAACTCGTCTATGCGCGCAGCTCCGGAGCAACGTGCAGCATTCGCGTCATGCCGCGCACGGGCGGCGCGTCGAAGGAAATTACCACCGAAAATGAAACCTATCTGTTGCCAGCGTGGGCGCCGGACGGACGTCGCATCGTGTACGGCCGGGACAGTGGAGGCATCTGGATCGTCGACGAGCACTCGGGGAAGAAGCGCGAGATTCTTCCGCTCGAAAATACGACGGCGCCCGTAGTTGCAAAGGACGGTCGCATTCTCTACGACAAGTCCAGCCACCAGACCGACCTCTACATCCAGGACCTGAACGGCAAGGAACAGAAACGCCTGACGTTCAATACCAAGGACAACTTCGATGCGCAGATCTCGCCCGATGGAAGAGAGATTGCCTACATGTCGTCGCGCACCGGAAACGATGAGCTTTTCATCATCGATCGCGCGACAGGAAACGAGCGGCAGTTGACCAGCCGTGAGGCGGACGACTTCGGCCCCAGCTGGTCGCCCGATGGACGCCAGCTGGCGTTTGCCTCGAATCAGGATGGTCCCAACCGGCTGTGGGTTGCAACTGTTGACGGCGGTGCGCTGCGCATGCTCGGCGAGAACGAGATCGTGGATGAATCTCCGGTATGGGCGTCGGACGGCAAGTCGATTGCCATCATTTCGCGCGATGGTCCAAAGCGAGCATTGTTCTTCGTCAACCCATCAGACGGTACCAAACGCAAGGTGCTCGACAACGTGTCCAAATTCAGCCTCATGCCGGATCCCGGGTACGTGATATACGCAACCGAAGATGCGGGCAATCAGATGCGTGTCGCCAATGTCGAAACCGGAGAATCGGCGCTGTTGCTGGACGCGCCCTTCGGTGAACCACGGGTGTCACCCGATGGCCGATCGGTCAGCTACTGCTCCGCGCAGAGTCATCCCAACATGAACCTCTTCATTCTGCCGCTGGCGCCGCCGGCCTCACCGGGTGGTCTGCCGCGTGCAGTGGGAGAGCCACACGCCATCACCGCCGGCCACGGCGAGTGGCACGTGCACAACGGCGGATGGTCGCCCGATTCGAAGCAGGTCATCTACACCCGGGATACTGACACCGGCGACATCTATCTGCTCGAGGGCGCCCTGTAATTCGGAGAATTTCAGTGGAGCCGGACCACGCGCGTCGTGATGGCGTGTGCGCCGCTCTGCATGCGTACGAAGTAGACGCCGGACGCGGCTACGGCGCCGTCATCGCGTCGACCGTCCCACGTCACCCAGTCTTCCCCCGCCTGCCAGTGTTCCAAACCCAGGTTGCGGATACGGTGGCCGGCGACATCG
>DASRYI010000114.1:0-20985 GCA_035687255.1 Candidatus Krumholzibacteriia bacterium | reverse complement strand
GCAGTACGCCTTGAAGATGCCGACGATGGAATCGAAACCGGCCGGCGGAAGTCCCGTGCCGATAGCAGCGCCGCCCGCCGTGCACGAACTCGAGGTCACAAAGGGATAGGTGCCGTGATCGATGTCGAGCAGCGATCCCTGGGCGCCTTCACACAACACGTTCTTCCTCTCCTCCACAGCGTTCCACAACACCGGACGTGTGTCCGTCACCATGGGCAGGAGTCGCTTGCGCACCTTGAGCATATCGTCCGCGACCGCGGCCGGTGACAGTGGTTTTACGCGCCGGAGTTTGAGGATCTTGTTGTTCTCGCGGACGTGAGCTTCTACCAGCCCGCGGAAATCCCTCGGGCTACGCGTAATATCCGCGGCACGGATTCCCTCGCGCCGGGCCTTGTCGGCATACGCGGGCGAGATGCCCTTGCGCGTGGTGCCGATGCCGCCCTCGCCGCGGCGGTCCTCGGATTCGCAATCGAGGAGAATATGGTACGGGAGCACGAGGTGCGCCTGGGCACTGATGAGAATGCGCCTGGTTACCTCAATCCCGCGGGCCGCAATCTCATCGATTTCCCGGACGAGAGCGTGGGGGTCGATGACCATACCCCCACCCAGCACGCAAGTTACTCGCGGATAGAGAATTCCCGACGGCACCTGGCGGAAGGCGAAGCGTTCCCCGTCCACCACCACGGTGTGACCTGCGTTGGCTCCGCCCTGGTAGCGAGCCACGATGTCCATTCCGCGGGCAAGGTAGTCGATGATCTTCGCCTTGCCCTCGTCCCCCCACTGTCCCCCGACAACCAATGTAACCGGCATGTACTTCTTTCTCGTTTCGGCTGGTGATGGTTCGCACAGAAAAATCCGCCCGGCTGACGGGCGGTAGATAACGCGGGCGACGACACTCGGTCGTGCGCCGTCATTATAGGGGGCACGCCGGGAGGGGTCAACCGTCCCGCGCTACGGGACGGCCGTCCCGTACAACCGGTCGAAAGCGCGACGCACCGTCTTCTATTCCCGATCGTTCACCGCTGCCTCGTCCTGACGGTAGCCGCGGGTCCGTTTCTGTACAACAGGCTGTTGACACCACGTTCACTGTGTGGTAGAAACCGCATGCAGTATCTGGCTTGGCGTCACAAGGGCAAGTGTGACATCCGGGCGAAGGTCCGGATGCGTCTCGAAACCGAATCGAGTGCGCCTATCACCACTGCGCCAATGCTGCTCATCCCTGCGTCTGCATCGTCCCTTCTCCGCCGGATCTCCGGCTCCCGATCGCGACACGCGTCTGTGCTTTCGCGCCCTCCGTTGCTTTCGAGTCCGAATCGTACTGTCAAACGCCGATCGCCGTACGGCATCCGAAGCTTGCGCTTCGTGTGTTGATGTAGCGTTTCCGGCCGCGTCTTATCTGTTGTCGCATTAAACCTTCAGTCCCCGGGAGGAACACCATGAATGGCTTCCGATGGCGGGCGAGGATTCTTGTCTTCGCCGTCGCGCTTGCCGCCTCGTTTTCGGCCGCTCACGCCACCAAGTATGTCTATCTCTACGACCCGGATGTCGCGGATGACGTGGATATCAGCGCCTACACCACGGACGGCACCGTGCAGAAGGCGAATGGCGGCGGCAGCTTTGCGCATTACGTGGATAAAGGACCCGCACCTTCGAGCTACCCCACCATCCAGATGATGGAGAACAGCTTCGAGTGCCTCGGCACATCGAATGTGCAGATCGACGGTGTGGTTTTCCTGAATCACGGCAACTACTACGTGCCGAACAAGAAGGCTCTGGTGCTGTGGACGGTCCGCATCATCGATGCGTCGCAGCGTACGCAGGCCGAGTTCCAGCAGGACCTGACACTCTCGCTGTGGGTCGACTGGAACCAGGACAACACCTGGAAGCAGAGTGAGCGCATGATCGTCAAGTCGTTCAACGTTGCCAATCAGTTCCCGACAACCGAGAGCGACATCATCGTTGAGTACCTGACGTCATTCCGTGTCCCGGATGTGACGTCAGAGGAATTCCTGTCCATGCAGGCCAAGTACGGAAATTCCGGCAAGGACATCCGCCACATGTGGGTGCGCACCCTGGTGGCATACGACGATCCGGACGTGAGCCCGGACGGTGCGCAGCTATTCGGTGAGTACGAGGATTATCTCGTCTCTTATCTGGTTCAAGTGCCCTACACCACGAGATGAAGGAGGGATACGCCATGCGTCGAATCAATCTCATGACGATAATCGCTACGCTGTTCATTGGCGCCACTCTCCTCATGCCAACGTCTCCGTTGGTGTATGCGCAGAATGAACACGCGCGTGTCCCGGTGGCTCCGGGACTCGAGAAACAGTTACAGGCGGCAACGGCGGACCAGCTGGTTACGGCGATCGTAAAGCTGCGTCAGGTCGGTCCGCCTCCCACGGCGAACCTGGGACATTCGGGCGTCATGATTCGGTTGCGCGACAACGCCAACCAGTCCCAGAAGTCGCTGTTGAATTACCTCAACACGCCGGCAGTGAAATCGCAACTCGGCGTTGTCCGGCCGTTCTGGATCGACAATATGGTGCTGGTCCAGGCGCCCCGTGACATCCTCGAGAAGATTTCGCTCCGTGCGGACGTGACGGAGATGTTCGACAACTTCACCGTCACCGCGCCTCCCAAGGTGGGCGGCGGTCCGGAGCCGGTGACTCAGACCCAGCCGTGGGACAACATCGCCCACATCGGCGCCAAGCAGGTGTGGAGTTCCTACGGTATTACGGGTGCAGGTGTGCGTGTCGGAGGCCTGGACACGGGCGTCGACATCGCCCATCCCGACATCGCGGGCAAGATGATCAACAACAGCCCCGGTGATCCGCACTATCCAGGCGGTTGGGCTGAGTTCGACGGCAACGGGAACATCGTTCCCGGTTCGATGCCGCACGACTCCGACCAGCACGGCACCCACACCACCGGCACCATGATCGGTGGCAGCGCCAGTGGCTACGCCATCGGCGTGGCGCCGGGCGCGAACCTGATTCACGGTCTCGTGATTCCAGGCGGTAGTGGCAGCTTTGCGCAGGTCGCGGGCGGCATGGAGTGGATCGTCGATCCCGACGGCAACCCCATGACCGACGACGGCGCACAGGTTGTAAACATGTCGCTCGGTGCGACCGGCACCTTCTCCGAGATGGTGGCGCCCACCGACAACATGGTCATGCTGGGCACGTTCCCCAGCTTCTCCATCGGCAACAGCGGTCCGGGTGCGTCGACCACCGGCAGCCCGGGCAACGTGCCCAGCGCGTTCGGCGTGGGCGCGACGGATTCCGGCGACGTGATCGCCTCGTTCTCGAGCCGCGGTCCCGTGACCTGGACGAATCCCCCGCTGGGCACATGGATCAAGCCCGACATCTCCGCTCCCGGTGTTCAGATTTACTCGTCTGTTCCCGGCGGTGACTGGCAGTGGCAGGGCGCGGGCTTCACGTGGAGTGGAACCTCCATGGCCGCGCCGCACGTGTCGGGCACGGTCGCTCTGATTCGCCAGGCGAATCCGAGCATCTCAGTGGATGGCATCAAACAGATCCTGGAGCAGACCGCCCTCGATCTGGGTAACCCGGGAGACGACAACGACTACGGTTGGGGTCGCGTCAACGCCTTTGCGGCGGTGAGCGCAGCGCTGGCCGGCGTCGGAACGCTGGAAGGCACCATCTACAGCTCCGTTGGCGGAACCGTCAGCGGCGCCATGGTGCGTATCGTCGATACCGGGCAGAAGGTCTACTCGGATGCGAGTGGCCATTACACGCTGCAGCTCGTGGCCGGCGGCCATTCCGTGGAAGTCAGCCGTTTTGGTTATCAGACGCAGACAACCTCGGCAACGGTGGACGCGGACCAGTCGACGACACTGGACGTGACGCTGACTCAGCTTCCGTCCGGCACGGTCGCCGGAACGGTGCGTGATTCGAACACCCTGGCGGGCATTGCCACCTCGATCAGCGTGAAGCTGGCGGGACAGGTGGTGCTCACATCGGCGACGGATCCGGGAACCGGTGCATACAGCATCGTGTTGCCCATCGGGTCGTACGACATCGTGTTCAACCCCACGTTCCCGTATCCCATGACGACGCGAACCAACGTCATGGTGTACGAAGCGGCCACCACCACGGTCGACCTGCTGCTGGATCCGGCGCAGGTGCTCCTGGTGGATGATGATGCCGGCAAGAACTACGAGACCTACTATCAGGATGCGATTGCCGCGGCTGGCAGGTCGTTCCTGACCGTGAGTACTCCGCCGTCGGCGGCCGACATGGCGCTGTTCGAGGCCGTGGTATGGCTGACAGGCGACGATTACACAACGACGCTCACCCCGGCCGATGAGGCGGCGCTGGCGACGTATCTCGACGGCGGTGGCCGGCTGTTCATCAGCGGCCAGGACATCGGCTATGACATCAACGCCGACGCCTTCTACGCCAACTATCTGCACGCGCATTACGTGCAGGACGACGTGGCGCTGGGCGCGGTGCTCGGCAACCCGTCCAGCCAGGTCGGTGCGGGGCTTTCTGCGGCCATTCAGGGCGGCAGCGGCGCCAACAACCAGGCGTATCCGGACGAGATCGATCCGCTGGCACCCGCGCAGACGTCGTTCTTCTATGACAGCACGGTGCCCGGCGCGGTTGTCACCAGCAACAGCGCCACGCACAACACTGTGACCTCCAACGGTGTGACCAGCTCGGGCAGCGCGGCTCTCAATTACGAGGGTCCGTACCGTCTGGTGTATTTCGCGTTCGGGTTCGAAGCGATTGCGGACGAAACCGATCGCACCGTGGTCATGGATCGCGTCCTCGACTGGTTGCAGGGATTCCCCCAGATCGTGCATACGCCGCTGGGTGATACCGAAGACACGTCGAATCCCTACCACCTGACGGCTGTCATCACGTCGGACTTCTTCCCGCTGGCGCCCGCGACCTTTGCGGTCGTCTACAGCGTGAATGGTGGCGCGGATATGTCAGTGCCGCTCACGCCGACGGGAATTCCCGACCAGTACCAGGCCGATATCCCGGCCCAGCCCATCGACACCGATGTGGACTACTACCTCACGGCGTCGGACGCCGAGGGTCACACCTCGACGCATCCGCTGGGCGCGCCCGGCAACCGTCACCATTTCTCGGTGGCGAAAGACACGACACCGCCTCAGATCGTTCATTCGCGCCTGCGCGATACCAACGATCTTACCGGCCCGTATGTGGTGGAAGCCGATGTGACGGACAACATCGGTGTGGAAGCCGTCTATCTGGTGTACTCCAAGAACGGCGGCCTCTGGCACCGCGTGAAGATGATGCCCCAGTCGCCCACGTATGTCGGCGAGATCCCGGGCCCGACGCAGGTCGGTGACCAGTTCGACTACCACATCATTGCGATGGACGAGTCGTACTCCGGGAACGTCGCGCGTGAACCCGAAACCGGAGACTACCACTTCTCGATCGTCGAGGAGTTCGTGTGGGACTTCGAGGGTGACGACGGCGGCTTTACGCCTTCCGGCGGTGTGTGGGAATGGGGTGCACCGACCAGCGGTCCGGGTGCAGCGCACTCGGGGATGAACCTCTGGGCGACGGTCCTGGGCGGCACGTATCCCGCCAGCGCCAACGCCAAGCTGGATCTGCCTCCGATTACGATTGCGGCGGATCGTCCGTACGCGGTGCTTTCCATGTGGCACTGGTACAACATGGAAAACCTGTACGACGGCGGAAACGTCAAGGTCTCGACCGACGGCGGCGCCACCTTCCAGGTGGTTACGCCGGGACGCGGCTATGATGGAACCGCCCGCACCACCAACGCCGGTATTCCCGGTGAACCGTGCTTCACCAACGTCCATGAATACTGGCAGCAGGATATCTTCGACCTGTCGGCCTATGCGGGCCAGCAGGTGATCATTCGCCTGCACATGGGAAGCGACGGTAGCGTGCAGCGTTCCGGCTGGTACGTCGACGACATGCGGCTGCGCTCGAGCAGCGTGGACGACGTCGCGCCGACGATCAGCAACGTGGCGGTTCCCGCCAGCTCTTTCAACACGAGCGGGCCGTACACCGTCAGCGCCGACGTGACCGACCTCTTCTCGGGTGTCGCGGGCGTTTCCATGTTCTACAGCGTCAATGGCGGCTCGTACATGCAGGTCGCGATGACACACGGCAGCGGCAACTCGTGGAGTGGCGACATTCCCGGGCAGTCGTCCGGCTCGCGACTGACGTTCTACCTGCAGGCCAGCGACAACGCCGGCAACCTGACCGTCGATCCGGCCGGCGCGCCGGGCGCCCACTACGCCTTCTCCATCCTGCCCAGCGCTTCAACGCTCGTCATCGTGTACTCGGCGGGCGGCGCGACGGTGAATGACTACCGGACGGCGCTGGAGGCGAACGGACACCAGGCGGACTACTGGAACCAGCCGACGCAGGGCGCACTGAGCGCGGCGCAGATGGAGCTGTACCAGATGATCATTCTGGATGCACGCAGCGGCATCAGCACCAGCGATCAGACCAGCCTCTCGTCGTTCCTGAATTCGGGGACGCCGGGCGCCAAGAAGCGCATCTTCCTGCTCGGACGTGATCTGGGCTATTCGTCGACCACGCGGGGCTGGATATCCCAGTACATGCGTGCCGACTACGTGCAGGACAACCCCAACTACTTTGAGATCACCGGCGAGGCCGGCGATCCCATCGGATTGGGCGAGACCTTCACCATCACCGGCTCATATCCGGACGAGATGCAGCGTTCCAGTGCGTATCCCGGCGGTGTGATCGTGTACCGCTACACCGGCGTCGGTGGGGCGACCACGAACTACGGCGAGATCCGCGACGAGTACACCAAGGACAACAAGGAATGGGACGGCGTGATGGCGAATGCACCCATCAGTCTGGATGCAGCCGCGGCCATGCGCTACAACGGCCCCACCTACCGGTCCGTGTACTTCGCATTCAACCTCGAGTACATCACCGATCTCGCCCATCGTGCGGCGATCGTCGACCGCGTGATCAACTGGACGGACGCTCCGGACATTGCTCACACGCCGCTCCTCGACACCGAGGACACGTCGATACCGTATGAGGTCAAGGCGCTGGTCTACTCGGACAACCTGGATCCCTCACGCGTCAAGCTGACGTACAACGTGGGCGCCAGTGACGTGGTGGTCGTGATGACCGCCACCGGTAACCCGGATGAATACGCGGCCAGTATTCCCGCGCAGCCGTTCGGGACCACCGTGAACTACTACCTCTCGGCGGCCAACACCAACGGGGCCACCAGTTACGACCCCGCCGGTGCACCCACCACGAGGCACACGTTCCACGTCATTTCCGACAACGTCCCGCCGGTCATCGCGCATACTCCGTTGTCGGCGTCGGCGAATCTCGCCGGCCCGTATGCGGTGCACGCGACCATTACGGACAACGTCGGAGTCGACCCCGCGGGTGTATCGCTGACGTACAACAAGAACGGTGGCACCAACACCACCGTGGCCATGACGCCGTTGGGCGGTGATGAATACGGTGCGAACATTCCGGGACCATCGGTCGTCGGCGATGTCTACAACTACTTCATCACGGCCCGCGACATTGCGACGGTGCCCAACACCGCGCGCAATCCGTCGAGCGGCTACCACTCGTTTGCCATCACCGACTTCATCGCCTTTGACTTCGAAGCCGATGACGGCGGATTTGCTCATACGGGCGCTGACTGGGAGTGGGGCGATCCCACGACCGGTCCGCTGGATGCACACTCCGGCGTGAACCTGTGGGCGACGAAGCTGGGTGGCAACTACTCGGCGAGCTCGAACTCACGGCTCAATACACCGCCGCTGGTGGTGCCTTCGAGCCACGCGTACGCACAGCTGAGTTTCTGGCAGTGGTACGACACCGAGCTCAATTACGATGGCGGCAACGTGAAGATCTCCACCGATGGCGGTGCCAACTGGTCGATCCTCACGCCCGACATCGGGTACAACGCGACGGCCACGTCCGGCAACGCGGGCATCCCCGGTGAGCCCTGCTTCAGCGGACACGGCCAGAAGTTCTGGCAGAAAGCCACCTTCAACATGACCGCCTACAAGGGTCAGTCGGTGATGATTCGGTGGCACTTTGGCAGCGATTCGAGCGTGCAGTATCCGGGCTGGTACGTGGACGACGTTCTGCTCGAGTCGGTGGATGACACCGCCGGACCGGCGTTCGCCTCACGCACCATTCCGTCGAGCACGTTCGACACTACCGGTCCATACACAGTCAAGTGCACCGTCGTGGACGCGCTTTCCGGCGTCGCGTCGGTGAACCTGCACTACAGCACCAACGATGGAGTCTCCTACTCCACCGTGGCCATGGCACCGACGGGTAACCCCAACGAGTACAGCGGAGGGATTCCGGGACAGGCCAGCGGTACGCGCATCAAGGTGTACCTCGGCGCCACCGACAATGCCTCCAACAGCTCGCAGGATCCTGCCGGCGCGCCCGCTGACACGTATCAGTTCGGTATCCTGCCTTCGGGTGACTACCTGGTGGTCTTCGGCGGAACCGCGGAAACCAATCCGCTGCTCTACCAGGACGCCTTTGCCGCCCTGGGACGGACCTATGACACGTGGGACTGGGACGCCAGCGGCGTGCCTCCGCTCGCGTTGCTCAACGCGTACCAGGCGATCATCATCGATGAGAGCTCGTACTTCGACGCAACGCAGATCGCGGCACTCACGGCGTTCCTCGATCAGAACGATGGCCTGCGGCAGCAGGTGATCTTCTGGGGTCGCGACCTCGAGTATGGAGCGTCGGCGCGTCCGTTCATGGAGCAGTACACCGGTGCTGCGTACGTACAGGACAACCCGGCGTGGTTCCGGCTCAAGAGCACCCCGGGCGATCCCATCGGCGCGGACGAGACCTTCGTGATCTCGGGTAGTTATCCCGACGAGCTCAAGCTCTCGACCACGTATCCGGGAGCGATTGGCGTGTACAAGTACAACGGTGTCGGTGCCGCGGCGGATCCGTCGAGCAACGAGACCGACTACCGTGCCCTGCTCCAGAAAGAGGGCAAGGACTGGGATCCGAAGCTGTGGCCGCTGGCCCCGACCGGGCCGGACTCCCTCGCGGCGGTTCGCTACGTGGGACCACAGCACTCGGCCGTGTACTTCGCGTTCAATCTGTATTACATCCAGGAGCCCGCGCGGAGAGCGGCGGTTCTGGGACGCGCACTGGATTGGCTGGCGTCGACGGCGACCATCGCCGTTGCCAGCCATCCGGGCCACGAAGCGCTGACCGAGGGCCGTATGCTTCCCGAGCAGCTCGAGTTGAAGCAGAACTATCCCAACCCGTTCAATCCGCAGACGCATCTGGAATTCGGGATCCCGGCGAAGTTCAACCAGCCGGTGACCCTGAAGATCTACAACGTCAACGGACAACTGGTGAAGACGGTGTTCTCCGGCGTCAAACCCGCCGGATATCACACCTTCCTGTGGGATGGCAGGGACCAACACGGCTCAACCGTGGCGTCCGGCATCTACTTTGCGCGGTTTGTGGCGGGACAAACGCAACTGACGCGCAAGATGGTGCTCCTGAAGTAAGCCCGCTCCAGCAGTAGGGCAAGTGCGCCCGGTCACCGAGTTCCGACCAACTCGGTGGCCGGGCCTCTTTTTTGCGGGGGAGCGGAATGCCTGCCTGAATCCCGCGTGACTCCGGAACTCTTTCGCGCCCGGCGTGTTTCTTCGAATGTTGGCCGGCCGTCATCCCGGGCAGGGAGAGCGGCGGCGTCTTCAAGGAGGAGAGAGATGCGCAAAGGACGCATTTTTCTGGTGTTCGCCGCCGGCACGAGCCTCGTGCTGGTGAGTATCCATGCACCGGTGCTCGCCGAGGGCACCAAATCCGAACACCGCATCGCCGTTCCCGCACCGACGCCTACCCCATCCACAGACTCCCGCCCGGCGGCCGACCGGCATTTCGACACCGTGCTGGAATGCCTCATTCAGAACCGGCAGGATCTCATGTCCTATCACTGGGTCGAAAACACCGTGGTCCGCGCCAGCGGCCAGAGTTCTGCGTCGCAAACCAGCATCTGCAGATTCGATGAGAAAGCGCATCTGCGCCGCACCCCCCTTGCACCGCATGGAGCCAGCGCCGATGTCTACCTGGCGAAAAGCGAACAGGCGGAGAGCGTGAAACAGCCTCCCCTCGCACCCGATGCGCGCGCGGCGCTGGAATTGATGAACGCCTACATGCCACCCGACCCGGACCGCCTGCAACACTGCAAGGAGCACGGCGAGATGACCATGACCGTCACGGAACCCGGCAAGCAGGTGAGGCTCGACTTCAAGAACTACATGAAACCCGGTGATCGTGTAGCCGTGATGCTGAACCTGGCGACCGGCCGGATCGCGAACGTTACCGCGAACACGTTTTTCGACAAATCGACGGACGCCGTCACGTTGAATGCGCAAATGGCGACGATCAAGAATCGTCACACTGCGTACCCGGCGAAGATCTCGATCGATTCTCCGGCACGACAGCTGTCGGTGATGGTGACAAACAGCGAGTATCGCAAGTTGTAGGATTACGGCTCTTCAGCTGGGGCTCCCACCCCGGGCGGAACCTGGTCCTTCCCACCATCAGGTTCCGCCGCTCCCGATCCCGCTCCACTCGTAGCCACCCTGGCGGTTTCTCAACACGTGCCGCAGTTTCGCCGGTGTCAGCGCGAAGTTCCCGTGGGCAGCTTCATGTTCAGAACAAATGCGCTGCTCCAACCCTGGGGTTTCATCACATGTCCCGCAAGATACGTCGTGCCGTCGAATGTTCCCACCAGTATCGCGCGGTGACCCGGCAGCAAATGAAGGGCGGTGACGGACTCCGCGCATAACCCGCCGTCACGCCGCGACCATTTTCGTTTTCCACCCGCGTCATAGCATTCGATGAAGATATCGCGGTCTCCTGCGGACGGTGGGAGCCACGGTGTCACATTGCCCGATGTGCCGGCATTGCCATAGCTCCCCGCACAGTAGATCTTCCCGTCTTCCCCGAAGGTGATCACATCGCCTCCCCCATCGATATCCCACAGTCGCTTTCCATTCGCACTCCATGCACACATGCGGGGCGCTTCCCTGCCGGGCACCGGCCTGTCCTCCACGGTATCACCGCAGATCAGGCGCGCGCTCGACGTGCTGGTGCGCGCGAATGCAGCCACGACCATTCCGCCGGGCCCCACGACGCCGCTCAGGAAACGGTCCGACCACCGGCTACTCACCGTGTCCGCCCATGCTGTGTGGTCGTCCGGAGAGATTGACGAGACCAGAACAGCGGGGTGATCTCCCCGTGGGCGGCCGCTTCTCCATCCACATGTACCCGCCATGACGACTTGACCGTTCCGATTCCACAGGGCCAGGTTTGCCCGCTGGTCTCCCGGCTCGTAGACGGCTCGCAGGTCGATCAGGCGCCCGTCCTCCGCGAGCGTTCCAATGAACCAGTCAGTGCCCATCATCGACCGGATGCGGGTGGCTCCACACGTCACCTCCCCGCAAAACGTACCCGCGACCCGGTAGGTATCCTTTTCCGGCGAAACCCAGATTCCCTCCACTCCGTTGGGTGCGCGACGCTCGTTCGTCGGACCTTCTCTTCCCATAAACGTCCGGCGCCACAGAAGACGAGCATCCCGCGACACGCACAGGATCACCCTGGCAGGCGCATCCGCACAGTGCAGCTGCGATCCCATCACCGAGCAATCGCGGTACAGACTCCCCATCAACAGGAACGTGTCGCCGAGGCCACGAGCAAGTTGTAGCGAGATGTTGCTTCCGCATCCCAGCGAACGGCACCAGACGACATTCCCGGCTGCGTCGAGACACGCCATGAAATAGTCCCATTCAGCCGAGGTAAACTGACGCTGCCCCGCAAGGAAGAAGTCACCCCGGTACATTCCCAGCAGGACCACACTGCCGTCGTCCCAGGCAATGGAACCTGCATGTGTATTGTAGTCGGATCCACAAACCACGAGCGTGGTTGACCCGTCGGGTGCAAAACCGGGCGTCCAACCTGCATACGCGGTATTGAGCGTATGCATGTATTCGCGAATAGTCCCGACGTCGTCCCGTGATGCGCGGCACGCTCCCCGGTAGGCTCCATCCACTTCGGCCGGCCCCAGAAACCAGACGCCCTCTTCTCCCGCGCGGGTATGACTGTCCGTCGAAACCTCCTCCGAGAAGCCGTCCGAACGCTGAATCGGTCCATCAAAAATGAGGTCTACCGACCGCACCGTATCCCCGTCGGCGGTGAATTCCTCGTGCACAAATTCCGGCTCGCCCTTCAGAACTCCGTCCACGACGAGCGTTGCCTGATCCAGCCGGCGTATTCGTTCGATGCCGGCCTTCTCTCCCCACGACGTGGCCCTGCTTTCGGGCAACTGCATCGAGTATTTCCCGGGCTCAATGGCCACAATGCGTCCGGTAACAATCAGGCCGCACCGCTCCACGCGATTGGCGAGGGGCACCCATACTTCGCAGGCGCCAGCCACTGGCGTGCGTACGAACAGGAGAACGACAGTCAGAAGAACAACGTTACCGATGAAGAGCAGCGAGGCGGGCACCCGACGACACATCAGTACCTCCGTGCGGGGTCTGCTGGCAGGCTTCACTCCGAAATATCTGGTGTGTTGACGCCGTCGTCCAGCGGTTTCTCCGCTGGCATCGAGCAAACGCACGTTCCCGCAAGCGCCGGGTGCGCGCTAGCGGCTGATTACAAGCTTGCGTGTGTGCGTTTCGCCCTGTGCGCGCACGGAGTAGAAGTACACGCCGCTCGGGAGCAGATGCCCGGCGTCGTCGCGCCCATCGAAACTCAGGTAATTGGGGCCCGCGCTTTCACTGATGCGCTGCACGCGCCGCACGAGCCGCCCGGCCACGTCGTACACATCCACTTCCACGGCGGCGTCGGCCGAGAGATCGAGGACCATCGAGGTTTCGCCGGAGAACGGATTGGGCGAGTTGGCGGACAACGACACGCGGTCGAGAGTCGGCGTGTCGCGCACGGAGGTTGGAATCATTCCGTCGGGTCCGATGCGCTGCGCGTAGATGTCCCAGTTTCCGTTACGAAGATCGTGCCACGTCACGATGGCGCCGCCGACGTTGTCCGAAACGATCTTGGCACCCTGCTGCGAGTCCACAGCGCTGCACAGGTTCACCCCGCTGGGGGTCCACTGCGCCGATCCCAGCGAATTGAGGCGTTGCACGAAGATGTCGTAGCTGATGGCGTTGCGGTCGTCCCACCACGAGAGGATGGCACCGCCCGCGCCGTCGGTCGTGATAACGGGGTAGATCTGCACGCCACGGACCTGGCACACCGGCACCCCATCGGTGGTCCATTGCACCGCGCCCGTCGCGTTGATCCTCTGCGCGTAGATGTCGCGGCCGGTGGTGGTGTTACGCAGATCGTCCCATGTGAGGATGGCGCCACCCGCACCGTCGGAAACCATGGTGGGATCCACCTGACTGTCCGCGGCCGTGCAGATGGCAACCCCGTTGGCCGTCCACTGCCGGTTGCCGGCGGAGTCCATACGCTGCGCATACACGTCCCAGTCCGTATTGGACCGCAGGTCCTCCCACGCCACGATGAAGCCGCTGCCGCCGTCCGCCACCATACTGAGCGCGGCCTGGTCGTACGCGGCTCCACAAATCGATACGCCGTTCTTGGTCCAGAGCGGAGCACCCAGGGAATTGATGTGCTGCCCGTAGATGTTGTAGTCGGTGTCGTTACGGAAATCCTCCCATGTGATGAATGCACCGCCCACACCGTCGGAGAGAATCGCGGGCACATACTGAATGAACGGCTCGACACAGATCTTGACGCCGTCGGGCGTCCACTGGACTGCACCGGCGGCGTCGATCCGTTGCGCGTAGATATCGGTGTCCGCGCCGCGCAGATCCTGCCACGCGACAATTGCACCGCCAACGCCGTCGGTCGCGGGAACGGGATAGAGCTGGTCGTTGGCAGCCGTGCACAGGGCGACCCCGTCGGGGGCCCACTGCACCACCCCCGCCGCGTTGATGCGTTGCGCATAGATGTCGTACTCGGTGTGACTGCGATAATCCCACCACGTCACGATGGCGCCGCCAGCGCCGTCGGAAACGATGGTCGGGTAGAGTTGCTCATCGGCGGCGGTGCACAGTGGGACGCCATCGGGCGCCCACTTGACCGCGCCCAGCGCGTCGACGCGTTGCACGTAGATGTTGTTGTCGGTCCCGTTGCGACGGTCGTGCCACGCCACGATCGCACCCGCGGCGCCGTCGGTGGTGATGGCCGGCCATTGCTGGGCGGCAACGGCGGTGCACAACGGCACACCGTTGGGTGTCCACAGGGCACGGGCACGGACGGGGATGAGAAGAGCGGAGAGAATCACCAGCGGCGGAGCAAATCGGAGTTTCATGGGACGGCCTCCGGAGTGAACCACGGAAAGTCTAGCACCAACACCCGGCCTCCACCATAGGCCCACGGTGAGCGGAGGCACCCTATCCCGCCCCCGCGGAGCGAAACGTCTGTCCCATCTGCTACTTCCGCGTCGGAAACCACGCCACGTGAAAACGCCCGCGAGGTCATCGCGGGCGTTCTTGCGTGCGTTCTGGACGATGCCTGGTGCGCGGCTAGAAGAGCCCGCTCACGTTGCCGTCGTGATCGATATCCATCTTCGCCGCCGCCGGCACGGCGGGAAGCCCCGGCATGAGCATCATGTCGCCGCACACGATCACCATGAAGCCGGCGCCCGCCGACAGGCGCACGTCGGTAACGGTGAGGGTGAAGTTCTTCGGCGCGCCAAACACCTTCGCATTGTCCGTGAGCGAGCTCTGCGTCTTGGCGATGCACACCGGCAACTTTCCATAGCCCAGCTTTACGAAGCGATCGATCTTGAGACGCGCCTCGCGCTCGAAGTACACGTCCTTCGCTCCGTAGATCTCGGTCGCCACGGTTCTCACCTTGTCGTACAGTGATGCCTCGAGGTCATAGAGAAACGCCGGCATGGGACGCGCGTTTCCATCCGCCAGTTTCGTGACAATTTCCGCCAGCTCGGTGGCCCCGTTGCCGCCGCGCGCAAACGCCTCGTGCGGCGCGAATGGCACTCCCAGCGACTCACAGTAGCCGCGCAGCGCCGTGATTTCCTTCTCGGTGTCGAACGGATAACGGTTCAATGCCACGACAATGGGCACGCCGAACTTCTTCATCCCGCGCACGTGAGCGCCGAGATTGGCGAGACCAGCCTCGAACGCCTTCATATTCTCCCTCTCGAGAAGATCCGCGGGCTTCTCCGCCACACCGCCGTGGTGTTTGATGGCGCGCGTCGTCGCAACAATCACCAGCGCGTTCGGGCACAGTCCCGATTGCCGGCACACGATATCGAAGAACTTCTCACCACCCAGGTCGGATCCGAATCCGCACTCCGTGACTACATAGTCGGCAAGCTTGAGCGCCGTGCGCGTCGCCACCACGCTGCTGGTTCCGTGGGCGATGTTTGCGAACGGCCCGGCGTGCACGAGCGCCGGCGTGTGTTCGATGGTCTGGACCAGGTTGGGCTGAATGGCGTCCTTGAGCACCACCGCCATGGCACGGTCGGCGCCGATGTCGCGCGCCGTCACGACCTCACCGTCCACGTTGTACGCCACCACAATGTCGCCCAGCCGGCGCTTGAGGTCCTCGCGGTTGTTGGCCAGCGCCACGATGGCCATTACCTCGGAAGCCGCCGTGATGATGAAGCCTGACTCACGTGGAACACCGTGGGTGGACCCTCCCAACCCCACCACGATGTGCCGCAGCGCGCGGTCGTTCATATCGAGCGCACGCGGCCAGAGCACTTTGGTCACGTCGATGCGCTTCTCGTTGCCCTGATAGATGTGATTGTCGAGCATCGCCGCCAGCAAGTTGTGCGCGGCGGTGATGGCGTGGATGTCCCCGTTGAAATGGAGGTTGATGTCTTCCATGGGCAGCACCTGAGCGTATCCACCGCCGGTGGCGCCACCCTTCATGCCGAAGACCGGGCCCAGCGATGGTTCGCGCAGTGCGATCATGCCCCGCTTGCCCAGCTTCCCGATCGCCTGACCGATACCCACCGTCGTGAGCGTCTTGCCCTCCCCTTTGCTGGTCGGTGTCATGGCGGCGACGAGAATAAGTTTGCCGTTGGGACGATCGGTCTGTTTGTCCAGCCAGTCGAGACGAATCTTGCCGGTGAACTTGCCGTAGAAGTCGAAGTCGTCGTCGGTGAGATTGAGCTGCGCCATGTACGTTCGCATGTGCACGAGCGGAACGTCGCGAGCGATTTCGAGACTGCTTTTCGTGGGTTCCATGGAAATTGTTTTCATGATGATAAGATTGGTTGGTGCGACCCCGTAGCGGACCAATCCCAAAATAACAGACTATTTAGTCCTTTGGCAAATACCGCCCGCGGTGGGGCGTTCCGGCCACCCCCGCGACACCCCGTCGGGTACCCGGCTCCCCGGTTTCCGTCCACCCGGTGGGGCCACTCCCGCCCTTGCGTCTCCACAAGTTGTTGTGCGGCTTGAAGTCACGACGTCCAACCGGTGGAAAACGCTTTAACCAAATTTTACTTTGCCAGAACCGAGGCGATCGGGTTATGCAGACACGAACGGACTTCACCGGCCGGCGCTCCGGCCGACGCAACCAGGTGGCTAAAGCCAGGCGAGGTTCATCGATGTCCAGTATTCGTCCCGAGCAGGCCGCTACCATTCCCTTCCGCCACAGCAAGGGCACCGTCAAGGTGTGCCTGATCCGCCGGCGCGGCTCCGACACCTGGAGCCTGCCCAAAGGATCGGTGGATCCCGGAGACACTCTCGGCAAGACCGCTCTCAAGGAAAGCTGGGAGGAGGCAGGACTGCTGGGACGCCTGTGCGGCGATCCCATCGGAACGTATCGCTACGAGAAGCTCGGCAACACGCTGAGCGTGTCGGTATACCTGATGGAGGTCATCGCGCACGAGGATGACTGGGACGAAGCCGATCTGCGTGAGCGCAAGTGGTTTACATTGCGCGAAGCGACGGAGCTCCTGTCGAATCATCCCGTGCAGAAGCTGCTGCCACGCGCGGGCGCGATGCTGGGCGGACCGCCTGACTCCTGGCGGCAGCCGTAGCCGCCGGTCGACAGCGCGGCTTACCGGACGAGCACAACCTTCTGTTTGCGCACTTCGCCGCCGGCGTTGAAGTGCACGTAGTACACGCCGCTCGCAGCCTGTACGCCGTGATCGTCGGCACCATCCCATACCACGCCACCCATCCCCACTCCCCGGTTGCCATCCACCAGCGTCCGCACCAGCGCACCGCGCACGTCATACACGCGCATCTGCACGTGCGCCGCGGCGGGAAGCGTGTAATCCAGGTGCGTCACCGCGTTGAAGGGGCTCGGATAGGCCGGTAGCAGCGCCAGCGGCAGTGCCGGTGTGTCGCCAACGCCGGTGGGACCGCCCGAGAGCGATACCGACACACCATACGTTCCCGTCTGGTCCTGGCCCAGGTCCTCCACCACCACCGTGTAGGTGCCGTTGAGAGAAAGCGGAACCACGAAATTATCCGTTGTCGTGGCCATCAACGCCGTGCCACCGCCGGGCGGATACACCGAGATGTAGGTGTTCATCGCACCGGACGTGGTCACCGCGCTGATCGCGGCGTTCTGGCCGGCGTAGCCGGTGAAGGTGAATCCATCGAAGTCCGTGGGCGCCACGATGGTTCCTGCGAGGGTCGGTCCCACCAGCATCGGTCCGCCGTCGGGATCGGCCGCGTCGCTGAAGGGGCCAGAGTTGGCGTCCAGCACCGACAGGTTGTAGCTGCCCGCGGTGTCGTCGGCGTTGTCCTCGATGACGACCACCCAGGTGCCGGTCGCGTTCAGCTTGTACTCGAGCCGGTCCCCGAACGTCGACGTCACCACCGAGCCGCCCAGCGGCGGATAGAGGTAGATGGTGGTGTTGTACCCGGTCCCGCCGGTGGCGACCGCACTCATGAGCAGGCGGTCACCGTTGGTGCCCTCGAAGGTAAAGGCATCCATGTCGGCGGCTCCGCTGGTCGTACCCGAGATGATCTGATTGGACACGATGGGTCCGCCGTTGCTGTCGGCACCGTCGGTGTACGGGCCGGCGGTCACGTTCATCATCGACAGCGCATAGCCGCCCGTATCATTGAATCCCTGGTCTTCCATCACGATGGTGTAGGTGCCGCTGGCCGCCAGCTTGAGATCGAAACGGTCGTTGGAGTTGGTCGTGAGTGCGGCACCACCGCCCGGAGGATAGACGGCCATCTGGGTGTTGTTGGAACCTCCGCCGGTGGCAACCCCGGCAATGATCACGCGATCGTTCGCCGATCCCGTAAACTGCCAGGCGTCGAAGTCCACGCCCTGTTGCATCTGCCCGGTTCGGATCTGGTCCGACACGATGGTTCCCGCGTCCGGATCGCTGCCACTGGTGAAGGGCCCGGCCGTCACGTTGAGCATCGACATTGAGTACGTGCCGGGCGTGTCGTCCCCCACGTCCTCCACCACAACCGTCCACGTGCCGGTGGCGTTGAGCTGCGCGTCGATCAAATCACCGAAGGTGCTGGACAGAAGGCTCGCCCCCGACGGGCCGTACAGGTACATGCTGGTGTTGTAACCGACACCCGAGGTGGCGACACAATCGACCAGCACGCGGTCCCCGCTGTTGCCCGTAAACGTGAATGCATCCATGTCCGCAATCGCACCGGTGGTTCCGCCCGTTACTTCGGATGACGCCAGCGTTCCCCCGTCGAGATCACCGGGATTGGTGTACGGTCCCGACGTGACGTTCAGGATGGCAACCGCATAGGTCCCGGTGTCGTTCAATCCGGATTCCTGGAACACGAGCGTGTAGGTGCCGGTCTGGGCAATGGAGACATCGAAACGATTGTTGGAGTTGATCGCCACCGCCGAACCCCCACCGGGAGGAAACACGCTCACGGTTGGATCCTGCGTCCCGCCGCCGGTGGGAATATCCAGAATGATCACGCGGTCACCCGCGTTGGCGGTAAAGGTCCACGCGTCGAGATCGACGCCCTGATTGAACTGTCCCGAGTAGGTGTCGCCCGAGACGATGGCGCCGCCATCGGGGTCGGCGCCGCTGTTCAGCGGACCCGAGGTGATGTTCAGGAGCGAAAGCGCGTAGCTTCCGGAGTTGTCCTCGCCTGCATCCTCCACCACGATGGTCCACGTGCCGGTCGCGTTGAGCAGCACGTCCGCGATGTCATTGAACGTCGAGAGGACCGGCGGTCCGCCGTTGGGCGGATACACGTAGAAGGTGGTGTTGTACCCGGCTCCCGACGTGGCGAAGCAGTCGATCATGACGCGGTCACCGGCGGACGCCGTGAAAGTAAAGGCATCGAAGTCCGCCACGCCGCTCGTGGTTCCGCCCGTGACCTCGGTGGACGCGATGGGCGCACCGTCCGGATCCGAGCCGCTGGTATGCGGTCCCGAGGTGACATTGAGAATCGCGAGCGTGTACGCACCGGTGTTGTCCAGACCGGAATCCTGGATGACGATGGTGTAGGTTCCGGTCTGCGCAATCTGAAAGTCGAAGCGGTCGTTGGACTGCGTCATCACCGCGCCACCGCCCCCGGGCGGAAAGATGGCGACCACCGTGTTCTGCGACCCGCCGCCGGTGGGCAGATCGCCCACGATGATGCGGTCACCCGCGTTTGCGGTAAACGTCCACGCGTCGAGGTCGACACCCTGGTTGAACTGCCCCGTGTAGATTTCTCCCGACACCATCGCGCCGCCGTCGGGATCCGCCACGCTGCTGTGCGGTCCCGAGGTGATATTGAGCAGCGAGAGCATGTAGCTCCCCGCGGTATCGTCGCCGGCGTCTTCCACTGCCATCGTCCACGTGCCGCTGCTCGTGAGCTGAACGTCGGACTGGTCGCCGAAGTTCGAAATCAGCGGCGCGCCGCCGTTGGGCGGATAGAGATAGAACACGGTGTTGTAGCCCACCCCCGACGTGGCGACGCAGTCCATCATGATGCGGTCGCCGTTGGAGGCGGTGAATGTGAAGGCATCGATGTCCGCGACCCCGCTGGTGGTTCCCGAGATCACGTCGGCGGACGTGATCGGTCCCCCGTCGAGATCCGATCCGTTGGTCAGCGGGCCCGCCGTCACGTTGGTAAATCCGAGCGAATACGTGCCGGCGTCATTGAGCCCGACATCCTGGATCTCGATGGTATAGGTGCCGGTATGGAGCAGCTGCCAGTCGAAGCGGTCGTTGCTTCCCTGATACTCGATGCCCGGGAAGGGCGGATGCAGAATGATGTTGGTATTGACCAGTCCGCTGGTCGTGACCGCGGCGATGATGATGCGGTCACCGGCGGTGCCGGAGAACGTCCACGACTCCGAGTAGTCGGGACTACTGAGGGTTCCGGTAACGATGGTACCGGAGGTAATGGCGCCGCCCGCAAAAACCAGGCGGGGCGCAAACGCGCACGTCAGGGCAAGAAGGCTGAGAGAGCGGAGCACGGGGCGCATGCGACGTCCTTCCCAAAAGTGAAATGCCATGCCTTCTCACCAAGGCACGTGACTGCAGCGCTACTATCATATCATGGCCTGACGGCTGCGTTCACACGGCACGCAACAAACCCGGACGGTGTGGGTCGCGCTGTGCAGAATGTGCCGGATTCGCGACCCTTCCCGGGCATTGCCCGACCGTTCTGGCCACAGCCCGCCTCATCCACACCGCCGGGACCGCGGCGCGGCATTCCTCGACAACCGGGCACGCGGCCGAACGTTCGCACACCCTACGCGCAGCGTATTCGCCGGGCTTCATTTTCTGTGATTTGTCGTTGACGAATTCTCTTCGGGCCCGTTTCCCCGTCTTGCCTGAATCATGAACGACTGATTGGCCCGGAACGGGTATTTCTCATTCGTGATGCGACGCGTTTTCTCTGTGACAAACAGGGGGCTGGCACGTCCAACTGGCAAGACTCTGCCCCCTTCCAAGGAGAAATCATGAGACGAGTGTCTGGTATTGTCTCGATCTGCG
>DASRYI010000113.1:0-6432 GCA_035687255.1 Candidatus Krumholzibacteriia bacterium | reverse complement strand
AGTTCGACCCCGCCTATACCAGGCCCCGAGTATTCACGCGGATGGACGAAACCGAGATCAGCGTTCCCATGATGAGTGGGGAGGGGGGCTTTCCCTACGACGAAGGCGACGGCTACGCCGCGTTGGCGCTTCCCTACAAGGGCGACGAGGTGTCGATGCTGGTGATCGTGCCCGATGCCGGAACCTTCGGCGCGTTCGAACGCTCCTTGTCCGCCGCCCGGGTTGACAGCATTGCGGCCGGTCTAAGATCGCGCGATGTCATTGTGACCATGCCGAAGTTCTCATTCGAATCGACATACGACCTCGCTCAGACGCTTGCCGCCATGGGTATGCCCTCGGCGTTCCAACCCGGCGCGGACTTCTCGGGGATCGACGGCACCGACGACGGTATTCCGTGGATCGGTTGGGTGGGACACCGGGCCTTCATCGGCATCGACGAGTACGGCACGCTCGCCGCCGCGGGCACGGGCATGTCGTTCACGATCGGTATTCCGCCGCATTTCGACGCGGTGCGTCCCTTCATTTTCGTCATCCGGGACCACGCCACGGGCGCCATCCTGTTTCTGGGGCGCGTTATGGATCCGAGTGCGTCGTAATGCCGACACCGGCTGCCGGTCCGGTGTCATCGTCCCAAGAGGCGGGTGGCGCAAATCTCCACCGCATGCTAGCGTGAAGCCGTGGCTGCGAAGCTCATCTGGATCGGGCTCGGGGGATTCGTCGGCGCCGCGTTGCGCTATCTCGTCAGCGGGTGGGCGCAGGCGTTGTCCGGTAGTGTTTCTTTCCCCTTTGGCACGCTGGCGGTCAATGCGCTGGGATGTTTTGTCATCGGCGCACTGTCGTATCTCGCCGATGTGCGCGGCATGATCGGCCCCGACACGCGCCTCTTTCTGGTTGTCGGTCTGCTCGGTGGCTTCACCACCTTTTCCGCGTTTGGCAATGAAACCATGAATCTCCTGCGCGACGGACAGGAACTGCAGGCGTTCTTGAACGCCGGCGTGAGTCTTCTGCTGTGTCTGGTCGCGGTGTGGGCCGGCCGCGCGCTCGCGATTGCGATCTGGAGGTAGTCATGACTCTCCCGCAAGAAGGATATCTGTTGCGTGTCTTCATCGGTGAAAACGACCGCCACGCGGGCAAGCCGCTGTATCAGTGGCTCGTCACCGAGGCCAAGGCACGCGGTCTGGCGGGCGCCACCGTGGTGCGCGGCGTGATGGGCTTCGGGGCCAACAGCAAGATCATCCACACCGCCAAGATCGAACGACTCTCCGAGGATCTTCCCATGGTGGTGGAGATCGTGGATACGCGTGACAAACTGGAGCGTTTTCTCGCCGACATCGACAATGCCATCGGCGCCGGCCTCGCCACCCTGGAGAAGGCCGAGGTGCGTTTCTACCGCAGCGACGGCAATACCTAGCGCCCCCATACGACGGTGGGCGCCGGCACGGCCGCTGCGACACCAACAATTATTGGTTGACTTACCAATTGTTATTGGTAATATATCTGCATGGCCCAACCCCGTCAGATCAAACTGCTCGGCACGCGTCGCCGAACCGAAGTGCTTATTGCCATCGCCCTCCTCGGAGAGACGTTTCCCGCGGAACTCGCGCGCGTCCTGAAAGCGCCCCTGTATTCGGTTCAGACCATCGTGGCGGCGCTGGACCGTGAAGGAGTCATTGCCAGTCGCATATCCGGCCGGGCGCGCGTCGTTTCGCTCGACCCGCGCTATTTTGCGTATGGGGAACTCAAGAAGTTGCTCCTGAGGTTGGCGGAAGCCGAACCCGCTCTTCGCGTCGCCGCGTCGGGTCGTCGCTCGCGCCCGCACCGCGCGGGGACCCGTCTTTGAAAATCACGTCGCGAAGCAGTTTGCGCGAGGTTGCTTTCGTCGTCTGTACTGCGCTTGATCGCGGCGGGATCGAAGCGGTTCTGACCGGTGGGAGCGCCGCAACCGTGTATGCGCCCCGGGCGTATCAATCGCATGATATTGACATGATCGTTACGTTCCGCGCCGCGAACGCCGACGCCGCATCGATCCTCGAACGGTTGGGATACCACATCGTGAGCAGCCATTATGAACACGCGTCGAACCCGTTGGTGCTTGAGTTTCCTCAAGGTCCGCTGGCTGTTGGACGTGAGCTGATCGCGTCATGGGACACGCTACGCGAACGCGACATGATCCTTCACATCCTCCGTCCCACGGACTCGTGTCGGGACCGGCTGGCGGGATTCATGTTCTGGAATGATCGTGGCTCGCTGGACCAGGCTGTGGCGGTGGCGAAAGCGCAGCGGCACGCGGTCACGCTGGATGTAATCCGGCGCTGGTGTCGGAGCGAGGGGAAGGACGAATCATTCTCCGAGTTCGAGCGGGCGCTCGCTCTCGCGGAGTAGTGCATATGACCCATGATGCCTACAGACTCGACGAGCTGCGCCACATGCTGGCGCACGCGGAGGCGTCCGCACCCGGCGTCTCGCAGTGGAGTGTGGGCATGCACGTGCACCACTGTGCGCTCACCATGATCCTGATCGGGAAGGGACTCGCCGCGTCCACCCCGCCCGCGCCGCCATCGCGTTCGTCGCTTGCAAAGACCGCGGTGTTCACGAGCGGGCGCATCCCGCGCGGGCGCGCAAAGAACAATGAGCGCTCGCAGCCCAGCGCCTCGGTACCGCGCGCGGAAATGCTGGCGTTGCTCGAAGAGTCCGCGCGTGAAATCGAGTCCGCGACCGGGCTGGCGGCCGGTACGTGGATCACACATCCCGTGTTCGGCCCGCTTCAGCGCGACGATGCGCTCAAATTCGTCCGGATTCACAACCGGCATCACCTGAGGATCGTCGCCGACATCCTCAAGAGCCGGCGTTGACCGCCCGGCGCCGGAACGTGTTATTCTCCCGCCTGGCACTGGTGCCTGGGCTGCACGACGTTTACCTATCGTGAGGTGATCATGGACAAGAGAACGCCGTTTCCACCCGTCTTCTGGGTTGCCAACTGCGTCGAAGTTCTGGAGCGCTTTGCCTACTACGGCATCTACTTCGGCTTCGGCATTTACATGGAGCACCTGGGCTTCAAGCGCTCGGAGCTTGGAGTTGTTCAGGCCATTTTCCTGTTCGTGAGCTACTGCATCCCGGTCTTCTCGGGAACCTTTGCGGACCGCTTCGGCTTCAAGAAGTTGCTGATCGTGTCCTACCTGGCGTATCTGCCGGCGATTCTCCTGCTGCAGGTGGCGCACTCGCTGACCGAGATCAAACTCACGATGCTGAGCATCGCGCTGGCAGCCGGCATCTTCAAACCGCTCATCTCGGGGACGGTGCGGCTCACCTCGGATTCGACCAACAAGACGCTGGGCTTCGGTATCTTCTACGCCATGGTCAACGTCGGCGGCACCTTCGGTCCCATCGTGGCGGGACACCTGCGCGCGATTTCCTGGAATCTCGCGTTCTACTCGGCGGCGGCGGCGATCGTCCTCATGTTGCTGGTCACCCTCTTCTTCTACAAGGAACCGCCGCGCGAGATCGAGGGCGCGACACTGGCCGGCAAGTTCCGTGACATGGGGGTGGCGCTCTCGGACGTCAAGTTCGCCACCTTCCTGGTGCTGCTCGGCTTCTTCTTCTGGCTGCCGTTCTGGGCCTTCTTCAACCTGGCGGCGGTTTACATCGACAGCAATCTCGACACCGCGCGGCTGTATCTCAACCTCAAGTCGGTGCTGGGCACCGGCATCGCCGGATTCCTGTCGCACACCGACGAACACGGCGTGCGCCGCATTCTGGGCGAGACCGTGGGCAATACCGGCCTCGTCATTATTGTGCTGCAGCTGGCGGTGTCACGCACCGTCGAGCGCTGGCGCGCGATGCCGGCGTTTCTGGCGGGGCTCCTGATCGGCGGCGCGGGCTTCCTCATCATCGGACTGGCGCGCACAGGCGCGCCGGCGCTGGTGTTCCTGGGGATCTTCCTGTTTGCGCTGGGTGAGATGATGGCGTCGCCGCGCATCCAGGAATACATCACCTGGATCGCCCCCAAGGAAAAAGCCGGGCTCTACATGGGCAGCAACTTCCTTGCGACCTGCATCGGCGGATTTTTCAGCGGCATCTGGTACACCAAACTCTCCGGTCATTACAACGATATCGGCCGGCCCGAGTTCATCTGGTACGTCCTAGCGGCGCACATGGTGCTTGCCGTGATCGTGCTGACGGTGTTCATGCGTGTCGCGGGCGAGTTCAAGGAGCAGGAGGCGTAACCGGCGGCCGGCTTCCATCGCGTTACAGTGGAACAAATATGATGTAGGCTCAAGGGTGTCCCCTGGACGGCCGGTTCTGCTGTCGCGATGAAACAGTCCTTCTCGAACCTCATGCTCCGCAGGGTGGGGCCAGGCGTTGTGCTCGCCATCGCCCTGTCCGCGGTGTTTGCGGCTGTCCCGGCCCACGCCGCCAGCGTCAAGACGCGCATCGAGGGCGTCGACAACAAGGAAATCCTCAAGAACATCGAGGTCACGCTCTCGATCATCCGCGAGAAAAAGCGCAAGGGCCTCACCGACGCCGACGTGGCCCAGCTCCACCACCGCGCGCCCCTCGAAATCCAGAAAGCGGTCGAGCCCTTCGGCTACTACCGGGCGCAGGTTGACGCCGCGCTCCAGGACCGGGGTGGTGGGAGCTTCGAGGCGCGCTACCGGGTGACGCTGGGCGAACCGGTGCGCGTGCGCGATGTGCACGTTGCGGTCACCGGCGAGGGCAAATCGCGCCATCCGTTTCCAAAGCTGGTGGCCGAGTTTCCCCTGAAGCCGGGCGACGTCCTGGACCAGCGCTTCTACACGCACGCCAAGAGCGCCTTCGCCAGCGCCGCCGCCGACAGCGGCTACCTGGACGCAGACTTCACGTCGTCCGCCATCCGCCTGTTCACCGAACAGAATGTCGCCGACATCGACCTCACCCTCGACACCGGGCCGTTGTATCACTTCGGCGCGGTGCAGTTCGATTCGACGGGCGTGGACGAGCGCGTGCTGCGCCCGTACGTGAAGTTCAAGCCGGGCGACCCGTTTCTCTACTCCAAGCTGATGGCCTTTCAGTCGGCTCTGGGCGGCACCCCGTATTTCAATCGGGTGGAAGCGGTGCCGCGTCGCGACCTGGCGGATGGCACCGAGATTCCCATCGAGGTGAAGCTTTCCATGCAGCGTCCGCAACGCTACGAAGTCGGTGTGGGCTACGGCACCGACACCGGCCCGCGTATTCTCTTCAACGCCGAATTCCGCCGCCTCAACCGCACCGGGCATCGCTATTCGTTTCGCGCCAACGTCTCCGAGGTGGAGCTCTCGATGTACGCGGCGTACGTAATTCCGTCGCTGTATCCCGCGACCCACGAGTACACCATCGCCGCTATCGCCGCGCGCCTCGATCCGGTGGCGTACACCACGGATCGTTTCGCCATCGGTCCCACGCGCTCGCAACCGCGTTTCGGATGGCTGGAATCGATCATACTGAGCTACGAGCACGAAGACTTCACGGTCGGCCCCGACGCGGGCATCACCGACCTCTTCATCGCGGGCCTGAGATACAGCCGCAAGCGCGCCGACGACCCCATCTCGCCCCGCCGCGGTTACCGGCTGGACGTCGGCGTGCGTGGCGCGTCCGACGACATTTTTTCCTCGGAGCGATTCGTGTCATTTACCGGTTCGGCCAAAGCGGTGCATTCGCTGAATCCGCGCGTCCGGCTGCTTGCACGTGTGGATGCGGGAAGAACCGCCACGCCCGATTTTCACGCGCTGCCTCCCACGGTGCGTTTCTTTGCAGGCGGCGATAACAGTGTGCGCGGCTACGAGTATGAAGCGCTGGGTCCGCGCGGCGAAAACGGACAGGTAATCGGCGGCAAGGTGCTGCTCACGACATCCGCCGAGGTGGAAGTGGGACTGGTCGGCAAGTTCGGAGTTGCCGGCTTCTACGATGCGGGCAACGCGTTCTCCGCGCTCGGCGAGGGACACATGGAGCAGGGTGTGGGCAGCGGCCTGCGCTGGCATTCCCCGGTGGGACCCATCCGCCTCGACCTTGCCTTCCCGATCCACCACAACGACTGGCGTATCCACTTCGCCATGGGACCGGACCTGTGATGCTTCTACGCCGCATTCTTGCAGTTGTGCTCGCCGTGGTGGGTGGTGTGCTGGCGCTGGCGCTGGCTGTGGTCGCGTTCGTGCTGTTCACGGCCCCGGGGGCGCGTGTCGCGCTGCACGTTGCCAACGAGCGCCATCTTCCCGCGCACGCGCAGTCGATTTCGGGAACGCTAGCGCACCGCTTTACGCTGGTCGGCGTCGAGGCGCAGTTCGGTTCCGTGGATGCCTCCGCGGATACGCTGGCCGTCACGTGGCGGCCGGTGGCGCTGCGAGGGCATCGTCTCGAGGTTGCCAGTGTGATGGTGGCGGGCGCAAAAGTGCGGGTCACGCCGGCCGCGGTGCCGCCGGA
>DASRYI010000112.1:0-2681 GCA_035687255.1 Candidatus Krumholzibacteriia bacterium | reverse complement strand
GTCCGTTGCCCCACCGCGATCCTCTCCACCAACACCAGCGGTATCCCGCTCGCCCACATCGCCGAAGGTTTCTCGCACGAATTCCGCCGCCAGTTCCTGGGCACGCACTTCTTCAATCCGCCGCGCTATCTCCATCTGCTCGAGCTGGTGCCACACGCCGGCACCGATCCGGCGCTGCTCGCGTTCATGCGCGAATTCGGCGACGCCGTGCTGGGCAAGGGCGTGGTCGTCGCCCGCGACACGCCGGACTTCATCGCCAACCGAATCGGCACGTTCACGGTGATGGCGGCGATTCGCGCCATGCTCGATGACGGCTACACCGTAGAGGAAGTGGACGCGCTCACCGGCCGGGCCATCGGGCGGCCCAAGAGCGCCACCTTCCGCACGCTCGATCTCGTGGGACTCGACATCATGGTGCACGCGTCCAGCACCGTGTACGACCGTGCCACCAGGGACGAGAAGCGCGACTACTTCAAGGCGCCGGACCTGCTGATGAAGATGCTCTCGGGCGGAATGCTGGGCGACAAGACCGGCAAGGGCTTCTATCAGAAGGTGAAGCACGCCGGCGCGCCCTCCGAGATTCAGACGCTCGACGTGGCCACGCTGCAGTACCGCCCGCGCCAGAGCGCAAAGTTTCCCTCGCTCGAGATTGCAAAGAGCACCGAGGGGCTGGGCGAACGCGTGCGCATGCTCATCGGCGGCAAGGACCGCGCCGCCGCCTTCCTGTGGCGAATCCTCTCGGAGACGTTTCTGTACGCCGCATCGCGGCTGGGTGATATTTCCGGCGACGTGGTGAGCATCGATCGCGCCATGCGCTGGGGCTTCGGGTGGGACCTGGGACCGTTCGAACTCTGGGACGCCGTGGGCGTGGAGAAGACAGTGGAACGCATGCGCGCGGAGGGAATGTCGATTCCTCTAGCAGTCGAGGATGTGTTGAAGAACGAGACCCACTCGTTCTACACGAAGGACGACAGGGCTCGCGCCTCGCATTTCCACCATGGGGCGTTCGAACCGCTCGAGGAGCTTCCGGCAGTCATTGACCTTGCGTTACTGAAGGCGCAGGGCCGTGTCGTGAAGAAGAACGCCGGCGCCAGTCTCGTCGATATCGGCGACGGCGCGCTGTGTCTCGAGTTCCACTCCAAGATGAACGCCATCGGCGAGGACATCATCTCCATGGTCATGGCGGGTGTGAAAGAAACCGAAGCCAACTTCGAGGCGCTGGTGGTGGGCAACCAGGGAAGCAACTTCTCGGTGGGCGCCAACCTGATGTTGTTGCTGCTCGAGGCGCGCGAAGGCAACTGGGACGAAATCGATCTGGTGGTGCGCCAGTTCCAGAAGGCGACGATGGCGCTCAAGTACTGCCGCAAGCCGGTGGTGGCCGCTCCCTTCGGCCTGGCGCTGGGTGGCGGGTGCGAGATGGTGCTGGGCTCGCAGCACGCGGTGGCCAGCGCGGAGACATACATCGGCCTGGTGGAAGTGGGTGTGGGATTGATACCCGCGGGTGGTGGATGCAAGGAAATGGTTGTGCGCAGCGTCGACGGCATGCCCGCGGTGGACGACGTCGACGTATTCCCCTTCGCGCGCGCCGCGTTCGAGACCATCGGGCTCGCAAAAGTTTCAACCAGCGCGGAAGAAGCCTTCGCGCTGCGCTTCCTGCGCAGCGGCGACACCCTGGTGATGAATCCCGACCGCCTGCTGCATGCCGCGAAGACCACCGCGCTGGCACTGGCGCGCCGCGGTTATCAGCCGCCCGATCGCACGCGTGAAGTTCCCGTGGCCGGCGAGAGCGGCATCGCGGCCATCCAGACGTCGCTCTATAATATGAAGGAAGGGAAGTACATCTCGGAGTACGACGCATACATCGGCGGCCAGCTCGCGCGCATCCTGTGCGGCGGCGAACTGGCCACGGGCACGAAGGTGACCGAGGACTATCTGCTGGCGCTGGAGCGCGAGGTGTTCCTCAGGCTGTGCGGCCAGAAGAAGACGCAGGACCGCATGGCATTCATGCTCAAGGAGGGCAAGCCGCTGCGCAATTGATGAAGACGGGTCGGGCGAAGTGTCTTGTGTGGGGAGCCGCCATCGCGCTGGTGGTGGGGCCGGGAAGCGCCGCCGCGCAAGAGGAAGACGTTAGCGAGCACGTATCCGTCGAGCTGGATGCCGGTTTCGCGGGCAAATACGACGTCGCCGACTACTGGGGCTCCGGTTACAACGTGGGCGTGCGGGGATTGTGGGCGGTGAACACGACCACCAGCGTGTGTGCACGTTTCGGGATCGAGCACTGGCCATACCAATCAGCGCCGGTGATCCCGACGCTGGTGCCGCCCGGCGCGGTCGTAAGCGTGGAAAAATCCACCGGGCAGGTGGAGAAGCTCTCGCTGACGCCGGCGGTTCGCTATCAGCGGGAGAATGTGGTCTCGTTGCTGGGCGCGTTTCTCGAGGCAGGGGTTGGGATCGCGTACGTGAAGACGTTCGCGCTCACAGAGGTTCTGTATTTCGGTGGTTTGGACGATTATGCTCGCTTCGAGATCGACGAGTCCACGGTCCGCGCTCAGGTGTCACTTGCGGCCGGACTTACCCGCGCGATTTCAACGTCGTCGTGGCTCGAGTTGCTCTCGGCGTACGAACTCCTTCTTATGGATGGAACACCGGATGTCTTCAGTATCTCGGTTGGTTTTCGTGTA
>DASRYI010000111.1:0-5583 GCA_035687255.1 Candidatus Krumholzibacteriia bacterium | reverse complement strand
TCTGGTCGAGCTGGGCGGGGAAGCGCGTCTCGAAGAATGTGTGGAACCCGTTCCGGCGGTGGTCCCGGAACCTGCGGAACCGCTGGTGGAGGCGCGTCGTGAGCACAGCCGGGCTCCTGAGCGCCGTTCCACCGCGAGTGGCATCATCTGCCCGCGGTGCGGGTGGGAGGAGGACGTTTCGGCGAAGTTCTGCTCACTGTGTCTGCACCGTTTCAACAAGACCGAAAAACTGGACTTCGGCCAGCCTGACGGCATCCACAGCCCGCTCGAGAATCCCTACGAGCCCACCCAACCCCGCGCCACCGCATCGTTCGGCGAACGCCTGCGTTCGCTGCCGCGTCGCACCTACGTGGTCGCGGCCGTCGCCATGGTCATCCTTGTGGCCGTGCTGGTCGCGTTACGCTGACGTTCATCCGTCGAAGAGTCCGGGAGCCGATTCGGTTCCTGTCCTTGCCACCGTGCTGTCGGCGAGGCGGGGGATGGCCTGGCGTAACCGTTCGGGCGCGGGAAGTTTGCGGCCGAAGAGCTGGAACGCCAGCTCAAACGCGTTGGCCGGCGCCTGGCCGCGAAAATGGTTGTTGAGCACGACGTAGGCGGCCGTGGTTTCTGCCGCCGAGCGGATCACGCCGGCCCAGGGCGAGAGTTCCTCGGGCGAGTACAGATAATCGTAGCGCGCATCGCGGCCGGCGCCGGCCGCAAACCAGTTGCGGTAGTTTCTTCCGTGCAGGCGGAAGTATGTGCCGGCGGGCCCGGCGCGGTAGTGATAGGGCGGAATGGATTCACCGATCACCGGCTGGTCGATGCCGCACACCGTGACATCCAGGGACGCCAGAAACTGCGCGGCGTCCGGCTGTTCCCAGCTGGCGTGGCGCACCTCCACCGCCAGCGGGTAGGGATGCAGGTCGCGCACACGCGCCGACAGGACGCGGCGCGCGTCTTCGTCGAAACGAAATGACCAGGGGAACTGCAGGAGCACTGCGCCCAGGCGATTCGCGTCCACCAGCGGGTCGATGGCATTGCGCAACGCGGGAAGTTCGGTGGGCGCCGTGTTCCGGCCCTCGTGCGTCAGCGACCGGTGCGCCTTGAGTGTGAACATGAAATGCGGACGGGATGCGACACGCTCGGCCCAGCGACGTGTGAGATGCGGAGGGGGCACGCGATAGAAGGTGCTGTTGATTTCTACCAGCGTGAAGTACGATGCCACGAACGCGAGCGCGTCGAACCGGCGCGAGCGTGGCGGATAGAACACGCCGTCCCAGTCGGGATAGTCCCAGCCCGCGGGACCGATGTGAATGCGTTCTTCGAGTTGATTCAACACGGCGAAGCGACGTGAAAGAAGTGACCGGGAGTATAACACGCGCGTCGGAACGTCGCGTCCTGGCCGGGCTGATCATCCTGGCCGCGCTGCTGCGCTTCATCCACCTCGGCGCGCAGAGTCTGTGGGTGGACGAGATCCTGACACTCATCGTCGCCACCCCCAAGGCCGGCTATCCTCTGGGCCAGCTCCTGCTGCACAACATCCATGGTCCCCTGCACACGTTCGTGGTGGCGCTCATGCGCACCGTGAGTGAAAACGACGCGTGGTTGCGCCTGCCCAGCGCCGTGGCGGGAACGCTGTCGGTGCCGCTCCTGTATGCGTGGGTCAGGCCGAGGTTCGGCGGCGGTGCCGCCGTGTGGGCCGCGCTGTTTCTGGCCGTCAATCCGCTGCACATCTTCTACTCGCAGGAACTGCGCAACTACGCCTTTGTGGTGTTCTTCGTGCTGGCCGCGTGTGTCCTCCTCGATCGACTGCTGGAACGGTGGTCGCCTGGCCGTGCGGCGGCATTTGCCGTCTGCGCCGCCGCCGCCGTGCTTTCCAACTTTTCCGCGTGCTTTGCGTTTGCGGTGCAGGCCGTGGTGTATGTGTCGCAGTCACCGGTGCGCTCACGGGCACTGGCGCGCTGGGCGATGATCACGGCGATGGTGGTCGTGCTCACCTCGCCCTGGATCTACCGCCTGACCACCTATGTCGACCTGGAAAAGCTCGCGACGCCGGTGGTGCCGGGAGAACTGAGCGAGTCGCAGCGGCTGCGCGGTGACACCACCTTCCGGTGGGAGTCGGTTCCGTATGCGTTCTATACCTACAGCGTGGGATTCGCGCTGGGGCCGACGCTCAGGGAACTGCACGGTGACCTGCACGACGCCCTGGGCCGTCACCGTGCCGCGATTGCGTGGACCGCGCTGTTGTTCGGGACCCTGGCCGTGACCGGCGTGGTACGCGCGTTCCGCGCGCGGGCGTGGCGCGGCACGGAATTGATGCTTTACGTGGGTGTACCGCTGGCCGCGACCCTGCTCCTCAACTGGCAGAACGCGAAAGCGTTCAACGCCCGTTACGTCCTGATCGGCCTGCCCATGTACCTGACTGCCGTGGCGGCGGGCGTGAGTGCGCGCGGACGTTTCCGCGCCGCGGCCTGGGCCGGAGCGCTGGTGCTGGTGACGTGCGCGCTGGCCATGCGCAATTACTACGTCGAGCCGTCCCGCCAGAAGGAGGACGTGCGCGCCGCGACGCACGCCGTGGAGGCACGCCTGCGACCGGGCGAATGCATCTTTGCGCCGACGGTGTGGCAGATCGTTGCGCACTACCAGACCACCGACGCACCGCTGCACTACGTGTATCGCGAACCCGCCGGCCAGATGGACCGCCAGCTGGCCGACCTGTACTCCGCGTGTCCCTCGTTCTGGTACCTGCGCGCACGACCGTGGGTGGACGACGCCGACGGCCGCGTGCTTTCCGCCATCGAAACCCGTTACCGGCAGGACGACGTGCTGGAATTTCCCGGCGTCCGCGCCCTTCATTTCGTCTCCAGAAATTAGCTCTGCCGGGCCCGATCTGGGCCACTTTGTGCACGTGCTCACGTACCGGAATTGCCGCGTGGCCGGGACGAGGCATTCCAGGTTCGCGCAAGCCAGTGCGCGCAATCGCAGGGAATACATACCAAGGAGACATCCATGCACGGGCGCATTCGACGTCGGTATCTTGCAACCTGTCTGGGCATCGCGGCCGCGGCATCCCTTTCGGCGTGCGCAACCGCACCGCCATCGCGGACGGAAACCGAGGCCATCCATGAACTGCGCGCAGACTATTTGCGCCAGTTTCCGGAGGGGCCCAACAATGACCACGTGCGCCGCGGCGAAGTCGTCAAGGGGATGAGTCTCTACGAGGTGCTGGCGTCGTGGGGTGTTCCCGACGCCCGGTCGGTTTCCCAGAAGGACAACCGGGAAGTCTGGACCTACGTGCTGATGGACGACCTCAGCCTCGACTGGTTGTGCTACGAGTACGAATTCCGCAACAACGCCGTCACTGACTGGACCGTTTCGCGCAACATATCGAGCGGCATGGCCCTGTACAGCGACCGTCAGGGAACGGCCATGTCGCTTCCATCCTGGGCCGGCTCGAACGCCAGCCGGGTGGGCCCGGTGAAGTAGCGCGGCAGCGCGCGCTTCCCAGGTCTAGCGGCTGCGCGCATACTCCAGCGCCGGTGCACGCATGGGTCCGGGATACGGCCTGTGCGTCCCCTTGATCGTCCGCCATAGAATACGATTGAATTCCTCGTCGTCGATGCGGTCTTCGCGGGTCAGGTCCATGCGTGCGGACGCGCGGGCATCCGGTCCGCTGGCGACGTTGAGTTCGTCGAGCGGGTGGGTGGCCGGCAGCGCGGTGTAGGGTGTGAGATCGGGATGCTCCCGCCATATTTCACGCAGCGCGCGGCCGAAATTGTCGAAATGCGACAACGGTGCAAGTCCGAGGATCTCCTCCATGGTCGCGAGCACGTCGGTGGTGTTCACGAAGCGGTGGAAAACGCCGCCGCGGTTCCACGCGGAAATCACCAGCATGACCGAGCGATGCGAGTCGACGTGGTCGGGCCCGTCCTGCGCGTCGTCTTCCAGCACGAATATCACGGTGTTCTTCCAGAAGCGTGAATGCGACACAGTGTCGACGATGCGTCCCAGCGCGAGGTCGTTGTCAGCCATCGCCGCCTGCGGCGTGGGCAGTCCCTTGCGCGCACCCGAGGTGTGGTCGTCGGGCAGGTGCATGATTTCGAGCGCGGGCAGGTTGCCCGCGGCGGCGTATGCGGCAAACTCGGCGCTCCATACGTCCACCCGGTGCTGGTCGGTGATGGCCATGTCGAAGGGCGGATAGTCCGGGCTGGTGTAGGGTTCGAGAGAGGCGACGGTGGCGCGTGTGCGCGCCCGTCCGGCGTTGTCGTCGGTCACGGCCTCGCTGAATTCGCCATAGTTGCGCAGCGTGATCCCTTTGCGGATGGCGGCGTCCCACAGATATCCCGCCGCCGGATCGTCCGCGTCCTGCGGGTCGTCGTGCTCCGCGCGTGCGCGGCGATAGACATCGTCTGTGGTCTTCTCCGTGAAATCGGTGACGTACGCCGATGTCGACCACGGATGTCCCTGGTAGCTCACTTCGGAGTTCACAAAGAAGCGGTCGAAAATCCCGAAACGTTCGGCCAGCGCGTGATGATTGGGGCTGACACGGCGCGGAAAGAACGTGAGGGCGGTGTCGCCGTCGGCCTGCGGCAGGTCGCCGAGTATCTGGTCGTAGGTTCGGTTCTCCTTGATGATGTAGATCACGTGCTCGAACGGGGGATACCGGTGTGCGGGCGCGGTGGCCGTGCGATCCCATCCGTTGGCGACGGTGACACGCTGCGAGAGCGCGCCGAGCGCCGCGCCGTCCACCGCCGGCAACAGCGAAACGCTTCCGTTGAGTTGTCCCAGCGTGTAAAAGTGCCGGTCACGGTTCTTCTGTCCCGGCTGTCCCCACGCCGGGTTGGGTGCAGTCCCGCGACCCTTGCCGTTGACGACCACCAGGCTGTCGCTCTGCGCGATTACGGCGGTCGGGTACCACTCCGCCGGAATGCGGCCGGCCAGCATGTCATTGCCCGTCGCCAGTGAATCGCCGGAGGATTCGGCGGAGAGGTTGAACACGGCGGCCGCGTTGGCGTCGGCTTCCGCGACAAAGAGACGCCGCCCGTCGGGCGACAACGCGAGCGCATTGGGCGTGCACCCCTCGTCGGCGTTGCCGGGAGGCGCGTCCTCGAGCCAGCGCAGCGTACGCCCGGAGCGCGTGTCGATGACCGCGACGCGATCGGTGCTGGCCGATGCGGCGAAGAGCCGGGAACCGGTGGCGTTGGCAATCAACGCCGACGGGTGGCGCCCGGCATCGATGGGGTGACGCGCGCGCAGCACACCGAGGCTGTCTACATCGAATGTCGCCACGTCGTCGGCCCCCCACGACGATACGAATACCTGGTGGCGCGCCGTCGCCACCACGGCGTACGGATACGGCCCGGTCGCGAGGCGTTGCACCACGCGCCGGGTGGCGAGATCGACAACGCACAACGAATCGCTGAGGTTTTCCGCGACGTACAGGTGACGGCCGTCGGACGACAGTGCCATTCCGGCGGGATAGTGCTGCTCTTTTTCTTCCGCCGGGGCAAGCGCAATGCTGTCCGTCCGCGTGACGCACTCGGAATTTTCCGGATGCCACGCGTATGTGTACACGACATCGGACGAACCGCCCGACGCATACAG
>DASRYI010000110.1:0-5386 GCA_035687255.1 Candidatus Krumholzibacteriia bacterium | reverse complement strand
TGTGCGGGAAGCTGCACACCACGCCGTCCAGCGGGATGCGCGCCGCACCCGCGGAGGCCGCCGCACGGCGCACGGCGGCGCGATCGAGTTCATCGTCGCGTGCCGCCCACATGCCCCATGCGATGCATGCGCATGCGCCGGCGATCAAAACGAGTTCCCGGCGCAAGCGGCGCCGCACCACAGACCAGGCCAGAATCGCTGTCAGAAGAATTGCAATGAGAACCGGACGCCGGGCCACCCCGGCCGCCACGGCAAGCGTGAGGATCCACACCACCACCGCCACCTCCCCGGACGCGCGGCCCTCCGCGCGTCATTTCTTTGAGTATAGCACCACCTGGTTCTTGCCGCGCTGCTTGGCGCGGTACATGGCTTCGTCGGCCTGCGCGAACAGCTGTTCGCCGGTGCGCGCGGTGTCGGGGTACACCGCCACGCCCACACTCACGGAAATGTCGCGAACTTTGCCGTGCGCATCCTTGAAGCCGCGATACTGGCTGATGACGCGGCGCAGTCGTTCCGCCGTGTGCAGCGCCTCGAACTCCGGGGTTCCCGGCAACAGGATCACGATTTCCTCGCCGCCGTAACGGAACGGCATGTCCACCTTGCGGAGATTGCGGCGAATGATGTCGGTGATGGCGACCAGCGCTTCGTCGCCCTTCTTGTGCCCGAGTTCGTCGTTGATGCGCTTGAAGTCATCCACGTCGATGACCAGCATCGACAACGCCGCGCCGGAACGCATGGCGCGCTCGATTTCCACGGGGAGCTGGCGATCGAGAAAGCGCCGGTTGTAGACGCCGGTCAGTGAATCGATCGAGGTGAGATTCGCAAAGCGATGATTGAACTCGATGGCGTTGCGTACCACGGTGGCGGCAACATCCAGGCGCGCATCGGCGGATTTCCGTTCCTCGCCGGTGAAACGCGCCTGCAGCGCACCCACAACCTTTCCGAACATGAATATCGGTGCCACGCCGTGCAGCACCGCTCCCGCGGGTGCTCCGGCCGACGGCGGTTGCGCGACGCCGTCCGCGAAACGCCGCGTTCCGGTTTCGATTGCGCGGCGCACGAGATCGTTCTTGCGCAGACTGTCGTCCGCCACCACCCGCACCCGCTCGCCCCATTCTTCGCCCCCCACCACCATGGTGTCTTCGAGGATTTCGAGATGCCCGCCACTGAAGTCGAGCCAGGACTCGAGCGTCGCGACCAGGCCGTCGAGGCGCTCCAGAACGGGAACCGCCCCGTCCGTCACCACAAACGAGCGCGTTATTTCAGGAAGCAACTCCATCACACTGCGGCCCGGCGGGATGGAAATGGGTGAAGGCGTTGAGACGGGTCCGGGCGACGGCGGCGCCGCTGCCCGCGGTTCGCTGCTTTCGGTCACGGACGGTGCAACCGGCACCACGCCGTTCCATGTGTTCCACTCGGCCTGCGGCACGGCAACGCTCAGGCGCATGGCGCCGCGCGGGCGGCGGAACGCGAGGACGACATTGCCGTCTTCGCTCGACGTACCCTCGTGCTCGAAATAGTCGGAGTCGCAAAGTGCCTCAAGCGCGCGAACGGAGAGTCGGCGCAGATCGGCGACGGCGTTTCCCTGGAGGGCCCGGTCTACATCCCGCCGCAGGCCGGGAGAAAGCCGGTGCCGGGGGAGCAGCCGGGAGAGCAGGTATCGGAAGTCCCGGTCGTAGATGCGTGTCACTGTCGTCCCCTGCACAAGTTTACAACTATCTTATTTTATCCGGTTTAGCCCTGCGATTTCCACCAGTTTCGCAGGCCGCCATGAGGTCGTGGCGTTTCCGCGCCGATTTTGGCTTGCCGATTGCTCTGACCATCACTCATATTGGCGAGGATCTGTTCTTCTCGCTACGGCACCCTCGCTTGCCTCAGGAGGCTTCCCGTTGATCCGTCGATATTCCCCGGGGTACCTGATTCTGGCAGGTTACATCGCGCTGGCCGCGACCGGCTGCGCGTCCAATGTGGACCACCAGAAACTCGAACCCGCCGTCGCGGTCGCACCCGCGGAAGAATCCCCCACCGGTTCGGTGGACGAGTTTTCCCAGCGACTGGAACAGGCCCAGCAGTACCAGGCGGCCGGTGATTCCACCGGCTTTGTGTCCACGCGCGACTCGCTGGTCGAGGACGTCAACAGTTACATCCGGCTGCATCCGCACGCCGAGGACGATCCCGGTTTTGCGCATCTGCTCAACGCATTGAGCGCCCTGGACACGCTGCAGTCCGACACGCTGATCGACGGCGACAGCTACAGCGCCGTGGAAGACAGTCTGGCGCTTGCCAATTCACGCTGGCCCGACCTGGGGACGACGGCGGACGGTCCCTTCTTTGCGACCAACAGCATCTTCCCCGACATGCAGAATTCGCGCATCGATTTCTGGCTCACCTATTTCACCGGTCCGGGCCGCGAACGTTTCGAGCGCGCGCTTTATCGCATGCAGCTGCACCGGCCCACCGTGCAGCGGATCCTGGACGAGATGGATCTCCCCCAGGAACTCATCGTGATTGCGTTCATCGAAAGCGGCTTCGCCATGAAGGCGACATCCCGTGCGCGCGCCGTGGGTCCGTGGCAGTTCATCAATGGAACCGCCAAACGCTACAACCTGCGCGTCAACTGGTGGTACGACGAACGCTGCGACGTGATTGCGTCCACCTACGCGGCCTGCAACTATCTCAAGGATCTCTACGACATCTGGGGCGACTGGTATCTTGCCTTCGCCGCCTACAACTGCGGTGAGTTCCGCGTGGCGCGCCAGATCGCGCGTCAGAAGACGGAGAATTTCTGGGAGCTCGACCTGCCGCTGCAGACCGAGCGCTACGTGCCCAAGTTTCTGGCCGCGCTCTACATCATGCGCGACCCGGCGAAGTACGGGTTCTCGATCCCGCAGGTCGAACCCATCAGCTACGACCTGGTGACCGTCACCGAGGCCACCGACCTCGAGGTGCTGGCGCGCACCGCGTCCACCACCACCGACGTCATCAAGGATCTCAATCCCCAGTTCCGCCGCGGCGCCACCCCACCCAACATGGAGATTCATGTGAAGGTGCCGCTGGGCGCGGGAGACTCGTGCGAGGCCGCGCTCGCCGACCTGCCCGCCAAGGACCGCCTGACGTGGAACGAGCACCGCGTGAAGAAGGGCGAAACGCTCTCCGGTATCGCGAGCCACTACGGCACTTCCGTCGAGGCGATCCGCGATGCCAACAATCTCAAACGCCGGAGCATGCTCCAGATCGGCCAGATGCTGATGATTCCGGTGTCCGGTGTCACCGCCAGTCCGGCGCTGGCCAATTCGAAACCACAGTACATGAACCCCAGCAACGGCGTCGATCGTGCCGCGCTCGAACGCTACGCACAGCGCGCCGCCGCGTCATACACGGTGCCGTCGGGTCACAAGAAGCTGGTGCACGTAGTGCGCAAGGGCGACACGCTGAGCGAAATCGCCGACCGCTATCACACCAGCGTCTCGCGCATTCGCTCGTGGAACAACCTCTCGCGCCGCCGTCACATCTATCCCGGGCAGAAGCTGGCGATCTACGTGTCCGAGTCCTACGCGCAGGCCGAATCCCGGAGTACAACGACGGCGACGGTGGCCGATGAGACCCGCTTCGAAAAGAGCAAGCACGTAGTGCAGCGGGGCGAGACGCTGTACTCCATCGGCAAGCAGTACAACGTTTCGATTCACGACCTGATGTCGTGGAACGGTCTGTCGCGCTCGAACATCCGCGTCGGCGATGTGCTGGTAGTATGGACGCCGCGCGCGAACGTCGAGGCGGAACTCCGGTAGGCGTGTGAGCGCGGCTCCCCGCCGCGTGGATGCTTCCTAGAAACTGGCCAGAATGGACACGCGATGCGTGGCGTCGAACGCGTCGTGGTGCAGGTAGGCGTAGTCGAGGCCGAACATTCCGAAGTAGACGCCCGCCCCCGCGGTTTCGTTCATACCCTTCTCGGCGCCCGCGCCATCCAGTCCACCGCGCAGCATGACGTGATCCTGGAAGCTGAGCTCGAGGCCCAGGTGCAGATCCGCACTGAACGTCTCCACCCAGAACTGCGACGCACCGCGGCGGTCATCAAAGAAAATGTCCGCGTCCGCCGCTGCCAGCACCGAACCGTTGAATCCTACCGACACGATCTTGTAGGCAGTGCCCAGCTTGAGCATGGGATAGATGAACTCGTTGGTGCCCGTGCTCCAGCTGAGGTAGGTGCCGGTGGCGTCCTGGAGCTTCACGCCCACGGAGAGATTCTGCGTAAGCACGTTGCGTCGCAGGTATCCGAGGTCGATTCCAATCCCCATGCTCGACTCGCCCGCGATCGCATTCTGATAGATCAGTTTGAGACTGCCCCCGATGCTGCCCGCGCTGGTCTCGAGCGCGAAGGTCCCCAGGGCCGCGAAGCTGTTGTCCGATTCCTTCTTCACGCTGTTGTAGGCGTCGGGGTAAATCCGCGTTCCGTCCGGCGCGATGAAGTAATCCGGGTTGCCGTCTCCATTGGTGTCCACGGGCTTCCAGTCGTTGTTGACCGGCTGATCGGGCACGCCCAGGTGAATGAGCGAAAACCCGAACGCGGGTTTGCGCTCGGGGTCGAGCAGGTGTGTCGGCTGCACGTACGCACCGAAGTTGTAGTTGACGAGGTTGCCGAACTGCTCGGCGTGCATGGCCAGCGCCTGACGTTTCTGGATACCCGCGATCCCCGCCGGATTCCAGTACACCGCCGAGGCGTCGTCCGCCACGGCACCGAAGGCGGCGCCCATTCCCAGGGCGCGCGCCCCGGCACCCAGCGTCATGAACTCACCCGCCAGGCGCGTGGCGGAGGCGGGTGTCACGATGATCAGGGGCAGAAGCAGGGCCAGTCCAGCGATGCGAATCCGCATGGTCATCCTTGGCAACGGGGTCGGGGAGGGTTCGAACAACTCATGAAATGGTTACAGGGGGAGCCAGGCACAAGTATACGCCCTGGCAGCGCCCGGGCGGAAGCGTGAAAATCGGGTCCGCCGCCCTCACGCCAGCCCGTATTCCTTGATCTTGCGGTAGAGCGTGCGCTCGGAAATCCCCAGGTAGTCGGCCGCCCGGCGGCGGTTGCCGGCGGAGCGGTTCAGGGCCTCGCGAATCGCCGCGCGCTCCAACTGATCCAGACTCAGATTGCGCTCGGGCACAGCCGGTCCGTGCGCGTGCACTTCGCGCAAGGTGTCGAAGGGGCCGGCCGCGCGCGCGGGCTCCGTCGCGGACCCGTCGCGCAGCAGTCGCAGCACCTCGCGCACGTCGCGGTGCAGCGCGAGAATCGCTCCATACAGCATTTCGCGCTCGGCGTCATCGCGGCTGCGCCCCAGCGCCACGGGAAGCAGCGCCGCCGGCGTGGCCGCCGCCTCTTCCACCAGGTGTGCGTCGA
>DASRYI010000109.1:0-4697 GCA_035687255.1 Candidatus Krumholzibacteriia bacterium | reverse complement strand
CGAAGGTTGTCAAGGATCGGGGGAGCGCCGCGACGCCCATCGACGATATCGAGGTCATCGTTCCGCTGGCGGAATTCGTCGATCTGGATGCCGAGCGCGCGCGCCTCGAGAAGGAAGTCGAAAAGGTGGCGAAGGACCTGGACGACGTTACCCGCAAACTGGGCAACGACGGGTTCGTGTCCAAGGCGAAACCCGAAGTGGTGGCCCGCGAACGCGACCGGCGTTCGCGCCTGGAGCTCGAGCGCGGCAAGCTGCTCGAGTCCCTGAAACTGCTGGCGGACGCGTGACGGCGTTACGATTGACGCCGCGACAAAGGCATGGTCTGATGGTGCAAATGCACCGGGTGAGAAGGGGGTGCCTGTGAACACCGAAGGGAAGACGGTTGGCGAGATCCTGCGCGGCGCGCGCGAGGCGCGCAAGCTGTCGGTCGAACAGGTCAACCGCGAGACCAAGATATCCGTGCAGACCGTGAATGCCCTGGAGTCGGACGACTTCGGCGCGTTTCCCAGCGAGACCTACCTCAAGGGGTTCGTGCGTACCTACGCCGAGTTCCTGGGACTGGACGGAAACCGGCTGTGGGCGATGATCGGTTCGCGCACGGCGACACCCGCCTCCGGCGCGGGTCTGTCGTGGGACACGGAAGCCGGCCTGCACGAGGAACGCCTGGGGCCGCCGCCGTGGATTCGCCGCGTCGTGCTCCCGGTGCTCATCGTCATCATCATCGTGCTCGCCATCCTGCTGGTCCGGGAACGCCAGAAAGCGCCGGCCTCCGTGGGCTGGAACGCCGCTGCAGAGTTGGACGCGACCGTGGCGTCGCGGTGATCGCGTGTCCGGTGGGTTCGATCTCGTTTCGCACTATCAGGCAACCGGCGACCAGCCCCAGGCCATCCGGGCGCTGGTGGACGGGTTGCACGAGAACAAGCGCGACCAGGTGCTGCTCGGTGTCACCGGATCGGGCAAGACCTTCACCGTCGCCAACGTGATCGCCGAGGTCGGCCTGCCCACGCTGGTCATCTCGCACAACAAGACCCTGGCCGCCCAGCTCTACGGCGAATTCAAGGGCTTCTTTCCCAACAACGCGGTCGAGTATTTCGTCAGCTACTACGATTACTACCAGCCGGAAGCCTTCGTTCCGTCCACCAACACCTATATCGCCAAGGATGCGTCGATCAACGACGACATCGACCGGCTGCGCGTGCGCGCCACCAGTTCGCTCATGACGCGCAACGACGTGGTGGTGGTGTCGAGTGTGTCGTGCATCTACGGGCTGGGGTCGCCCGAGCTGGTGCGCTCCATGATGATCGCGGTGCACGCCGGCGACCGTTACGACCGCGAGGACTTTCTGCGCAACCTGGTGGACATCCAGTACCTGCGCAACGACGTGGCCTTTACCCGCGGAACCTTCCGGGTGCGTGGCGAAGTGGTGGAGATCCGCCCCGCCTACGAGGAAGAAGCCATCCGCGTCGAGTTCTTCGGGGACCGCATCGAAACCCTCTCCATCGTCGACCCGTTGACGGGCAAGCGCGTGCGTTCCCTGGAGAAGTTGAACCTGTTTCCCGCCAAACATTTCGTGACGCCCGATCACGTGGTGAAGAACGCCGTGGCCGGCATTCGCGACGAGCTGGCCACGCGGGTGGTCGAACTGCGCGAGCAGGGACGCGTCGCCGAAGCCCAGCGCCTGGAGTCGCGCACCCTCTACGATATCGAAATGCTCGAGGAGGTGGGCTATTGCAGCGGCGTCGAAAACTATGCGCGCTACCTCTCCGGCCGCAAACCGGGCGAGCGCCCGTTTACCCTGCTCGATTTCTTTCCGCAGAATTTTCTGTGCGTGATCGACGAGTCGCATGTCACGCTTCCGCAGGTGGGCGGAATGTACAACGGCGACCGGTCGCGGAAACTCACGCTGGTGGAGCACGGGTTCCGCCTGCCGTCGGCGCTCGACAACCGGCCGCTGAAGTTCGACGAATTCAACCAGCTGGTGCCGCGTTTCATCTACGTGAGCGCAACCCCCGCCGACTACGAGTTGCGCCGTGCCGGCGGAGAAGTGGTCGAGCAGGTGATCCGTCCCACCGGACTGGTGGATCCCGAGATTCAGGTGCGTCCGGTCGCGGGGCAGGTGGACGACCTGGTGGAGGAGATCCGGGTGTGCACGGAACAGGGGGAGCGCGTGCTGGTGACGACGCTCACCAAGCGCATGGCCGAGGAACTCACCGACTATCTGCTGTCGCTCGACATCCGCGTGCGCTATCTGCATTCGGACATCGACGCGCTGGAGCGCGTGGAGATTCTGCGCGGGCTGCGTCTGGGAGAATTCGACGTGCTCGTGGGGATCAACCTGCTGCGCGAGGGGCTGGATCTGCCGGAAGTGTCGCTGGTCGCCGTGTGCGATGCGGACAAGGAGGGGTTCCTGCGCAGTGAACGCAGCCTGATACAGACCGCGGGCCGCGCGGCGCGCCACGTGTCGGGGCGCGTGATCTTCTACGCGGACCAGATCACCGATTCGATGCGCCGCGCCATGGACGAGACCAACCGCCGCCGCCAGCGGCAGCTGGCCTACAACGAAGAACACGGTATCGTGCCGCGCGGCATCGTGAAGTCGCTGAATGAAGTGGTGCTGGCGACGTCGGTCGCGGACGCACGGCAGCGCGACGGCGCCGACGTGCTCTTCGACCCGGGCGCGCCCTCGGATGCGCTGGCGGCCGCCATCGAAGCCGAAATGTTGCGGGAAGCGCAGGCGCTCAATTTTGAAAAGGCCGCCAGCCTGCGCGACCGTCTGGATGAAATCCGCCTGCAGCTGGCGGCGGCGAGGAGTGCGACGCCGGGCCGGCGCCGGGGAAGGTCGGGGGAATGATGGACATCGAACCGCTGGACGGCGCGCGCATGCGCGCCATGGTGCAGGGCGCGCTGGAGGAAGACGGCGCGCGCGCGGACGTCACCGTGGCGCTGCTGGCGCTGGGGGACCGTCCCGCCGTGGGGGAGATCGCCGTGGATGCGCCGGTGCGCGTATGCGGCGTGGAGGTGGCGCGCGAGGTGTTTGGCCGCGTGGACGCATCCTGCACATTCGAGGCGGCGCACCAGGACGGCGATCACGCCGGTGCGGGCGCCGTCATCTGCCGCGTGAGCGGGCGCGCCGCGTCGATACTGGCGGCCGAGCGTACCGCGCTGAACTTTCTCCAGCGCATGACGGGCGTGGCCACGCTGGCGGCGCGCTACGTCGATGCAGTCCGGGGAACCGGGGCCGTCATCCTCGACACCCGCAAGACCATCCCGTTGTGGCGCGACCTCGACAAGTACGCCGTGCGCTGTGGCGGCGCGCACAATCACCGGCGCGCGCTCGATGCCATGGTGCTGATCAAGGACAACCACGTGCGCGCGCTGGGCGGCGTGGACGTCCTGAAGCAGACGCTGGCGCGCGTGCCCCGCGATCGCTTCATCGAGGTGGAAGTGGACTCCATCGATTTTCTGAAAAGCATGCTCGACGCGCCCGTACATCGCATCATGCTGGACAACTTCACCCCCGTGCAGGTGGAGGAAGCGATGGCGCAGGTGCGCGCGTTCCAGGACGCGCACGGACGCCGTCCGGAGATCGAGGTGTCGGGCGGCGTGACGCTGGAAACAGTGCGCGACTACGCCCGTGCCGGCGTTGATTTCATCTCGGTCGGGGCCATCACGCATTCTGCGGCGGCCGCGTCCATGAGTCTTTCATTGCGATGAACACTCCCGTCTGTGGACCCCTTCCCGCCGACGTGCAGCGTCACCTGGCCACGGCGCGCCTGGGGCGGCGCATGTATTTTCATCCCGACGTGACATCGACGAACGACATCGCCCTGGATCTCGCGCGCCATGGCGAACCCGAAGGAACGGTGGTGATCGCCGACCACCAGCGCGCGGGACGCGGACGGCGCGGGCGCGTGTGGTCGAGCCCGCCGCAGCGCAATCTCATGCTGTCGATGATTCTCCGACCCGGTTCCGACGCGCGCGGCGCGCTGCCGGTCACGCTGGTGAGCGCGATGTCAATCTCGGTGGTGCTTTCCAAACTGCTCGACATCGATGTGCGCGTGAAGTGGCCCAACGACGTGGTGTGCGAACGCGGAAAGATCGCGGGCATTCTGGCCGAGTCGTCGGTCTCCGGTTCGGGCCTCGCCTTTGTGGTGGTGGGGACCGGGATCAACGTGAACGCGCGCGCCGAAGATCTTCCCGCGGCCCCGGCGTATCCCGCGGCTTCTTGCTTTACACTCACGGGAAGCGAATGGGACCGGGCCAAAATCGCCGCCGATGTGCTGGGCACCATCGAGGCGTACTATGACCGCTTCCTCCGGGACGGATTCGCCACCCTGCGCGGTGCGTATGAAGCTCGTCTGGCGCATCTGGGTCGCCGTGTGGCGTTCGAACAGCAGGGTCGGCAAGCCGACGGTGTGGTGCTGGGTGTCGCGGGAGACGGTGCGTTGCGCGTGGAATCGTCGGGCGGCGGGGAGACGCTTCTCTACGGTGAATCCATCGAGGTGCTGCCGTGATTGTGTGCGTCGACATCGGCAACTCATACATCAAGATGGCGCTGGTGGACGCAGGGCGTGTGCGGCGCGCGCGTGTGATCGAGAGCCGCGCATCCTCCGCCGAACTCGAGCGGACGTTGCGCCTGCTGGTGCGCGGTCGTGTCACGCGCGGGATCATCGCCTCGGTCCTGCCGCAGCGTACGG
>DASRYI010000108.1:0-1558 GCA_035687255.1 Candidatus Krumholzibacteriia bacterium | reverse complement strand
GGCCGACCAGGAAAAACTGGGCGCCGCGCTCGGCAAGCTGGCCCAGGAAGATCCCACCTTCCGCGTCCACAACGACCCCGACACGGGCCAAACGCTTATCTCCGGAATGGGCGAGCTGCATTTGGAAATCATCGTGGACCGCATGATGCGCGAGTTCAACGTGCAGGCCAGCGTGGGCCGCCCGCAGGTGGCCTACCGCGAGACGATCCGCGCGCAGTCGCAGGCGGAAGGCAGGTACATCCGCCAGACCGGCGGTCGCGGTCAGTACGGGCACGCAAAGATTGAAGTGCATCCGCTGCCCACCTCCGGCCACGAAGATATGCACGAGATGTCCACCGATGAACTGGACGCGCTGGCCAAGGTCATCGCCGGGTCGGGCGCGAAGTGGCGCTTCGACAAGGAGCACCGCTTACTGTTCATCGACCACATCGTCGGCGGCGCCATCCCGAAGGAATTCATCCCGCCGATTGAGCACGGCATCCGTGAGGCGATGGAAACCGGAGTTTTGGCGGGCTACGAAATGGTGGATTGCGCGGTGGTGCTCTACGACGGCAGCTACCACGAAGTGGACAGCTCGGAAATGGCGTTCAAGATCGCTGGGTCGATGGCCTTCAAGGAAGCCTGCCGGAAGGCGCAGCCCACGCTGCTGGAGCCGGTGATGCGAGTCGAGGTGGTGGTCCCCGAGGAATACATGGGCCCGGTGATTTCCGACCTGAACTCGCGGCGCGGCCAGTTGCAGGGACGCGAGTCGCGTGCCGGCTCCGACATTATTCGCGCGGAAGTGCCGCTGGCGGAGATGTTCGGCTATGCCACCGACCTGCGCAGCAAGACACAGGGCCGCGCCAGCTTTACCATGCACTTCTCGCATTACGCGGATGCGCCGGCCTCCATCGCTGAAGAGGTGATCGCCCGCGCCACCGGGAGAGTCGCGAAGGCCTGAACGAGTTTGGTACGAAGCTGAGACTGAGGAGCAGACGCACACATGGCGAAGGAAAAATTTGAGCGGAGCAAGCCGCACGTCAACATTGGGACGATTGGGCACATTGACCACGGGAAGACGACGCTGACCGCGGCGATCACCAAGGTGCTGGCGAAGGCGAACCCGAAGGTGCAGTTCCGGGCGTTCGATTCGATCGACAACGCGCCGGAGGAGCGGGAGCGGGGGATCACCATCGCGGTGGCGCACGTGGAGTACGAGACGGCGAACCGGCACTACGCGCACATCGACTGTCCGGGTCACGCCGACTACATCAAGAACATGATCACCGGGGCGGCGCAGATGGACGGAGCCATCCTGGTGGTGGCGGCGACCGACGGGCCGATGCCGCAGACGCGGGAACACATTCTGCTGGCGCGGCAGGTGGGGGTGCCGTTCATCGTGGTGTGCCTGAACAAGGTGGACATGGTGGACGACCCGGAGCTGCTGGACCTGGTGGAGCTGGAAGTGCGGGAGCTGCTGACCAAGTACGAATTTCCCGGGGACGAGATACCGATCATTCGCGGGAGCTCGTCGAAGGCGATCGCGGCGGAGGGGCCTGACGCGATCGCCTTCGACGAG
>DASRYI010000107.1:0-8283 GCA_035687255.1 Candidatus Krumholzibacteriia bacterium | reverse complement strand
CGTTGATGTACTCGATGACGCCGGGCTCGAGCCCGGGGCGATCGAGTACATCAACGCGCATGGCACCAGCACCGAGCTGAACGACGCCAGCGAAACCGCCGCCATCAAACGCGTGTTCGGCGATCATGCCGGCCGCCTGATGGTGAGTTCCACCAAGTCGATGGTGGGGCACCTGCTGGGTGCGGCCGCCGGCGTGGAGGCGATATTCTGCACGCTTGCCATCCAGAACGACATCATTCCGCCCACCATCAACCAGGAGCGCCCCGATCCCCAGTGCGACCTGGACTATGTCCCCAACGCCGCGCGGCGCAAACGCATCGATGTGGCGCTGTCGAACTCGTTCGGTTTCGGGGGACACAACGCCACCGTAATCCTGCGCCGCTATTCCGGAAGCTAGGCGTGGGCGATGCGGGGCCTGCTTCGAAGACTGCGCGCCCGGCTGATCCCGCAGGCACCCCCGGACATTCCTGGAGGGGTCGAGCGTCTCGCCGAACTGGAGCGGATTCTCGACTACCGCTTTCGTAACCGCTCGCTCTTGATCGCGTCGCTCGTCCACCGCTCCTACTACGCAGGGACGGAAAGCCACTCCGTGCTCCAATCCAACGAGCGCATGGAATTCCTGGGGGACTCGGTGCTTTCCCTGGTGGTCAATGACTACCTGTACCATCACTATCCGGATCGTCCCGAGGGGGAACTCACCAAGATGAAGTCGGTGGTGGTGAGCAAACAGGTGCTGGCGATGGTGGCGCAGCAGATCAATCTGGGGTCGTTCGTGCTGGTGAGTGACAACGCGCAGAAGGCGGGAGTAAGCACCATGCAGAGCGTTCTGTCGGACACGCTCGAAGCGGTGTTCGGCGCGGTGTTCATCGACGGCGGATTCGACGCCGCGCGACGCACGATTCTCAACGTGCTCCCCGACGACCTCGGCGACGTCGTCTACTCGGCCGACGCCATCAACTACAAGAGCCTGCTCCAGGAATACATCCAGGCGCTGCACAAGGTGCCGCCGCGCTACCGCGTGCATTCGACCACGGGCCCCGACCACGACAAGCAGTTCTCCGTGGAAGTGGTGGTGAAGGGCAACATCCTCGGTCAGGGTGTGGGGAAGACCAAGAAACACGCCGAACAGGAAGCCGCGCGGGAAGCGTACCGGCGTCTTACCAACGCCGCGCTCGATGGCTGATCGCACCCGTTGATAGCCCAACCGTCCCCGTTGTCCCGGCATGTTTCCTGCACATGCCGGCGCCGTGGGACGTCCCGACATCAAAATTCCCCGGGCCCCGTACGTGTACGGCGGAGACACCACCACTCTGTGCCGCGAGTGTCAGCTTCCGTGCAAGCTCACCGAGACCAGCCCTGACTGTCTGCGCCGTTTCTTTCTTCAGGGCATGCTGCAGTGCACGTATTTCGTGTACGGTTACTGCTTCCTCGACCGGCCCGGCTGTGTGTTCGACAATGGAGCCGAACACGACCAGTACTGGGTCCATGTCCTCAACGACTATTTTCACAACGTGGCGTCACGCGGTGACAACGAACGCGACTTTGCCGACCGTCGCAAACAGCTGCTGCGGATCGTGGAGGAACAGATCAAGGATCGCCAGGTGTCACTGTGCCGGTATCTGGAAGAGATCTATCACCGGGCCCTGGAAGACGGTGGCGGCCTCTCGGAAGACGTGATGGGCCACCTCGACGAAGCCTACCTTGCGCTGCTTGCGGGAACCTCGCGCAAGCGCTGATTGCCTAGAACCAGTACGATCCTTCCAGCAGCACCTGCGACCACGTGCGCTTTTCCGTAAAGCCCGAAGTGCTGCGATCACCCCGGGTATGGGTGAACGCGGCGTCGATGAGAATGGTGTGTTTCAACGCGATGCCCGCACCCACCGCGATGCGCAGCGGTTGACTTTCACTGGCGATGCGCACCAGCTGGTCGCCGTCGATGCGATCGTCGAGCAGATAGTCGGGCGCAAACGGCAGCCGCGCCACGCCGGCGCGCAGCCGCAGCGGCCACCGGGAAGCGGTCCATTCAATGCCGGCGCGGTACTCCACCGTGCGTCCCAGGGTGGTGGTTCCATCCTGAAGGCGCAGGCGGGTGCCGTCGATGGCCGCCTGTGACCAGTTGCACGCTCCCGCCTGCACGGCCAGCAGCCACGGACCCCAGGGAATCGCAAGCCCGCCGTCGATGCGGTAGGGAATGATGTATTCCGTCGAGGTCTCGCTGTCCTTGCGCGTGGAAGATCCGGTGCTGTTTTCCGTCACGATCGTGGTTTCCCGCGTCTGGCGGGTGGACCCGTTGATGACCGTGGGGGTCGTGAAATTCATGGCCAGACGCACGTGCGGGTGCGCATAGAGGACGACCCCCACGCGTCCGCACACGCCGTTGAGATCGCCGCTGATGTCATCGATGACGTAGGTGTCCACCGCGGGCGCGGGACCATCGGTGCGCGTGTGTGTTTGCCGCAGGGTGTGATAGCCGCCCTCGAGCAGACTGACCGAAAACCCGGCCGAGAGCACGCTGGCCAGGTCGACCCCGACGCCGGTCACGAATGCGAAGGTGGAACCCGACTGGTCGAGATGATACTCGTCCGAACGCCCGAGCTCGGGGCGCGCGGTTGCGTAGGCGAGGTCGAGGTCGCTGACGAAGGCGCGGTAGACCGCGATGGCGGGCACCAGGCTGCCCTGAAATACGGGAATGGAGTATGCTCCGCCCCCGAACTGAGCCCCCCGCCAGTCGGACGAGCGGGAGGTGGCCGTCCCCGAGTACGACGTTACGGTCTCGTAGGAGCCTCCTGACATACCCAGCATGGGGGCACGCTGCTTGATGCGGCACAGTCCGGCCGGGTTGTAGACCAGCGCGGTGGCATCGGTTTCGTCGGTGACCAGGCCGGCAAGTCCGGCCGCCCGCGCCGAGACGTCCGGCGGGTGCGTGAACCCCAGGTCCTCGAATTCGAGGCCGCGGACCGGGGACTGGGCGCGTGCCGGGCCCGCGATCACCGCCACGGCGACAGCGCCGAGCACAAGCACCCGCCGGGCGCGATATCGCCGCCTAGTGAGCAGGGGCATCCTTGCTCCGGGTGCTGTCCGAAGTCGTGTGGAACCACCAGGGGTCGCCCAGCGTGCCCCACGGGCCGCGCGGGCGCTCAAGGCGCTGTGATGATACGAACGCCAGGCATTCTTCCGGGGTATGACAGGAGGTGCACGGAGTTTCTCGGGGCGGACGTTCGTAGTTCTGCGTGGCGATGCCGGGGTGGCGCACCAGCGAATAGCAACCTGACGACGCTCCCAACAGCGCAAGCGCCGTGAGCAGCCAGGGGAGGAGCGAGAACGTTCCGGTTCGTCTCGTTGTCATCGGGTTTGCGTACCTGTTACACTGGCTTCTAAGTTAAAAGGGAGACGGTCAGCGAGCAATGTTACTTTTTCTGAAATTCATGAAATTACAAAGACATGCGGTCACCGGCTGGCTGCTGGCCGGCCTGCTGCTGGGGGTCTCGGCCGGCGGTGCGTACGCCCAGGACGGGGAGAATCCCCGACAGGAGCAGGCCATGCAGCTGTTTGCGGCCGGAGTCCTGCTGCTCGAGCAGGGCCACGCCGACCAGGCGGTGGACCCGCTGAGCCAGGCCTGGAGACTGAGTGAGCGCAACCCGACCGTGGGCGAGCGGCTGGCCGAAGCCTATTACTCAACGCGCGACGTGGCTCGCGCCGACCAGATTGCCACCGAGGTTCTCAAGGCCAACCCGTCCTCGATTGAAATGCTGCATATGAAAGCCCGCCTGTCGCTGGCCCGGGGCGATCTTCGCGGAGCCATCGGTTTTCTGGAGCGTGCGCGCGCCGCGGCGCCGGGATCGATTGACACCGAACGCATGCTGGCCACGCTCTACGCCGAGAACGGTGACACCGACCACGCCATCGAGGCGCTGGAGCATTGCATCAAGCTCGAGCCCGACGTTCCCGAGTTGCACGTGGCGTACGGCGAGATGTTGGTGTCAGCCGGCCGGACCACCGAGGCGGAAGCCGCGTTCAAGAGTGCGCTCGAACTGGATCCCGGTGATGCGTCCGCCGTCGAGAACCTCGTCGACCTGTACCAGTCGCAGCAGCGCAAGGACGACGCCATTGCTGTGCTGGAAGCGTACGCCGCCCAGCCGGATGCGACGCCCGCGGCGCGCATGCGCCTCGCGCAGGCGTATGCGGACGCGGGACGCGAGAAGGACGCCATCAGCCTGCTGGAGTCGGCGCGCAAAGACGGCCAGACCAGTGACGACGCGGACCTGCTTCTGGGACGCATGTACTTCGAGGCGGGTCGTTATGATGACGCCAAGCAGGTGTTTCTCTCGCTCTACCAGAAGTCGTCGGCGAGTCCCGAACTGGCGCGAATTCTGGGCGATCTCAGTCTGAAGACCGGGGATGTGGCGGGGGCGCGCACCTATTTCGACAAGGCGATTGCCCTCAACCCGGATGACTACCGCAGCTACCTGGCCCTGTTTTTTGCGCAGTCCAAACGCTTCACCCAGGAAGGAGCGCGAATCGAAATGTCACCGCGCGATGCGGCGGATGTGCTCGCGCACGCCGCCAGCAAGGCGCCGCGCGGGGACGTCGACGCGCAGTTCTCGCTGGGAATGGCCTACTCGTCCATCGATTCGTTGACCGAGGCCGGAGAACATCTGGCGCGCGCGAGCGAACTGGAGCCGGAGCGACAGGATGTCCTGTTCAATCTCGCGTCGGTGTACGAGAAGCAGGCGCGTTACCCGGATGCGGAACGCACCCTCATCGAGCTCTACCGGCTGGCTCCCGACGATGCCGCGGTGTGTAATTTCTACGGGTACCTGCTTGCGGTCATGAACAAGGACCTGGATCGTGCCGAGAAGCTGGTGCGTCATGCGCTGGAAAAGGAGCCCGACAACGCCTACTACGTCGATTCGCTGGGGTGGGTGTACTATCAGCGCGGCGACTACGCCGCCGCCGTCACCCAGCTGGAGCGCGCGGTGAAGCTGGTGGGCGAAGACCCGGTCATTCTCGAGCACCTGGGCGATGCCTACAGCGGCCTTTCGCGCTTCAAGGATGCACTTGCCGCATACCAGCACTCCAGCCGGCTGCAGGAGTCCAATCCGAAACTGCGTGAAAAGATTCAGTCGACACAGCGGCGCCTCCAGTAGACACCTCGCGCGTGTGGTCGTGCTGGGAGTGACGGTTCTGGCGTGCGCGGCGCATGAGCGCCCGGATGATCTGGTGCGCGGCGATGCGGCATGCGCGCGTGCCGACACATTCTTCCGGGAGACGTTTCCGCGGCCCGTGCACATGCGCGGGCGCGCGACCTTCGACGTCGACAAGTATCAGTTTCGCGGGCACTTTGACCTGCAACTCGCCTCCAACGGGGACGCCGTGCTCGAATTCAGCGGGTCGACCCTGCTGGGGGGGCACCGCGAGGATGCGGTCCTCTCGCTCTCGGGGGATACGCTGCGCGTGCTGGACCGGGAGCGCGGCCATTACTACGAGGGAGACGAGGTCACGGCCATGGTGGACGACGGCACGCGGGTTCACGGCGACTGGGCGCTGGCCCTGCGCCGGGTGCTGGCCTCGGGCTGCGCCGGGATCGACGGCGTTCAGCCGGGCGAGACCGGAATGTCCGGCTTGTGCGGCGACGGGCCCTTCAGCCTGAAGTCCCGCGACGGGGTTCTCGAGGCCGCCACGTGGCCCAATCCGGCCCCGCAGGAAACCTTCCGCGACCGGCTGGAAGTTCGCTACCGTTGGAAGGATCGCCGGCTCAATGGCATCGAGGCCAGCCTGCCCACCCGGGGGTGGCGGGTTCGCCTGGAATCGGACTGAAATTCGGCGGGAAAAATCCGGGAACCCACGGCGCCGGGACCCGGTATAAACAGGCGTCGATACGAGGTAACCGGTTGCAAACGGACACGAATCGAGAACGGGCCAAATGGGCCGAACACTCCGACGAGGAGCTGATGCTCCGCGTGCAGAGCGGAGTCACGGATTGCTACGACGTGCTGGTCGAGCGATACAAGATCCGTCTGTTCAATTACCTCTACCGGTTGACCGGCAACCGGGATGAGGCCGAGGAGATCGCCCAGGAAGCATTCGTGAAGGCGTACATCCATGCGGACAAGTACAAGACCATCGCACGTTTCTCGACCTGGCTTTACACGATCGCGACCAACCTCGTTCGCAACCGGATTCGCTCCCGCTCGCGGGCCCCGCAACTGGTGTCGTTGTGGCAGCGGGCATTCGGGGATTCCGACGAGGAACGGGTTCTCGATATCGAGGACACGGGTCGGACGCCGGACGAAACGATCAATGACGCTGAGCTGAGCAGCGTCATCAACCGGGCGATCGCGAAGATTCCGGAGAAGTACCGTGAGAGTTTCGTGCTGAGGGAAATCAACGAACTCTCATATGAGGAGATCGCGGCGGTGACCGGGCTGAAGCTGGGAACCGTCCGCTCGAGAATCAACCGGGCACGCAACTACTTTCGTCAACTGGTTGCACCCGTTGTGGAAAAGGGAATCGACTTCTAGGAGGAATGGTTTCGATGAACTGCCATCGCGCGCGACAACTGTTGTTCGACTTCTTCGATGGGTTGAGCAACGAAGCTTTGCGGGCGGAGGTCGACCGGCATCTGGGTGAGTGCGAGGAATGTGACCGTTTTGCGACGGAAATGACGCGCAGCCTCGCCCTGTTGCGTCGGGCCCCTGTAGAGCCTCTGGACGAAAACTTCAACTGGAAGGTGCGGCTCGCGATTCATCGCGAGAAAAATGCCGCTCTGGCCCGCGCGAATTCAGCCGGCGCGTGGGTCCGCATGTGGAACATCCGGTATGCCGTGAGCAGCGGGCTGGCGTTCGCTGTGGTCCTGGCGGTGGGTGCGCTGGCGCTGCACAACGGTGTGGTGCCGGCTCCGGCGGGGTTGGCGACGACCGTCACGACGCCCGCACAGGATGTGGCCAATTCGGCTGATGAGACGTCGCCGGTAACGACGGATCCGTCCGCGCATATGCTGGTGCCGCGCTCGTCGTTCAACGCCGTGGGACCCGACCGCAGCCACCTGGTGGCGGCCGGTGCGGAACGCGAGGGGCGGGGTACCGCGCCGGTGGGAGCGATCGATCAGGTGAGCCGGGAAGCTCGCATCGACTCGCTCATCAATGAAGAGGTCAAGAATATGACGCCGGAGCAGCGGCAGATTTACCTGCAGCGTCGTATTCAGCGATTCCTTTCAAATCTCCAGGGCCAGCAGTCTACCCCCCATCAGCCCTAGTGTACGCTGCGCCACGGGCGCGAACCCACCCGGCCTGCTTCCGTTCGGGAGGCAGGCCGGTTTTTTTTGCCGGGAGCGGGCACGCGGTGTATGCTGCGCGGCGGGAACGCTGCGGCGCGAACGGGCACAGGACGGAATCACTGGCACGGTTGGTGCATTGCGGGAGTGAACATCGTCCGCTGAGTCAGCCGGCGTCCAGTAAGCTGTGCGCCGGTCGTCGATTGGATTCCGGCTGCCGTGTATTCGAGCGCCCGGCCGGGCGGTGGGGTTGCATTTGCGGGAGAGAAAGCGGGCAATTTGAGGCCAGCCAGCATGAGCGAACGCTTCCAGACCGACAATCGTGAGCTCGACGACCTGTTTGAGCGGTACCGTGCCGCTCCGGACGGCCACGTGTTCGCGCCCCTCGCAGATGCGTGCCGCAAGGCGGGCATGCTGGACGAGGCGCTGGATATCTGCGCCCGCGGTGTGGGTGTCCACCCGCGCTATGCGAGCGGGTATGTGGTGCAGGGCAAGTGCCTGTACGATGCCGGGCGCAGCCAGGATGCACAGGCCGCCTTCGATCGCGTGCTGGAACTGGATCCGAAGAACCTGGTCGCGCTGAAGTTCCTGGGCATCATTCATTCCGAGCGTGGAGACGATACCGCCGCGCGGCAGTACTTCGAACACATCCTGGCCCTCGATCCGGGAGACCGCGAGATCCGTGCGCGCATCGAAGACGTGGCGGTGCCGGCGCCACCCCCGGCCGCAAAGAAAGCGCCGGCGTCTGCTCCCGTACCGACCCCCGCTGCTCTGACCGATACCGACGAGATGGCGCCGCTGCCGGACATCGAGGACGAGTCCTTCCAGGGTGATCCGATCACGCTCGGCGACGAATCGGTGACGTCGGATGAAATAGCCACCATGACGCTCGCGGACATCTACGCGTCCCAGGGGTACGCCTCACGGGCGCTGCGCATTTACCGCGAGGTGCTGAAACGCCAGCCCGGCAACCGTGAACTGGCAGCGCGCATTGAGGCGCTCGAGAAGGA
>DASRYI010000106.1:0-12400 GCA_035687255.1 Candidatus Krumholzibacteriia bacterium | reverse complement strand
GGAGTGTTTGTGCGTTCGCTCGCCAGCCGCGGGAGCGAATCGGGACTGAGCCCGCTTGCCAGCGAGCTGGCCGATGTGCTGGACGCATTCGGCCGAGACATCGTGCTGCTGGAATCCATGGGCGCAAGCCAGGTGGAAACGCGCATTCGCTTCAGCGCGGACACGGTGGTGCTGATACTCACGCCGGAAGCCGGCGATGAGGTGCAGAGTCTCAAGTCCGGGCTTCTGGAAGTGGCCGATGTGATCGTGGTCAACAAGTCGGACCGCGGCGGCGCGGACGCGCTCGCCGCCGATCTCAACGCCATCGTCGACTTGCGCGAGCAGCAGGGCGGGTGGCGTCCGCCGGTGGTGCTGACATCCGCGCGCAAGGCCGACAGCATCGCGACGCTGGTTGCGGCGCTGGCGGATCACGCGGCGTTTCTCGATTCCGGAGAGCGCCGGAACACGCGCCGCAGAGCCGCGCTGGAGGCGCGCATGCGCCTGCGCGTCGAAGAATCCATCCGGGCCGCCGTGTGGCAAAGCCCTATGCTGGGCCAGCGGTTTGATGCTATCTTTGAGCGCGTGACCGCGGGATCGCTCCCGCCCTGGCGGGCCGCTCGGGAGCTGGCGGAGTCTCTGCACGTCGAATCGCGGTCTTCCCGATGAAACGACCCATCAAGGTGCTGATAGCCAAGCCCGGTCTGGACGGCCACGACCGTGGCGCCAAGGTGATTGCCAACGCGCTGCGCGACGCGGGTATGGAAGTGGTCTACACCGGTCTGCACCAGACGCCGGAAATGATCGTCGAAGCCGCGGTGCAGGAGGATGTCGACCTGGTTTCGGTCAGCATTCTTTCGGGGGCGCACATGACGCTGATCCCGAAACTGCGCGAGCTCATGAACACCTCCGGGCTCGCGGATGTCAATTTGATCGCCGGGGGAATCATCCCGGATGCCGATGCCGCCCAGCTCAAGAAGCTTCCCGGTGTGGCCGGCATCTTCGGTCCCGGTACCAGCACGAAAGACGTGGTGTCTTTCATCGCAGGAATGTTTCCCGGCCGCTGAAGCCGGTCGCGCGCACGCGGGGGAATGAACGGAGTCATATGAACCAGATTGCACTCACCGACGAACAGCAGATGATTCAGGAAACCGCGCGCCGTTTCGCGGAGACCGAACTCGCACCCATCGCCATCAAGAACGACGAGACCGCCGAGTATCCCGTCGAGATGTTCGCGAAGATGGGCGAGATGGGTTTCATGGGCCTCACGGTGCCCGCCGAGTACGGTGGTACCGGCACCGACATGGTGTCGTATGCGATCGTGATCGAGGAACTCGCGCGCGTCGAGGGCTCCACCGCGCTGGGTGTGGCCGCGCACAATTCGCTCGCGTGCGGTCCCATCGTCCTGATGGGGAACGAAGCGCAGAAGAAGCGCTATCTCTCCGAGATGGCCACCGGCGAGGCCATCGGCGCCTTTTGTCTCACCGAACCGCAGGCCGGCAGCGACGCCTCGAACACGAAAACCACCGCCGTCAAGAAGGGCGACAAGTACATCCTCAACGGCACCAAGATCTACGTGACCAACGGCGGCTGGGCGCGCTACCTGGTGGCCACGGCCGTCACCGATCCCAACGCCGGCGCCAAGGGAATCAGCGCGTTCGTCATCGAAAACGATTTTCCGGGCTTCGTAATCGGCACGCGGGAGAAGAAGCTGGGTCTGCGCGCATCCGGCACCTTCGAAATCGTGTTCGAGAACTGCGAGGTACCGAAGGAAAACCTGCTGGGTCCGGAGGGGGGCGGTTTCAGGACCTTCATGAAGACGCTCGAGGGTGGCCGCATCTCGATCGGCGCGTTTTCGACCGGGATCGCGCAGGGTGCGATGGAAGCCGCCATCAAGTTCGGCAAGGACCGCCGGCAATTTGACACGCCCATCATCGATTTTCAAATTAACCAGATGAAGATCGCCGATATGGCCACCGGGATCCATGCCGCGCGCCTGCTGGTGCACGACGCCGCCCGGCGCAAGGACGCGGGCGAGGACTTCGCCCGCTACGCGTCGATGGCCAAGCTGTACGCCTCGGAAGTCTCGATGCGCGTCACCGACCAGGCCATCCAGCTGCACGGCGGTTACGGCTACTGCCGGGAATACCAGGTGGAGCGCATGTACCGCGACGCCAAGCTGGGCGAGATCGGCGAAGGCACCAGCGAAATTCAGCGCATCATCATTGCGCGCAGCGTGCTGAACGACATCTAGAATCGCGAGCCGCGAAAAAGGAAGATCAATCATGGAACGTGCAGTCATCGTCTCCGCATTGCGTACCCCGATCGGCCGCTTCATGGGCGGCCTTTCGACCGTTCCCGCGCCGAAACTCGCCGCGGGTCTCATCAAGGAAACCATCACGCGCACCAAACTGGATCCGGAAACCGTCGACGAGGTCATCCTGGGCAACGTGTTGCAGGCGGGCGTGGGCCAGGCGCCGGCGCGCCAGGCGTTGATTCACGGCGGCATCGCGCCCAGCGTGGCGGCGGTGACCATCAACAAGGTGTGCGGCTCGGGGTTGAAGTCGGTGATGCTGGCGGCGCAGGCCATCAAGGCCGGCGACGCGCACGTCATCCTGGCGGGCGGCATGGAGAACATGAGTCTCGCGCCCTACCTGCTGCCCGACGCGCGCGCGGGGCAGCGTCTCGGTCACGGGCGTATGATCGACGCCATGGTGAACGACGGCCTGTGGGACTGCTACAACGACTTCCACATGGGCAACACCGCCGAGCTCGTGGCCACCACGTACAAGGTGTCGCGCGAGGCGCAGGACCAGTACGCCGTCGAGAGCCACAAGAAAGCGGTGGCCGCGCAGCAGCGCGGGGACTTCGACGCCGAGATCGTGCCGGTTGCGATTCCGCAGCGCAAAGGCGATCCCGAGATGATCACGCTGGACGAGGGTCCGCGAGGCGATGCGTCCATCGAGAAACTGGCGAAGCTCAAACCCGCGTTCGACAAGGCCGGGTCGGTGACGGCGGGCAACGCCAGTACCATCAATGACGGCGCCGCGGTGGTGCTGGTCATGTCGGAGTCGCGTGCGAAAGAACTGGGCTGTGACGTGCTGGCGGTGATCGACGCCTATTCCACCGGCGGCATGGAGCCCAAGTGGGTCATGATGGCGCCGGTGAAGGCAGTCGGAAACCTGCTCGCGAAGACAAAGACCAAGATCGACGACTACGATCTCATCGAGCTCAACGAAGCCTTCTCCGCGCAGAGTGTTGCGCTCACCAACGAGCTCAAGATCGACCCGAAGCGGCTCAACGTGAACGGCGGCGCGGTAGCGCTGGGACATCCCATCGGTGCCTCCGGCGGCCGCCTGCTGGTGACGCTCCTTCACGCCATGCACAAGCGCGGCGCGAAGCGCGGACTGGTGTCGCTGTGCCTGGGCGGCGGCAACGCCGTGGCAATGAGCGTGTCACTGCCGAAGTAAAGTCCAGCTCGAGCGGGTGGCGCCAGGCGGGGCCCCCGGCAACGGAGCGCAGCGACGTTGTTCCGGGGTGAATGGCGACAGGACCCGCGAGGGACAGAGCACAAACGGGTGGCGCCGGACGGGTTGGCCGGCGACAGGACCCGCGATCCACAACGCCGCAGACATCTGAAAGGAACCTTCCATGGCCTCCATTGAACGCGTGTCCGTGATCGGTGCGGGCACCATGGGCGCCGGCATTGCGCAGGTGTTCGCGCACGCCGGATTCGCCGTCAAACTGATCGACGTCAAGCACGAGCTGGTCACGAAAGGCATCGCCGGTATCAGCGCGAGCCTCGACCGCCTCGTCAAAAAGGAAGTCATCACTGCGGACCAGAAGAAAGAGACCGTGGGCCGCATTCGTCCCGACGTGGGATTGGACGGCACCAGCGGCAGCGATCTCGTGATCGAAGCCATCAACGAGAACGAAGCGCTAAAGACCTCGGTGCTCAAGCAAACCGCGGCCAGTGCCGGTGAGCAGGCGATTCTTGCCAGCAACACGTCGTCGATTTCCATCACCACGCTGGGGGCGGCGATTCCGCGTCCCGAACGCTTCATCGGTATGCATTTCATGAATCCCGTGCCGGTGATGAAGCTGGTCGAAGTAATCCGCGGTCTCGAAACCGACGATGCCACCACCCGCACCACCATGGAGCTGTGCGGCAAGCTGGGGAAGACCGCCGTCGAGGTGAACGACTATCCCGGGTTTGTGTCCAACCGCATCCTCATGCCCATGATCAACGAGGCCGTGTACTGCCTGATGGAAGGCGTGGCCACGAAGGAAGCCATCGACGAAGTGATGAAGCTCGGGATGGCTCACCCCATGGGGCCGCTCACGCTGGCCGATCTCATCGGTCTCGACGTGTGCCTGAACATCATGGAGGTGCTGCACCGCGACCTGGGCGATTCCAAGTACCGCCCGTGTCCGTTGCTCAAGAAGATGGTGGCGTCGGGGAGACTGGGACGAAAGAGCGGGCGCGGCTTCTACGACTACGCGAAGTAGCTAGCGCCGGTTCTCCACCAGCTCGCACAGGACGCGGTTGGTGGCTTTGGGGTGGATGAAGGCCACACGCGACCCGTTCTTGCCCGGGCGCGCGGTCTGATCGACCAGCGGCACGCCCTGTTCGCGCAACATCGACAGCGCGGTGTCGATGTCCGGTACCTTGAGCGCGATGTGATGCAGCCCCGCTCCGCGTTCCGCAACGAACTTCGCGATGGGGGAGTCGGGGCTGGTGGCCTGCACCAGCTCGATGTCGGTTCCGCCCGTTGACATCGTCACCGTCATTACCTTGAATTCGCCCACCGCTTCACGATGCGTGACGCGCATCCCGAAGACCGTTTCGAATGTCTGCACGGCGGCGTCGATGTCGGCCACCGCGATGGCCACGTGGTCGATTCCCTGGATCATGACCGCACTCCTTCGTGGTGGCGACCGAAGGTTTTCGCCAGTGTGCCGCAGATCTCACCGATGGTGGCGCGCGCGGAAACGGCCTCGATGATCAGCGGCATGAGGTTGTCCGCTGTCCTCGCCGCGGAGTCGAGGCGGGCCAGGGCAGCCTGAACGCGTGCGCTATCGCGCCCGTGTCTCGCTTTCGCGAGACGGTTCACCTGCTCGCGCTCCAGCGCCGGATCCACGCGAAACACCGGAATCTCTCCGCCCGCATCCTCGGTGTAGGCATTGACGCCCACCACGCGCTCGTCGCCGCGCTCCAGCGCCTTCTGGTACTCGTAGCTGGCGCGCTCGATCTCGCGCTGAGGATACCCATCCTCGATCGCTGAAATCATCCCGCCACGCCGGTCGACTTCGTCCATGATGGCGCGCGCGTGCGTCTCGAGCTGGTCGGTGAGCGCCTCCACGAAGTAGCTGCCGCCCAGCGGATCCACGGTTTGCGTGACGCCCGATTCCTCCAGAATCACCTGCTGCGTGCGCAGCGCCAGATGCGAGGCGTGCTCGGAGGGAAGTCCGAGCGCTTCGTCCATGCTGTTGGTATGCAGAGACTGCGTGCCACCCAGCACCGCCGCCATGGCCTGCAGCGCCACGCGCACCACGTTGTTCTCGGGTTGCTGTGCCGTCAGTGTGCTGCCCGCCGTCTGCGAGTGGAAGCGCAGCTTCCAGCTGTCCTGGTGGCGGGCGTGGAAGCGGTCGCGCATGATGTGCGCCCACATGCGGCGCGCGGCACGGAACTTGGCCGCCTCTTCGAAGAAATTGTTGTGCACGTTGAAGAAGAATGACAGCCGTGGCGCGAAGCGGTCGACGTCGAGGCCCGCGTCCGCGCCCGCCTGCACGTAGGCAATGCCGTTGCCGAGCGTGAACGCGATTTCCTGGGCCGCCGTCGAGCCGGCTTCACGAATGTGATAGCCGCTGATGCTGATCGGATTCCACGCCGGCATCTCTTTGGCCGCCCACGCGAACATGTCGGTCACGATGCGCATCGAGGGCGCGGGCGGAAAGATGTACGTGCCGCGTGCGATGTATTCCTTGAGGATATCGTTCTGTACCGTTCCCGAGAGGGTCGCACGTTTGATGCCGCGCTCCTCGGCGGCCACGCAGTACATGGCCAGCAGCACGGACGCGGTGGCGTTGATGGTCATCGAGGTGCTGACGGTATCCACGGGAATCCCGTCGAAGACCACCGCCAGATCGTCCACGGTGTCGATGGCGACGCCCACGCGGCCCACTTCGCCCAGCGCGCGCGGATCGTCAGAGTCGAGACCCATCTGCGTGGGAAGATCGAAGGCCGTCGACACTCCGTGCTGGCCGGCGTCCAGCAGGGAACGGAAGCGCCGGTTGGTTTCGCGCGCGGTGCCGAAGCCCGCATACTGGCGGATCGTCCACGGGCGACCGCGATACATCGACGGGTACACCCCGCGCGTGAACGGGAACTCGCCGGGAAATCCCAGCTGGTGGGCGTAGGCCTCGTCGACCTCACCGTCGGGCGCGTACAACGGATCGATTTCAATGTTGGAACTGGTCTTCACCCCGGCGCGACGCGACTTGCCCTTCGCTGCAAACGGCGTGTAGACCTTCTCGAGCCAGCTCTTGCGATCGTGTGATGCCATCATTCTCTCTCGATGGTTACCAGCGGCGCCTGCGAATCCACTTTGTCTCCCACCGCAACCGCCACGCTCTTGACGATGCCCGCCAGGTCGGCGGTCAATTCATTGCGCATCTTCATGGCTTCCATGACGACCACGGCGTCTCCCGCATTGACGTGGGCCCCCGGCGTGACGTGCACGTGCACCACCAGGCCCGGCATGGGTGCGCGCACCACATAGGCTCCGGTATGGCCGTGCTCCTTTTCCGCGTCGCGCGCAGCCGCCAGCAATTCATCGAGCACGTCGACATCGTAGTGGCGGCCCATCACGCGCGCGTAGTACTCACCGCGCTCGGGACGCACCGGCGCACTGTCCACCATGAACGACTGGCCGTCCACCAGGAAGGAAAACAGCTCGCTGTCGCCGAAATTGCGCGAATCGACGGCGAATGTGCGGCCGTTCATGGCCACCTCGTACACGCCGTTGCGTTTGATGACATCGACCGGCGTCTCCCGGCCCGCGACCCGTACCATGAACTTCACGACGACCACCTCTGCGTGCCCTCGGTGCGCGCCGCGCGTTGCCAGGCGTTGCCGCCGTCACCCTCGTCGAGACTGATGTGGCGCACCGTGCTGTGATAATTGAAGGCCGCGATGGCGGCGGCGACGGCGGCGAGCTCGACCTCTTCGTCGCGCCGCGGAAGCTGGTCGGGCTTGAACACGGTCTCGATGGTCTTGGTGGTGTAGCTGCCATCCAGGAACGATGGCTCGTGCAGTGCCCACAGCAGGAAATCGACGTTGGTGTGCACCGGCTCGCAGCGGTATTCGCGCAGCGCGCGCCGTGCGCGGGGGATGGCGGCCTCGCGGCTCTCCGCCCATACCACCAGTTTGCCGATCATGGGGTCGTAGTAGATGGGAATCTCGTAGCCGGCGTACACGCCGTTCTCATTGCGGATGCCCGGTCCCGACGGCAGCACCTGCCGCTTGATGCGTCCGATCGAGGGCATGAAGCCGCGCGAGGCGTCTTCGGCATAGATGCGCATCTCGATGGCATGGCCGCGGGGGACGATGTCCGTCTGTTGCACATCCAGATGCTCTCCCGCGGCGATGTGGATCTGCTGTTTCACCAGGTCGACGCCGTACACCATCTCGGTGACCGGGTGTTCAACCTGCAGACGCGTGTTCATCTCCAGAAAGTAGAATTTGCCCGACGGGTCCAGAATGAACTCGATGGTGCCGGCGCCGCGATAGTGAACGGCGGCGGCCGCCTTGCGCCCGGCGTCGGAGAGCGCGGCGCGCAACTCCTCGCTCACCACCGGAGAGGGAGCCTCCTCGATCACCTTCTGGTAGCGGCGTTGCATCGAGCACTCTCGTTCGCCATAGCTAACCACGTGGCCGAAAGAGTCGGCCATCACCTGAATCTCGATGTGCTTGGGATTCTCGATGAACTTCTCGATGTAGACCGACGGATCCTTGAACGCGGCCGCGGCCTCACCCATGGTAAGTTCGAGCGAGGTGGCAAATTCGGCCGCGTTTTTCACCACGCGCATGCCTTTGCCGCCACCGCCCGCCGCCGCCTTGAGCAGCACCGGATACCCGATGGCGTCGGCGATGCGCACTGCCTCTTTGGGATCGCTCACCGGGCCGTCGCTTCCGGGCACGATGGGCACACCGGCCTTCTTCATGGCGGCGCGCGCTTCGAGCTTGTTGCCCATGGCGCGAATGGCCGCGGGCGTGGGACCGATGAACACCAGCCCGGCGTCCTCGCACGCCTGCGCGAAGGCCGCGTTTTCCGCCAGGAAGCCGTAACCGGGATGAACCGCCTGCGCGCCGCTTTTGCGGGCGGCATCCACCACGCGCTCGATGTTGAGATAGCTCTCGCGGCTCTCGCTGCCTCCGATGGGATAGGCCTCGTAGCAGTGCGCCACGTGCAGCGCCACGCGGTCGACCTCGGAATACACGGCGACTGGCGCGATACCCATCTCCTTGCACGCGCGTGCAATCCGCACGGCGATCTCACCGCGGTTGGCGATCAGGATCTTGGTGAACATGCGGGCCATTCTAGCACATGCTCCCGCGGCCGCGATGCGGGCTATTGCCGCCGCCAGAATCTCTGCATGACGTGGGCTCCCAGGGTGTGTTCCGCTGCGCGCCGGTTGTGCGCGCCGCACAGGAGGCGCAGGTTGAGAGGATCGTGGGTTCCGCCGGCCGCGAACGGCGTGATGTGGTCGACCTGCAGGCCTTTTCGGCACTGACACCGTGTGCCGTCCCGCGCAACATAGGCACACTGACCGCCGTCGCGGGTGAACACCTCGTCGCGTACGTCGTTGGGAATGTGTCGAGAATGGTCGTTGGCGGAAATATTCCACTCCCGGCGCCGGGAGTCAGGACATGTTGCTCCGCTATTCGCTGCACGTCGCTGCCGCCGCGCGACCGGGCTGTGACGGTCGCGGTACTCGGTGAGCACGATCTCGAGTACTTCGGCGAAGGTCATGTCATGCTTACGCCCCGACAGCAGGTTCTTCACTTCCTCGAAGAGTTCCATCAGTTCGTTGCTCGCGAGGAACTGCACGAACATCTTCTGCTCGGACAGGACTCGCCGGCCCGCCACGCCCGGGACCAGACGTTCGCACTCACGGTCGAGGAGCACGGAGTCCACATCCTGTGCCGCCGGGGAGGCGACGCGCACCGGCCGCACGCGGTCGCGCAAGGCCACCGGCGGGCGGTATTCGCACAGGACGCTCTCCACCTCGCGGTGCGACGCCCCGCGCACCCGTTCGAGAATTGCGTCCTTGTTGGCGTCGTTGAGCACCGGTTCGACCAGGGAGATCGTGCTCAGGCTCAGCTCGCGACTCTGCAGCAGCGCGAGCACGTCGGGGTAGCGACGAATGCACCGGGCCGCCTGAATGCGCCGTCCGGCGGCAGTGCCCGAGAGCTTCAGTTTCCGCACACAGTAGTCGAAGAGGGAACTGTACCCTAGATCCAGATAGAGTTTGCGGCGCTGCACTTCGTTGAGGTGATGGATCACGCGAATCGTCATGGTCCGCTCACCCTGAACCGCGAGTTGCAACCCCGCGATGAGCTCGTAGTCGCTCAAGCGACGCAGCTGTTCGCACAACGTTTCTACGTTTGGACGAGACACACACGACATAGCGACATCTCCCGCATTGAATCAGTGCAACGCCGTGAGGAATATACACTGGCGGTTTACAGGGCCGTGCGTTGCGCGTTGCCGCACCAACTCTACGTCGTTTATCAAAAATGTGTGGCGTCGCAAGCTCCGACGAATGGGGCGTAATGATGCGCGCACGGATGCATTGACATCGGAGCCTCGTCGGTCAAAAATGTGCGCGAGAATTGGCGTCAACAAGAAATCGTCGCGGAGAAGGAAATTCGCCACGTTTCTGCATCGTTGCTCGTAGCCACCGGACCCGGACCGACTCTACTCAACCGTGGGAATTCGCAAGAGAAGAAAACTTCGTTCCGTGGCGGGGGTGGCGCAGACGTCGGCCCTACTGGTTGGTCTGATCGGATCCATGGGAAGTACATTCCCGGCGTCTCTTGGAAAGAGCAGGAGGCTAGGGGCGTTCAACTGGGTGGCTAACTCCGATTGTGTGGTCGAATGCGTTATCAAGAGCATTCATATCGAAACCACCACTCTGCATCAATACGAGGGGGTTGGTGACGACCGCGAGATAGACATGTTCGTGGCCGAGCTATCGGATGTCGTCGTCCACCGCGGGTTTGGATCTCCGCGCGAGGTCGCCATGGATTTTGAGCTCGGGCCCAGGAGATGGGTGGGACAGCACGTCCTTCTCTGCTGCGACTGGAACCCGCGTCTTCGCATGTTCGGGGTTGGGAGGCAACGCCTGTTCCATCGACTGTACGGCCGATGGGCGGAAACGGAACGAGAAATGGGAATCCCCCCGGAGCAGCGCGCGTCGTTCGCCGATTCAGAACTCGATTCAGTCGTTGATGCAAACTCGCTGTCGTCGCTGTCGCGGGCTGCCGACGTGATTGTCGTGGGTCGCGTCGCATCGGTGAAAGACTCAAGCTCCACCGAAGGACCGTCGGGCCACCGCTTTGTCACCATGGATGTGAATCGCGTCCTCAAGGGCGATGGCGGCCTGGGTTCCGTGGCATTCCTCAGAAACTGGGATTCTCCGTACCTCGAAGCCGATCAGACGTGGATCGCGTTTTTGCGCCGCGACGGCGACGGGTATCACCCGCTGGGTGGTTGCAATGGACTTCTCAGGTTCGATCGACAGGCCGTGTACTTTGGCAGGTACGTCCGGTGTCCGTTTCCACGCAATGCGCTGGTCGAACGGGTGAGACGCCTGGTTGCGATGGACCGATACCAGCGACGAAGAGCGGGAAGGAAATAACCCTACAGCGGAATATTTCCGTGCTTCTTGGGAGGAAGGCTCTGGCGCTTGTTGACCAGGCTTTCGAGAGCGGCGATCACTTTGGGGCGCGTATCAGCGGGTTCGATGATGTCGTCGATGTACCCCATCGAGGCGGCGATGTAGGGATTGGCGAACTTCTCGTTGTACTCCGCGATCTTCTTCGCCCGCTCCTTCGCGGGATCTTTGGCCTTCTCGATTTCCTTCTTGTTGAGAATGTTGACCGCGCCCTCGGCGCCCATCACGGCCAGCTCGGCGCTGGGCCACGCGATGTTGTAATCGGCGCGGATGTGCTTGGAGCTCATGACGTCGTAGGCGCCGCCGTAGGCCTTGCGCGTGATCACGGTGATCTTGGGCACGGTGGCCTCGCAGTACGCGAACAGGAGCTTGGCTCCGTGCTTGATAATGCCGCCCCATTCCTGCTCGGTGCCGGGCAGGAAGCCGGGAACATCCTCGAAGGTAATCAGCGGAATGTTGAAGGCGTCGCAGAAACGCACAAAGCGCGCGCCCTTGATGGACGATTTGATGTCGAGCACGCCCGCCAGCGACTTGGGTTGATTGCCCACGATGCCCACGCTGCGTCCGTTGAGGCGCGCAAAGCCAACCACGATGTTGGTGGCGTACATGGGCTGAATCTGAAAGAACTCGCCGTCGTCCACCACGCGGTGAATCACGTCCACGATGTCGTAGGGAACCTTGGCGTCCTCGGGAACGATGGTGTTGAGCGAGAGGTCGCGGCGCCCGGGATCGTCAGTCGATGCGACGCGCGGCGCGCTGGAGAGATTGTTTTGTGGCACGAATGAGAGCAACTTGCGGATCAGCAGAATGCAATCCTGGTCGTTGCGCGCCATCAGGTGCGCCACGCCGCTCTTCGTCGAGTGCGATTGCGCACCGCCGAGGTCTTCGAACGACACTTCTTCGTTGGTCACCATCTTGATCACGTTGGGGCCGGTGACGAACATGTGGCTGGTCTGGTCCACCATGACGATGAAGTCGGTGATGGCGGGGGAGTACACCGCGCCGCCCGCGCACGGCCCCATCACCGCGGAGATCTGCGGCACCACACCGGACGCCAGCGTGTTGCGCAGAAAGATTTCCGCGTAGCCGCCGAGGCTCGCCACACCTTCCTGAATGCGCGCGCCGCCGCTGTCATTCAGTCCCACCACCGGCGCGCCGTTCTCCAGCGCGAGGTCCATCAGCCGGCAGATCTTGGCGGCGTTGGATTCGCTCAGCGTTCCGCCGAACACCGTGAAGTCCTGGGCAAAGGCGTACGTCAGCCGTCCCGCCACCGATCCGTAGCCGCACACCACGCCGTCTCCGAGGGGCCGGTTGTCGCCGATCCCGAAGTCGGTGGTGCGGTGGGTGACGAACACCCCCAGCTCCTGGAAGGTGGCCGGGTCGAAGAGCAGGTTGATGCGCTCGCGCGCCGTCAGCCGTCCCGACTCGTGGATTTTGGCCACCCGTTCGGGCCCGCCGCCGG
>DASRYI010000105.1:0-3868 GCA_035687255.1 Candidatus Krumholzibacteriia bacterium | reverse complement strand
TCGCCATGCGTGTCGGTGATCTGCGTCAGTTCACTGCCGTCGATGCGGATCGACCAGACTTCGTAGCGGCCGGTACGATCGCTGAAGAAGTACAGTTTTTTGGAGTCCGGGGTGAAGCACGGCTCCCTGTCCTTGTACGCGTCATTCGTAAGCCGTCTCAGTCCCGAGCCGTCGACGTTGGCGATGAGAAGGTCCTCGTTGGGGTCCGCCGCCTTCAGTGCCAGCCATTGACCATCCGGGGAGGCCTCCACCTCCCAGATGTCGCGCGACCCATCGATCAGGGTGACCGGCTGATCCGCCGCGCTCTCCATGATCGGCATCCGGACAATGCGGGACGTTTGACTCTGTGAGCCGTAGAGGATCTTCGACCCGTCGTGCGTGATGCTTGGTTGCGAGATCGTCACCGTCGACATGGTGACCGGCTGCGCCTTGCCGGTGGTGCGTCCCGTCTCCGGATCCATGGGCATGCGCCAGAGGTCCATTGTTCCGCCGCGATTGCTGGTGAAGTAGAGCGAGCGGCCGTCGCCGGACCAGGTCGGATTCCAGTTGAAGAAGTTGTCGTCGTCGAGTGGATGTGCATCGCCGCCCGCGACGGCGAGCGTACTGAGAATGCGTTTGCCCGTTCCCGGAGGAAGACCCCAGAACGCATAGAACTTTCCGTTGGGCGACATCACCGGTTCCGCGCAGTCACCGGCGAAGACCTGCCCGGGTTGTCCGCCGTGGACGTCCACCGACCAGAGCTTGCTGACCAGGTTGCGCGCCGTCGGGACGACGATGGACTCGTCTCCAAAGAGAACACGCTGGCCGTCCGGTGACCACGAGGGGTTGAATCCGAAGTCGCTCAGCCGCCGCACGGATTCTCCGGTGGCACCCATCACGAAGATACCTCCGCCGTCGCGCTCGGACCGGAACGCGATCATGGTGCCGTCGGGAGAATAGGCCGGCATGACGTCGTCCTTGTCGCAGTCCGCCGTCAGGTTGATGCGGTTCTCACCGCCGACCCGCTGCTGGAAGATGTCGAAGTCGCCGCCATCTTTGGCCACATAAACGAAGGCGTTCCCATCCGGCGAAACGCTGGGATCAACTTCGGCGCCTTTGTCGAAGGTGAGCTGCACCATGCGGCCGACGGCAGCTTCTTCCGTTTTGCCATGGCCACCGAGCAACCAGTGCCCCGCAATCACACCAATCGCGACCGCGGCCACGGCGACGATCACCAGTAAAGGCAACGGCATCCGTACCCGCCTGGCCTGCGCCGCGGCGGCATCCTCCACGCGCGGGACTTCGCCGGAAAGATCCTTCACGGCCTCCAGCGCGTAAGCGAGATCGTGCGCCGACTGAAAGCGCCGCTGCGGTTCTTTTTCGAGGCAGCGTCGCACGATGCGCTCGATCGACGGCGAGAGCTGTAATCCCGAATCGAGTGCAGGCGGGTCGGCGTGCAGAATGGCGGTCATGATTTCGGCGGACGTCGGAGCCTGGAAGGCGCGCTGCCCCGAGAGCATCTCGTAGAGCACGACACCGAGCGAGAAGATATCGCTGCGGTGATCGATCGTGCCCCCGCGCACCTGCTCGGGCGACATGTATCCGACGGTTCCCATCACCACGCCGGGTTCGGTTTCGTGCGCCAGCGTGCGCGAAATGTCGTCACCCTTTGCGGGCGCTGCCATCAACTTGGCCAGCCCGAAATCGAGAATCTTCACGCGCCCATCCTGTGTGATCAGGATGTTTTCGGGCTTGAGATCGCGGTGGATGACGCCCTCGCCGTGCGCGGCCGAGAGACCCTGTGCGATCTGGACCGCGATCTCCAGCGCGCGCCGCGGGCGCAACGCTCCCTGGGCGGAGTCGAGCGTTGTGCGCAGCGTCTCGCCGTCGATGAGTTCCATCACCATATAAGGAGCGCCTTCGAAGCTTCCCAGCTCGAACAGCGTGGCCAGATTGGGATGGTTCATCGCGCTGAGCGTGCGCGCTTCATGTTCGAAGCGGCTCATGCGCTCGGCGTTGGAGGAAACTTCCGCCGGCAGGATCTTGATCGCGACATCTCGGCCGAGGTGGGTATCGCGCGCGCGATAGACCTCGCCCATGCCTCCGCTGCCGAGCAGGCTGATGATTTTGTAGTGGCCGAGTGACTTGTTGATCACTGACAGGCTCCGTGGAAGATTGCGCCTGGCGTCATTGTTCGAGCAGCGCTGTCCAGTTGAGAATGATCCGGATGTCCCGTGGATGACTTTCGGTGGCCACGCTGACCAGTGAGCCGCGCCCGCTGCCCATGCTGGCGCCACCGGTAACGTCGGAGGAAAGCTCTCCAGCCTTGCTCGCTGCGCCGGGCTGGAACTCCTCGCCCGTTCCCTTTACCGGCACCGACACGAATTCCCGCCCGGAATTATTGAGGTATCGCAGTCGACTGCCATCGTCCGACCAGCCTGCGATTTGTCCCCCGTCGAGAGAGACCCGGACCTTGTGCCCCGGTTTGGGGAACGACTGCACGTAGATCTCATTCTGTCCCGTCTCGTTGGACGTATAGACCAGCCAGCGACCGTCGGGCGAGATCCTTCCTCCCGTCTCTTCGGCGGGACTGCGCAGGTAGAGCACCGGCTTGCGATCCCCGTCCACGGGAAGGAACCAGATATCCTGGCCGGTCTCTGCGTTCTGGCTCCAGAAGACGATGTAGCGTCCGTCCCGGGACCAGTCGGTCACCCCTTTGAACGTGCCGTCCGTCGTCGGCACCATGTCTGCTTTGCCGTCCAGGCCCCCGATGTAGATTTCTTCGCGTTCGTCGTGCCTGGCAACGAACGCAATCTGGTTTCCATCCGGAGACCACACCGACGACCTGAAGCTGGCCAGGTTGGTTGCGATGCGCATCGGCACCGAACGAACCAGATCCACCACCCAGAGTTCATCACCTTTGAAGACCGTGGCCCGCCGTCCGTCCGGGGAGACGTCGGACACTTTCCACGGTGCCGGTGGCAGATCGAGTTGGGCAATCGTCGCCCCGGTCGGGCCGTGTATCTCGAGGCGCGCGTTGGCGGGCTCGCTGCGCAGGATTGCGAGCCGGCCATTCTGCGACGGCGACGTAACGGGTTCTGCATCCAGGTCGGACGGCTGCGGCGCTTCGGCGATGGAAACGGGCGCGCCCCGGAGTTCGAGCCGTCCCGCATCGAAGCGTTGTGCCAGCACGCGACCGTCGCGCTCGAACAGCAGATATCCGGGCTCCGCATAGACCGCCACCGAGCGCGCGGTCAGCAGGTGCTTTACCGTACCCGAGCGCAACGATCCCACGTACGTGTCCCAGCCGTTGGTGCCGCCCGGGATCGCCGCGAACAGGAAGTGCTCACCGTCGGGCAGGAAACAGGGGAAGCGGTGTCCGCTCTCGTAGTGCGTGCTGTCGAGCTTGGTGACGGCGACCAGGTCTCCGCCCGAGGCTGAAACCCGCATCAGAGGGCCGGCCAGAGCGGGGGCCAACAGAATGGTACCGTCGGGGCTCCAACTGCCGCCCCGTCCGCTGATGGCGTCGCACACACTGGTCGGGCTTCCGCCCGCCGCCGGGATTCGCATGAGTTTTCCGGCGATGAAGTAGGCGATCGTGCGGGAGTCCGGTGACCAGAACGGTCTGAAGGCGCCTTCTGTGTTGCTGAGGCGGGTGGCCGCGGCCGCCCCCAGCGGGCGGACCCAGAGCGCGTTATCGGCAACAAACGTGACGGTGCAGCCATCGGGGGATAAGGCCAGTTCGGCGTGGCGGTTGGCGATCTTCACATCCGGTGGCGCGTCGACGAGCATCTGCATCAGCTCGGGTTTCACCTCGCGCGAGCCCACGACCCGCCAGGCCAGCACGGCGGCGAAGATTGTCGCCACTGCCGCCACGACCCATGCGAGA
>DASRYI010000104.1:0-30975 GCA_035687255.1 Candidatus Krumholzibacteriia bacterium | reverse complement strand
CCGGACCGGCGGGCCCGCTCTTGATCACCGGACCTCTGGCCCTCAACTGGAAGCAGCGCCGGCGTGGTGTAATGCCTGCCATTGAGAACGGCGACCTGACCGGAATCAACCCACCATCGCCCGACCGCACCGACGCGTGGGTGAGGGTCGGCGTGGCGGTGGCCGACTTTCCGCGCTGGATTTTCCTGAAAACCCACACCCACGGTGCCCAGGAACGCAATCATGCGACGCTGCTCGGGGACGGCCCGGGAAGTCTGGCGGAACTTTTTGCCGATCTGCTGGCGCGCTACAACGACGGCGAACGCTTCGTTCTCCACTTCTCCACGCCCTGGGAGATGTTCCGGGCCGTAAAGGTCCTCGAATCCAACGACGCGGATGCCATCGCCGCCATCGAACGTTTCGAATTTCCCTTTTGACGGCCCGGCGCTGCCTGCCGGGTCGTGCACACTTTTTGCAGCTTCTCCCGCCGGTCACCTCGTCCATTCATGGTCACACGCGGTTCCGCCCACACCCGCGTTTGCGCGTCCCGGGGGTCTTGATGCGTCGCCGAATCATTTTCATGCTGCTGGTGCTGGCCGCGCCGCTTGCGCCCGGACGCGCTCATGCCGACGCCGCCGCCACCAACACGCAGATCATGCTCTTCAATCTGACTCCCGGCGGGACCTACAACGTCACCAGGAACGGCGCGGCTGCGGGGTCGCCCGCGGCGGGTGCGTCGGGCGCACTGGTGTACGATACCAGCGCGAACCCCGGAGATCGTTTTTCATTCCTCCTCGCCGGTGTCAACCCGGTGTCGCCGTCGGCCCCGACGGGCTTCGTTGCCACCGGGGGAAACTCCGGCTGCGTGAGCGTGTCGTGGAATCCTCCCGCGGGCTCCGAATACGTCACGGATTACTCGTTGTTGTGGGGAACCGGGACGGGCGCGTACAGCGACTCCGTGCGCATCAATGGCAGCGACATTTCCAAAGGCGCCACGTGGACGGCAAGTCAGTGCGGGTTCGCCACCGGCTCGTACCGCTTCGCGCTGCGCGCACACAATGCCTTTGACCGCTGGAGCGCTCTCTCCGGCGCGTCGACGACCTCCATCAGCAACGAGCTCACCCAGGGACCCGTTCCTCCGACCAATGTGAAGGTCACCGAAAGCACGTTCGGATGCGCGGCCATTTCCTGGACGAAATCGGGCGACCCCTCCGTGACCGGGTACCGGGTCTACTTCGGAACCCACCCGCGTTCGCAGGCGGCCTACACCGACTCGGTCGAGGCGGGGAATTCGTCGCAGGCGCAGACGTGCGGGCTGGTCCAGGGCACCTACTACTTCGCCGTGCGCGCCTACACCGGGGTGGGTGTCATGAGCGCATACTCATCCGAGGCGTCACTGTCCGCCCGCGGCGTGGACAATACCGAGCCCTCCATCACGCAACGCGCCCCCGCGCCCGGAGCCACGGGAGTTGCGCTCAACGCGACCATCTTCTTTGTGGCCACGGACGACAAGACCGGGGTCGATCCTGCGTCCATCCGCGTGCAGATCAATGGCGCGGGCCAGAGCGTGTCGACGTCGCCGGTGGCGGGCGGGTATGCGGTGCAATGCACGCCGCCACAGAACTTTGCGCCCGACGCGGACGTGGAGATCACGCTCAACGTCGCCGACCTGGCGACGCCGGCCAACGTCGCGACCCTCGTATACAGCTTCCACACCGGCAGCACGGCGATTACGGACACCGACGCGCCCGTCGTCACCGCGGTCAGTCCCGCGGACGGTGCGCAGGGCGTCGAACCTCGCCCCGACATCGACGTGCGGGTGGCGGACGCCGGACTGGGCGTGGATTTCTCGAGCGTGGTGATGGAGGTCAACGGGGACGCGGTGGCATTCACCGTCGAGGGCGACCCGGCCGATGCGCATCTTCGCTACCGCCCGGTCTCGCCGTTCGCGGCGGAATCGCACGTGCACGTCCACGTGGAGGCGTGTGATCGCGCCGTACCCGCCAACTGCGCGGCGGCGCTCGACTACGAATTCACCGTGCGCGCACTCAACGCCGCGCTGGAAGGACATGGCGCCATCGTGCCCGACGGTTTCTGGGCCAACGATCCCACCCGTCCGCTGGAGGTTCGTGATCTTCCCGCACAATGGACCGTGCGCATCTTCGACACTGCCGGCGCATCTGTGCGCTCACACCGCAATCTCGGCAGCGGCGACACGTGGACGTGGAACTTCTGCAACGACGCCGGCCACCGCGTGGCACCCGCGTTGTATCTGGTTCGCGTGATCGACGCTCATGGAGAAGTTCAACGCAGCGGCCGCTTTCTGGTACAGTCTCCGCGGTAGCAATCGCTCAGTCGCGGCACGCAGCAGGCCGCGCCCCTTTTTCTGGATGGACGGATGAACGTCGAGCGTTCCGTGGGCCGCTATCTCAAGGCGTTCGTGTACACGCGCGCCATGCTCATGTCGCCGTCCGTCATGAGTCCGCTGCTTGCCTTTGCGCTCCTCCAGGGGATCCTGGTGTCACTGTGGGTGTTCTTCGCAACCCCCGCGCTCGCACCGGTCATGGTGCCGGTGGTGCGCGCGCTGGCGGGTGAGACGGGTCTCCACTACCCGGGCCATCTGACCGGATTCCCGGACGCCTACCGTCGCGTGTATGTTCCTCTGGTCGCCACGCTCGGCTTCTCATTGTGGACGCTGGCGGCGTGGCGCATGGTCGACCGGCATCGCAACGGTCGCGATCTTCCCGCACGCTCCCTGGCGCCGATGCTCCCCCACGTGGTGGTAATCGGAGTCCTCTTCGTCGGCGTGGGAGTGATCGCTGCCGAGTTGCCCGAGCACCTCGTGGGACCGAAGACGCCGGCCATGCTGGGACGACTGCTGATTGGGGCGTCCCTGGCGGTGACAGCTGTCGTGCAGGCGTTCCTCGTGTACGCACCGGTAGTGCTGCGTGTACACGGGGGCAACGTGTGGAGCGCCGTCGTCCGCAGTGCCGCCTGCGCGCGTGGGCGTTATCTCTCCTCCGTATTGCTGGTGGCCACCGTGCTGGTGGCGCATGTGCCGCTGGACCACATCCTCTCGAACCCCGACAAGCTGGCCGCGCGCGTGAACCCCGAGTTGATTCCCGGGCTCATGCTGGTGTCCATCGTCCTGGAGATATTTACAGCGTGTTTTCTGTTCGCGGGCGCCACCGACATGGCATTGCCGCACGAGGGCGCACGGTGATGACGAAGCGCACGGCGACCGCTCTCCTCGGGATCCTGCTGGTCACGGGGTGCACGACTCACGACGACCTGCGCACGCGTTACCGTCTGGAACGCATGCTGTGGCATGCACAGTTCTTCGAGCGCCGCATCCGGACCGCCTTCTTTGCGGCGGGGGAAAGCGCTGTTCATCAGGCCATTGCGGCCTATCAATCCATGGTGGCGGCCGATCCGTTGCGCGACGGGGCACCATCCGGGTGGGACCCGGATATCATCAATGACATCGCGCGGCTGGAAGTGCAGGCGCGCATTGCCCTGGCGCAGCTCTACGTCACCAACCAGCGTTACGCCGACGCCGGCAGCATCTATGACGAGACGGTGCGCCTGGGGTCGACCAACTTCAAGGATCTCCTGGATACGCGAGTGGGCGCGGCGCGGCGCTCTCCGGTCATGGTGGATCCGCGGGACGCCATGGAGCAGTGCGCACCGTTGTTTCGGGACGTGGACCGCAGCGACGTATTCTGGGCGGGCGACGGTGCCATCCGGGAGTCGTTTCTCAACATTCCACTGGCGCGGGCGCGACTCGAAACCGAAGAGCGCGCCGCGGACGCCGCGGAATCGGTGGACGCCGCCATCGACTTCTATACGCGTGTGCAGAGGACCTGGCCGGGACTTTCCGTCGACTGGCAGGCGCGCCTGGCCAACGTGCAGTTGCTGATGTTGCGAGACGAATGGGCGGGCGCTGCACGCGAGCTCGAAGTGATCCTGTCCGCGCCCGGCCTGAGAACGCTGACCCTCTCCAACCTCGAATTCGTACTCGGAGAGATCTACGGATTCCGTCTCAACGACCCCGCGGCGGCGCGCCGCCATTTCGAGTCCGTGCGCGCGCGTGATGCTCGCTCGGCGGCCGCGTACGCGGCGGAGTACGATACGGCGGTACTCGACCTGGCCGGGGGCGACGAAGCGGCAGCCATGACGTCACTCCGCAAACTCGAAACCACGGCGGGTGTGCCGGCAGCCGTGGCGTCGCGGGCGATGTTCACGCGCGGGCACATCCTGGACGGCCGCGGACAATGGGACGACGCCTATGCCATGTACCGGCGGCTCGGGCAACTCTATCCGTTTACGAACGCGGCGCTCGAAGCGCCGTTGGTAGTGACACGCCACTACGCGACCACGCGCAATCGTGAAATGCTGGATCTGGTCGTGAAGCGCGCGCGTGACTATTACGCATCGTTGCTGGGACGCAACAGCAACTACGCCGGCAACCGCGCGGCGGTGCAGACAGCGCTGGTGGAGAATTTCGTGGCGGCCGGGGAGGCTGCCGCCGGCGCGAAGTTCCTCGCCGCCGGCGACCAGCCCTGGGACGATGCCAGCATCGCCGGCGGCATGCTGAAAGCCGCCGATCTCTACCATCACACTCTCAACGACGACATTGCGGCGCGCACCACGCTGGAGCGCGTGATCGCGCGCTTTCCCGGTTCCCGCGAGGAGAGAGCTGCGCGTCAGCAGCTGGCGGCGCTCGCCACATCGCGCTGATCCGCTGCCGCCCCTTCACACCCGGAAAGTTCTGCCGCGCGGCCGATTTGCCTCGCTGGCCCCGTGCTTGCTCACCTGCACGATATATCGCCCAACCGATCTGAAATCAGACACCTCCGGCAGGGAGCTGCGTGAGCAAAACCATCGTTTCCATCGCGTCACGTGCGATGATTCTCGCCGTTGTGGCGCTGTGTGTGGCCGCCACCGGTGCACCGGCCCAGAGCAGCGCGGGAAGCTATGCCGCGTCTTTCCTCAAGATCCCGGTGGGCGCGCGCCTGACATCGTCGCCCGACGTGGTGGCGGGCATGCGGCCGGACGCCAGCCTGCTGTACTCCAACCCGGCGTTTCTCTCCGGGCTCGACCGGCCCGAACTGTTCGCTTCATCCAGCCGCTGGATCGGCGACCTTTCGTTCAGTGCCCTGGGCGCGTCGATTCCCCTGGGACGCGGTGGCACCGTGCTGGGAGTGGGAACCACGCTGCTCTATTCCGGCGGACTGCAGGGCTACGACCCCGCCAGCAATGTGGTCTCCGAGGAAAGCTACTACGACCTCGGCCTCGACGTGGCGGTGAGCCACCGGCTGGTCGTGACCGGGCTTTCGGTGGCGGTGGGCGCAACCTATCTGCGCGAGCACGTCGTCCCGACGGATGGAACCGGCTATGCGTTCCACGCGGGAGCATCCTACTGGCATGGACGCAACCTCGTGCAGGCGGCGGTGCGGGACTTCGGCGGGAGTGTCTCGTTCGGATCGGATTCGTGGGCCATTGCCCCGGAGTGGCTGGCGGGTGCGGGACGCGTGTTTGACAGCTCCGTGGGGAAGTTTCTCGTGGGTGTGCAGGCGGCAAATTCAGAAGCGTACGGCACGCGCCTGCGTCTGGGCGTCGACTACGTCATCAATGAGATGTTCACCCTGCGTTCCGGGCTCAACGACAACCTCGATCATGGACAGTCGGACGCGCCCTTCAACACCGGCTTCGCCGTGCACTACGGGGGATTGGTCATGGAGTACGCCTACTCGCCGCAGGAGTACTTCGCCAGCACACACACGTTCTCGCTGGGATACGTCTTCGGCGCGCCGTCGGGGAGCGCGACCGCTAGGCCCGGCGTTCCCATCGGCGACCTTGCGCCTCCGGTTCCGCAGACGGTGTCGGATGCGCCGGGGAAGAGCCCGTTGCCGAACGCCGCCCGCGAATTCCTTCTCGTCGCGGGCTCTCACGGCACGCTGGACAGCGCCAGGGCCGAAGCGCGGAGTCTGCAGTTGCTCAAGATTCCGACCGAGATCGCCAGTGAGGGACCACGCTACCGCGTTATTGTCGGCCGCTTTTCGACGTTTGACGAGGCCGCGAAGGCGCGTGACACGTACCGGGACCTCGGGCACGTGTTCATCATTCTCTCCCGATAAGCGGTCGGACGCGGCGCGTTTCTGGGAGAATATTCCCAATCGCGAGAAAATCCCGCGCGTTACCGCAAACCTCCATTCAGCCATTGATTTAGCGGATATTCTCCGGATTCACGCTGGGTAGAAACGCGCACCGGGTCCGCGCGGCGATCACGTTGCGGTGGATACACAGGTGTACTACTACCTGAGGGAACTATTATAACAAATTGTTATACATAGCGTTATGTATCGTCGCGGGCCTGTGGATAAACCTTGCCCGGAAGAAGATTCCGTGGCACCGAAAATGCACACCGGGCAAGTACGCACGAGTGTCTCTGTGCGGTGTCCCTTGGTCGCAGTGTCTTCTTAACGCGCTCTTGATGGGCGCGGCTTGCAGTTTTCGGATTAAAACTGATGATGACATTTGGACATCGATTCGTTCGGCGCAGTGATGTTCGTTTCCCGTGGCTGATTACCGATTCGGCGCAGCGCCCGATCGTTCGTAGCAAGGAGACGCTGCACCCGTTCGACCTGAGAGGCCGGATGGGGTGGAAGCGCGCCAAGGACATCGCCATCAGCCTGTTCGGCCTCATCATTTTTTCGCCCGTGATGATCGCCGCGGCGATTGCCGTCAAGGTCACATCCCCCGGACCCGTCTTCTACCGCCAGGAGCGCATCGGTATCAATCGCCGCCGTGGCGACCGCCGCCGGATCGACTTCGACATCGACCATGAACAGCGGCGCCGCGATCGCCGCGTGCTGGTGAATTTTGGCCGTCCGTTCACGATCTACAAATTCCGCACCATGGTGATGGATGCGGAACGCGGCGCACCCCCGATGTGGGCGAAGGAGAACGATCCGCGTATCACCGGAGTGGGCCGCGTCATGCGCCGCAGCCGTATCGACGAGCTGCCGCAATTCCTCAACGTGCTGCGCGGTGACATGAGCATCGTGGGGCCGCGTCCCGAGCGCGCCTATTTCATCGGCCGTATCGAAAAAGAGCTGCCTGATTTCCATCTCCGGCTGCGCGCCAAGCCGGGAATCACGGGTCTTGCGCAGGTCAGGTTGGGCTACACCAACACCGATGAGGGCCTGCGTCAGAAGCTGCAAATGGACCTCGAGTACATTCACACGCTGGGTATCTGGACGGACATCAAGATCCTCTGGAGAACCATTTTCGTCGTGCTGACTGGAAAGGGCGCCTGCTAGGTCGTCTCGTCCCGGCTCACCCCCTTCGCGTCCGTCCCGCCCAATGCCCCGTGGGCATGTAACTTGCTGTTTCGACGGTACCTAGGCGAACAGCGACCGGCTCTTTTGCTTGCGGCACAGCGCTTCGGCGGTGCATCCTCCCAATCAGTCCTCCGCGGGCGTCGAACCCGGCGTTTTCTGCCGGCCAGTCACAGGAGCACAACAGCGTGAACGTGGATCTCGCCACAGAATCGTCCGTCGCCGCACCATCCGGAGGACAACCGCTGCTTCCGGATGTCGGTGTGCTGGCGCTGGTCCCGGAGCGGTGGGGAGGTATGTGGCTCTCGCGGCATCAGATCTCCACCCGTCTGTCCCGGTATTTTCACGTGGTATGGCAGAATCCCGCCCGTTCGTGGCGGGGCGGGGCGCGTGTGCTGAAGCATGCCGATCCCACTCCGCCGCCGGCCCGCGGGTTTTCGGTCTATGACCCCGGGGCATGGCTGCCGCGCTTCTACCGGCCGCGCATGCTCGATCACGCCACGGAACGCGCACGGCTGGGGCGGGCGCGCCACATCCTGGAGCGAGCCGGCTGCCGGCGCGTCATCGCCTACCTGTGGTTGCCGGAATACGCCCGCGATCTGGATTTCGTGAAACACGACGCGAGTTGTTACCACATTGCCGACGAGTATTCCTTCCAGAATACCGAGCACGCCATTCCATCCGACGAGCTCGCATTGATTGAGCGCGTCGACCAGGTGTTCATCCACTCACCGGCATTGATGGAGAAGAAGGGGCATATCAATCCGCACACCGCGTACGTCACCAACGGCGTGGACTACGCCGCGTTTGCGGGGGCGCCGGCCGAGCCCGCGGATCTCGCGGCTATTCCGCACCCGCGTGTCGGCTATGTGGGCCGCATCAAGTCGCAGATGGACTGGAATACTCTGCTCGCGGTGGCGCGGCAGCGTCCCGAGTGGTCGCTGGTGCTGGTGGGCCCGGTGGGACACATGGGGGAGTTCGAGAGCATGCGCCGCGAGGTGTTTGCGTTGCCCAACGTCCACTATCTGGGAAACCGCTCGGTCCGCGACGTTCCTGCGTACGTCCACCACATGGATGTGTGCCTTCTGTGCTACGCGCTCAACGACTACACGCGCTACATCTTTCCGCTGAAGCTTCACGAGTACCTCGCCGCGGGCAGGCCGGTGGTCGGCTCCGATATCCGGACGCTGCGCGACTTCGCCGGAACCATCCGGATCGCGCACACGCCGGATGAATGGATCGCTTCGATTGAAGCCTCGCTGTCGGTGGAGGAGCGCTCCGCGGAGCGCGTGGAAGCGCGCCGCCGGGTGGCGCGGCAGTTTGACTGGAATCAGATCACCGAACGCATCGCGGGCATTCTGTGCGAGCGTCTGGGCGGCGACATGCCGTCACGCTTTGCCGGCGTCACCGCGAGAAAGGCATGACCGACATGCAGCATTCACCCGCACCCGACGTCGCGACGGCGCATCCCCTGGGGACGGCCGGGCTCACGTGCCGTTTCTGCGGCGCCGCCCTGCGTGTTTCCTTTGCCGATCTGGGAATGACACCCCTGTGCCAGAAGCACGTGAAGCCCTCGCAGCTCAATGACGCCGAGATTTTCTATCCGCTGCACGCGCTGGTGTGCACGTCGTGCTGGCTGGTCCAGCTCGGCGAATACGCCACGCCCACGGAAATCTTCGCGCAGGAGTACGCGTATTTCTCCTCGTATTCGGACACATGGCTCAGGCACGCCCGTGAGTACTCGGAAATGATGCGCGCGCGACTGAAGCTCGGCGGTGAAAGCCTGGTCGCGGAGATCGCCAGCAACGACGGGTATCTCCTCCAGAACTTCGTGGCTGCGGGAGTGCCGGTGCTGGGCATCGAGCCCGCTGCCAACTGCGCCGCGGTGGCGGTCCAGAAGGGCGTACGCACGGTCGTGGAGTTCTTCGGCACCGGGAGCGCGCGCCGCTTTGCAGGCGAATACGGCCGCGCGGACCTGCTGCTGGGGAACAACGTGCTGGCCCACGTTCCCGACCTGAATGATTTCGTGGAAGGAATGCAGGTGATGCTCAAGCCCACCGGCGTCATCACCATGGAGTTCCCGCATCTGATGCAACTCGTCGAACACAACCAGTTCGACACCATCTATCACGAGCACTTCTCGTATTTCTCGTTCACCACGGTCGAGAAGGTATTTGCGGCGCACGGCATCACGCTGTTCGATGTCGAGGAGCTTCCCACCCATGGCGGCTCGCTGCGCATCTACGGCCGGCATCACGGGCACGACCTTCCCGTGCACGCGCGCGTCGCCGACCTCAAGCGGCGCGAAGAGGCGTGGGGAGTCACCCGCCCCGACGTCTACCGTTCGTTCAACGAGAAGGTGAAGGAGACCAAGCGCGCCATCCTGGCCTTCTTGATCGAAGCGCGGCGGGCGGGAAAGACAGTCGTGGGATACGGTGCGCCCGGCAAGGGCAATACGCTCCTGAACTACTGCGGAATTCGCACCGATTTCCTCGACTACACAGTGGACCGCAGCCCGCACAAGCAGAACACCTACACGCCGGGTACGCACATTCCCATCCATGCGCCGGAGCACATCCGGGAAACACGCCCCGACTATGTGTTCATTCTTCCCTGGAACCTGAAGGACGAGATCATGCAGCAGATGTCATACATCCGCGAGTGGGGAGGGCGCTTTGTCGTGCCCATCCCTGAGGTGCGAATCTATGAGTAAGACGGGCGGTGCCAATGTGGAGTCGCTGCGCCAGCTCCTGGATCGCGACCTCGACTACGTGTGCGAGAACCTGCGCGACGAACTGGCGGCCATGGCGGGGCGGCCGCTGTTGATGACGGGCGGTGCAGGTTTTCTGGGCTACTATATGGTGCAGTCCATTCTGCACCACAACGATCGCGGGGCCGCGTCGGAACGCATTCCGCTTACGGTGTTCGACAACTACGTGCGGGGCGTCCCTGCGTGGCTGGAAGCGCTGCGCTCACGCGATGACCTGACGCTGGTGCGCCACGACATTCGCGACCCGCTTCCGTCGCCCATGCCCGACTTCGAGTACATCATCCATGCCGCGGGCATCGCGTCACCGACATACTACCGTGCCCATCCGCTGGAAACCATGGATGCCAACATTGATGGCCTGCGCCGGCTGCTGGAATATGCGCGCGCACGCCGGGATCAGGGAAAGAAGTTCGCGGGGTTCATCTTCTATTCGAGCAGCGAGATCTACGGTGATCCCATTGCCGGCATGATTCCCACGCCCGAGGACTACCGCGGCAATGTGTCGTGCACGGGGCCGCGCGCATGCTACGACGAATCCAAGCGCTACGGCGAGACGCTGTGCGTGGTGTTTGCGCGCCACTACGGTGTTCCGGTGCGCATGGTGCGCCCCTTCAACAACTACGGCCCGGGTCTGAAGATCAGCGACCGCCGCGTGCTTCCCGATTTTGCGCGCGACGTGCTGGCGGGCCGGGACATCGTGATGCTCTCCGACGGAAGCCCGACGCGCACCTTCTGCTACGTCGCCGACGCGGTGGTGGGGTACTACAAGGCGCTGGTGCGCGGACGCCCGGGCGAGGCCTACAACGTCGGCATCGACCGCCCGGAGATCTCCATGAAAGACCTCGCGGAGCGCGTGGTGTCGACCGCACGCGAGTTGTTCGGCTATTCGGGGCGCGTGGTGACCGGGACGTCGGATGAGACCGATTATCTGGTCGACAATCCCAACCGCCGCTGTCCCGACATGACCAAGTCGAACCGCGAGCTCGGCTATCACCCCACGATTCTGATCGATGAAGGGCTGCGCCGCTCGCTGACGTGGTATCACTACCATCCGGAGGCGGCGGACGCGTGAGCAGAGTATCCATCATCGGAGCCGGGTACGTCGGTCTGGTGACCGGCGTGTGCCTCGCGGAAAAGGGACACGACGTGCTGTGCGTGGAAATGGACCCGTCGAAGCTCGAGACCATCCGGTCCGGCCGGACGCCGTTTCACGAGGCGGGACTGCCCGAACTGTTGCAGCGGCATTCGGGCGGGCGCTTCACGGCGACGGCGTCGGTCGACGAGGCCGTGCACGCCAGCGACATGACCATGATCGCGGTGGGAACCCCCTTCGACGGATCCGCCATCGACCTTTCGTTTGTGCTGCGGGCGTGCGACGAAGTAGGGAGCGCGATCAAGGGCGCCGGCCGCTATCATGTGGTGGTGGTGAAGAGCACGGTGGTGCCGGGAACCACCGTCGGCCCGGTGCGCGAACGCCTGGAGGCCGCCTCCGGTCTGCACGCGGGAAAGGATTTCGGACTCGGCGCGAATCCCGAGTTCCTGACCGAGGGCCGCGCTGTCGACGACTTTCTTCACCCCGACCGGATCGTCATCGGCGGAATCGACGAGCGCACCCTGCGTGTTCTGGCCGAACTCTACGCCGGCTTCGCGGGAGTTCCGGTGATACGCACCAATCCATCGACGGCGGAGATGATCAAATACGCCTCGAACTCGCTGCTCGCGACCATGATCTCCTTTTCCAACGAGATCGCGGACCTGTGCAGCGCGGTGGGGGGTATCGATGCGCTCGATGTCATGCGCGGCGTGCACGCATCGGCCTATCTCACGGTTCGCGACGGAGCGGGCGGCGCCGTCCAGGCGCCCATCGCGTCCTTTCTCGAGGCGGGGTGCGGATTCGGGGGAAGCTGTCTTCCCAAGGACGTGAGCGCGCTCGTGGCCCATGGCAGCGCGCGCGGCCTGGACATGGCCATGCTGCGCCAGGTGCTGGCCATCAACCGCGCGCGCCCGGCGCACGTCATCGCGCGCCTGGAGCGCGGGTTGCGCGGGCTCAGCGGAAAGCACATTGCGGTGCTCGGTCTCGCGTTCAAGCCGGACACGGACGACGTGCGCGAATCGCCGGCGTTTCCCATCATTCGCGACCTGGTGGATGCGGGCGCCCGCGTGACGGCGCACGACCCCATCGCCAACCCGGTGGCGCAGCGTGCGCTCGACGGTGTGGCCATTGAATATGCCGACGCCCTGGCGGATGCAGTGAGAGATGTGGATGCGGTCGTCATCGTGACGCGATGGAAACAGTTTGAAGCGCTGCCCGCGCTTTTGAAGCAGCGGCCGAACCCGCCGCTGGTCTTCGACGGACGGCGCATGCTCGACCGGGGCGCGGTGGCGCGCTACGACGGTATCGGATTATAGCTGTAGCGGCGGCGCGCGGCGCCGCGGGAGTTACCATGAAAGTTGTTCTTTTCTGCGGCGGTCTCGGGATGCGAATCCGCGAGTACTCGGAAGAGGTGCCCAAACCCATGGTGCCGATTGGATACCGGCCCATCCTGTGGCACGTGATGAAGTACTACGCCCATTTCGGGCACCGGGAGTTCATCCTGTGTCTGGGATACAAGGCGGACGTGATCAAGCGCTACTTCCTCAACTACGACGAGTGCCTCTCCAACGATTTCACGCTTTCCGGAGCGGGGAACATCGAGCTTGCCAACAGCGATATTCACGACTGGAAGATTTCCTTCGTGGACACGGGCATCAACACCAACATCGGCGGGCGTCTGCGCGCAGTGCGCGACTACCTGGGCAAGGACGAGTATTTCCTCGCGAATTACAGCGACAATCTGACGGACGTTCCGCTGCCCGAAATGATCAAGGGTTTCGAGGGGAAGGGACGCGTGGCCAGCTTTCTGTGTGTGCGCCCCAGCCAGAGCTTCCACACGGTCTCGCTGGACGCCAACAACGTGGTCAGCGGGATTTCCCACGCCTCGCACGGCAACCTGCGCATCAACGGTGGCTATTTTGTCCTGCGCCGGGACATCTTCGACTACATGCAGCCCGGCGAGGAACTGGTGGAGGAACCGTTCCAGCGGCTCATTGAGAAGCAGTTGCTGGCTGCGTACCGGTATGACGGATTCTTCGTGTGCATGGACACCTTCAAGGAACGCCAGGCACTGGAAGAAATGTACGCCACCGGCAACGCCCCGTGGACCATGTGGGAACGGAGGCGCTCATGAGCACGGGCCCTCTCAAACTGGACGGGCTCGGTTCCGTGCTTCTGCTGGGCGCGCACAGCGACGACATTGAAATCGGGTGCGGCGGAACCGTGCTGCGGCTGCTGGCCGCGAGCCCGGGTGTGGCCGTGCACTGGATCGTCTTCAGCGGACGTGCGGAACGCGCGCGCGAGGCGGAGGTGTCTGCGGCGCGCTTTCTGGAGGGCGTGAAGACGCGTACCATCGAGGTCCATCAGTTCCGCGACGGCTTCTTTCCGTCCGAACACGCGCGCATCAAGACCTACTTCGAGGAGCTGAAGGCGCGCTTCGATCCCGACCTCATCTTTACGCATTATCGCGACGACCTGCACCAGGACCACCGCGTGATTTCGGAACTGACGTGGAATACCTTCCGCCATCACGCGGTGCTCGAATACGAAGTTCCCAAGTGGGACGGCGACCTGGGGCAGCCCAACGTCTACGTGCCTCTCGATGAATCCGATGCCGCGCGCAAGGTGGACATACTCATGGAATGTTTTTCCAGCCAGGCGGACAAGCACTGGTTCGACGCGGAGACCTTTCACGGCCTGATGCGGCTGCGCGCGCTGGAGTGCAGCGCCCCCTCGCGGCGTGCGGAGGCCTTCTACGGCCGGAAGGTGACACTGTGAACAGCGGCGTGCGGCCGGTGGCCATCGAGTGGCTCTCGGAGTTCTACCACTACCGCGAGCTCTTCTACTTTCTCGTCTGGCGCGACGTCAAGATTCGCTACAAGCAGACGCTGCTGGGCGCATCCTGGGCCATCATCCAGCCGTTCTCGATGATGGTGGTGTTCTCGCTGCTGTTCGGCCGGATGGCCAAGATGGACAGCGAGGGCGTGCCCTATCCCGTGTTCAGCTACGCGGCCATGGTGCCGTGGACGTACTTCCAGTACTCCTTTCCGCTGGCAGGGAACAGCCTGATTTCCAACTCCAGGCTCATCAGCAAGGTGTATTTCCCGCGCGCCATTATCCCCGCCGCGTCGGCGTTGTCGGGTGCCGTGGATTTCTTCATCGCCGCGGTGATTCTGCTGGGCGTGATGCTGTACTACCACGTTCCCATCTCCGCCAGTCTGCTGCTGTGGCCGGTGCTTCTGCTGCCACTGATCCTGTTCACCACGGCGCTGGGCATGTTCTTCGCGTCGCTCAATGTAAAGTTTCGCGATATCAAGTACACGATCCCATTCCTGGTCCAGGTCATGATGTTCATCTCGCCGGTGATCTATCCGGCCAGCAAGCTGCCCGCGAAGTATCAGATGATCCTGCGCCTCAACCCCATGGTGGGGATCATCGATGCTTTCCGCGCCGCCGCGCTGCCCACACGCACCATCGACTGGGCATCGCTGGGCATCGCCATTGTTGTGACGCTGGTCCTGTTTGCCGCCTCGTCCGTGTACTTCTACAAGACCGAACGTGAGTTCGCGGACATCATCTAGGAGACGCCGTGACTGAGCGAGCCATTCATATCGAGCACCTCACCAAACAGTACATCATCGGGGCTATGCGGCATGAGACCATGCTGCGCGAAGCCCTGCTGAATGCCTTCACCATGCGGAGCCACAAGCGCGAGCAGGAGACCCTGCTGGCGCTGAACGACCTCTCCTTCGACGTGAATGTGGGGGAGGTCGTGGGCATCATCGGGCGCAACGGCGCGGGCAAGAGCACGCTCCTCAAGGTGCTCTCCCGGATCACCTATCCCACCTCGGGCCGGATTCGTGTGCGCGGGCGGGTGGCGTCGCTGATCGAGGTGGGCACCGGCTTCCACGACGAACTCACGGGACGCGAAAACATCTTCCTGAACGGTTCCATCCTGGGCATGCGCAAGCGTGAGATCGACCAGCGCATCGACCAGATCATCGACTTCGCCGGCGTCGAGAAGTTCGTCGATACGCCCATCAAGCGTTACTCCTCGGGCATGCGCCTGCGTCTGGGTTTTGCGGTGGCGGCGCACATGGATCCGGACGTGCTCTTCGTCGACGAGGTGCTGGCGGTGGGGGACGCGGATTTCCAGAAGAAGTGCCTCAACGCCATGGATGAGCTGCGCTCGGGCGGCCGCACCGTTCTGTTCGTGTCGCACAACATGGCGGCCATCGAGAACCTCTGTCCGCGCACCATCTGGATCGACGCCGGCAGGCTGCGCATGGACGGAGCGACCGACAAGGTCATTGCGTCGTACCTGGCTACGTTCTCGGAATCACAGCGGTCCGGATACGACCTCTCGCAGGTTCCCAATCGCGGCGGCAACGGGGTCATGCGCTTTACGCGTGTCGACTTTCTCGACCGGGACGGGCAGCCGACCAGCGTGTTCCGCAGCGGCGAACCATTTCGCGCGCGCTTTCACTATCAGGTCAACGAACGCGTGCGCGATCCCCATTTCGGCATGATCATCTTCTCCGACATGGGAACGCGGGTGACCACCGTGAGTTCATGGCACGCGAACTACTACGTCTCCAATGTCGAGCCCGGACAGGGATCCATCGACCTCGCCATCGACGATCTCTTCCTGCAGCCGAATCGTTATTTCCTGTCGCTGTTCATTCATTCGACGGGACAGCAGTACGACATGCTCGACCACTGCATTGCCATCGACGTGGAGGACTCCAACGCCTACGACAACCAGGGGCGCGGACTGCATGCGCGCTGGGGACTGGTGTACATGCCGTCGCGCTGGAGTCTGGTCGAAAACGTCGATGAGAGGGCCGGCAGTTGAACCCGCGGGGGATGGAATGACCGACCTGAGGGCCTCCCTGGATGCGCGCCACGCCGGTGCCGAGATGCACGCGCTCATGGCGCGCCTGCGCCCGGTGCGCAGCAGCATCACCGGGGATGGCATCCGCGAGGTGTTCCGGGTGCTGGGGGAGAGCATTCCGCTGCAGATGACGCGGGTGCCCACCGGCGCGCGCGCGTTCGACTGGACGGTTCCCAGGGAGTGGAACCTGCGCGATGCCTACATTGCGGACGCCGGCGGGCGCCGCGTGGTGGACATCGCGGACTCGCCGCTGCACGTGGTCAATTACAGCACGCCGGTGCGCCGGCGCATGTCCCTGGAGGAACTGCGTCCGTATCTGCACACGCTTCCGGACCACCCCGACTGGATTCCGTACCGCGCCTCCTACTACCGCGAGAGCTGGGGATTCTGCCTCGCGCAGCGCGTGCTCGACGGGCTGCCGGACGGTGAGTACGAGGTGGTCATCGACTCGCAGCTCGCCGACGGGCATCTGGAGTATGCAGAATGTGTGATTCCCGGAGCGAGCAGCGACGAGGTGCTGATCTCCACGCATGCGTGCCACCCGGCCATGTGCAACGACAACCTGAGCGGGGTGGTGGTCGCGTGGGCGGTGGCGCGCGCCCTGGCGGGACGCACACCGCGTTACACGCACCGGATCGTGTTTCTGCCCACCATTATCGGGTCGATTGTGTGGCTGGCGCGCAACGAAGCCACCACCGGGCGTATCCGTCATGGCCTGGTGCTGGCGTGCGTGGGAGACGGCGGCGCGTTTCACTACAAGCGGTCGCGCCGGGGTGACGCTGTCGTGGATCGCGCGGCCGCCCACGTGCTCTCACTCGATCCGTCCGGCGGGCACGTGGAGGATTTTGTTCCCTACGGCTACGACGAGCGCAACTACTGTTCGCCCGGGTTCGATCTTCCCGTGGGCGTGCTCTCGCGCACACCGCACGGACGCTTTCCCCAGTATCACTCATCCGCCGACGATCTCGAACTGGTGCGCCCCGAACATCTCGCGGGCTCCCTGGACGCGTGCCTGACCATTCTCGACATTCTCGAAAATGACAGGACGCTTGTGAACACCAACCCCCGGTGCGAGCCGCAGCTGGGCAAGCGCGGCCTGTACAATCGAACCGGGGGACTCACCCGCGACCAGAGCGCGGAACTCGCCCTGTTCTGGGTGCTGAATTTCTCCGACGGACGTCATTCGCTGCTCGACATCGCCGAGCGTGCGGGGATACCGTTTCATGTGATATCCGAAGCGGCACGCCGCCTCGGGGAAGCTGATCTGCTGTTTCCCACCGGCCGGCGCCCGGCCAACGAAACGAGCACGGAGTAGCCGATGTCCGTCCTGTCCTACATTCCGCGCCGTCGTCTGCTGGCGGGACTGGTGCCCGCGGCCATCGTGATGGCGCTGCTGGCGCGGGTGCTGCCGTGGTGGGCCTTCCTTCCGGTGGTGCTCTTCGGCGTCATCGGCTACGTATGGTTCGAATCCCGGCACGTCCGGCATCGCTATCAGTCGGTGCTCGACGGCATTCGCAAGATCCACGGCGAGGGCGCCGCCGAGGTCGGGCAGCTGGTCACGGGTGACGTCGACGAGGCTGTCTACAAGGCGCTCAAGGAAGTCGCCACCGCTCTCGAGCGCAAGAATTTCCAGCTCGTCGAAAAGAACATCCAGTTGCTGAGCATCAAGGAAATCGGTCTGACGCTGGTTTCCTCGCTCGACGAGAACAAGGTCGTCGACGCGGTGATGAACTTTCTCTCCAAGGGACTGGGGTACCGCGAGCTGTTCGTGGGTCTGTACGACGCGGAAGCCGCCGCCTTCAATATTTATGTCTTCCGCGACATGCCGGATGGCCACGTGCATCATCAGGCCACGCTGCCGCTGGCCGAACTGGACGGGCTGTTGCGCAAATCGGTGCAGATGCACCATTCCATTCTGATCCGCGATCCCGAAATGCATCCCATCGGCCGCATCGGCGGCAGTGACCCCTTCCGCGACAGCACCATGACGTCGTATCTGGTGGTTCCGCTCGTGAAGAGCGGCGCCACCCAGGGCTGCGAAACCCGCTCCGACTGTGTGCTGCAGATGAGCCAGGTGAGGCGCGAAGCGGCCTCCATCGAACACGGCTTTACGTGTCCCGCGTGCGGGCGCGTGCCGGTACTGGGTGTGCTGGGAGTGACGGATGGCTTCAAGGCCGCGTCGTTGTCGCGTGTGGACCAGGTTTCCGTGGAGACGCTGGGCGTGCAACTGGCGACCATGCTGGAAAACAACCGGCTCTTCGCCGAGTTGCAGCAGGAGGAACGGTTCCGCGACGACGTGATCAACAGCATGATGACCGGGCTGGTCACCGTGGACGGGAGCGGCGCGGTGCTCTACGCCAACCAGATGGCCGAACAGCTGTCGGGATATACCGAGGCCGAGCTCAAGGGCACGCCCGTGCAGAATCTCATCGTCGACAGCCAGGTGGGAACGGACGAGAATCTGGTTCTGCGCACGCTGCGCACCGGCCGCAAGGCCTTCCAGCAGGACGCCTGGCTGGTCACACGGCGCGGCGCCAAGGACCCCATCCTCGTCAACACCTCGCTCCTGCTGGACGAAAAGAAGCACCCGCAGGGAGTGCTGGTGGTGTTCAGCGACATCACCCGCCAGAAGCGCATGGAAGAGCAGATCGCTCATCTGGACAAACTCGCGGCGCTGGGCCGCTTCTCCTCGAGCATCGCGCACGAGATTCGCAACCCGCTCACCGGCATCGCCGCCGGCATCCAGTATCTGCAGCGCGCGGGCAAGGTGGCGGATACGCAGCGCGAGAACATCGAATTCATCCTGGAGGAAGTACGGCGCATCGACCGGCTCATCGGCGATCTCATGAGCGTGGTGCGCGTCAGCGACCTCATCTACGAAGAAACCACCTTGGACGCGCTGGTACGCAACGGCGTTTCCAGCATGACGGAGCTGGCCAAACGCCGGGAAGTGATGCTCGATGTGGAGAGCACGGCGGGAACGCGCCCCGTGGCCGTCGATGCCGATCGCGTAACCCAGGTCCTCATCAACCTGATCAAGAACGCGGTCGAAGCCAGCACGGCCGGAGGTCACGTCACCATCACCGCCTCGTTTACACGCGAGGCGCCCGACGTAATCTTTGACGGGGTGGGGGATTTTGCTATCATCCGTGTGCGCGACAACGGCCTGGGTCTCACCGACGAAGACCGGCAGCGTGTGTTCGAGCCCTTCTTCTCCAAGAAGACGGGCGGCACCGGCCTCGGTCTCTACGTGACGCACAGCATTGTCGAACGCCACGGCGGTTACATCGACGTCGAGAGCGAATTTGGCGTTGGGTCGACGTTTTCGGTCTACTTACCCGTGAAGCAGGTACATCATGGAGACTCCCGTGAAATCAGTCATCCTGTTGGTGGATGACCAGGACACGATCCGGTTCTTTCTCGAAAAGACGCTGAAGCAGGAAGGCTACGATGCCGTGACCGCGCGAACGGGCGCGGAGGCCATCGCCCGGGCGCGCGAAGTCGTGCCCGACCTGGTCCTGCTCGACCTCAAGCTGCCCGACATGGACGGCCTCGAGGTGTTGCGCCGCATCAAGGAGATCTTTCCCGAAATCGGTGTCGTCATGATCACCGCCTTCGGCGACGTGGAGACCGCCGTTACGGCGATGAAGAACGGCGCGTACGACTTCGTGAGCAAGCCCATCAACCTGGATCAGCTGTTGATGGTGATCCGCAAGGGCCTGGAAAGCGAGCGCCTCAATCGCGAGGTGCTGCAGCTCAAGCGCCAGATGGACCCGCAGGTGGGATTCGACTACATCCTGGGTGAGAGCCCGGGCATGAAGCGCGTCTACGAGGTGGTCCAGCAGGTGGCCAAGAGCGACACCACCACCGTGCTCATCGAGGGAGAGAGCGGCGTTGGCAAGGAAATGGTCGCGCGCCTCATCCACCAGTATTCCAACCGCGCCAGCAAGCCCTTCATGGACATCAACTGCGCCAGCCTCCCGGAAACGCTGCTCGAGAGCGAGCTGTTCGGCTACGAGAAGGGCGCCTTCACCGACGCCAAAGGGCAGAAGCAGGGGCTCCTCGAGCTGGCCAACCGCGGCACGCTGTTCCTGGACGAAATCGGCGAAATGAGCCTCACCATCCAGGTGAAGCTGCTGCGCGTGCTGGAACGCATGGAGTTCCGCCGCCTGGGTGGCACGCAGGACATCCACGTGAGCGTGCGCGTCGTCAGTGCCACCAACCGTGATCTGCAGAAGGAAGTGGAGGAGGGGCGTTTCCGCGCCGACCTCTATTACCGTCTCAAGGTGGTCCCGATGTACATTCCGCCGCTGCGCGAGCGCCGGGAGGACCTCCTCAAGTTCGTCAATTATTTCATCAATATGTTCAATGTGAAGTTCTCCAAGAACTTCACCCAGATCTCGGACGAAGCGCGCCAGTTGATGCTGTCCTATCCATGGCCGGGAAACATCCGCGAGCTCAAGAACGTGATCGAGCGCGTAGTGCTGCTGGAGTCCGGTCCGGTGCTGCAGCGCGGGATGCTCCCGTTCTCCAGCTATCGCGCGGAGGAGGGAACACTCGGACGGCGCATCGATGGCATCCTGTCGACGCCGCTACCGGAGGAAGGCATCGACTTCGAGGGGCTGGTCAGCGATCTCGAACGCGCCCTGATCCTCAAGGCCTCGGAGGAGTCGGAGTGGAACCAGAGCAAGACGGCGCGCCTGCTCAACGTCAAGCGTGACAAGCTGCGCTACCGTATGCGGAGCTTCGACATCAGCGACGAGAATGAAGTTCCTTCGACGTCGTAGCGCGCAGGCGCGATTGCTTCTGGCGTGCGCACTGGCCGCGGCGGTGGGCTGCGGCTACGGCACCACGTCGCGCACCGCCAAGGACATCAAGACCATCTACGTCCCGTTCTTCGAGAACAAGACGTCGGAACCCAATCTGGAGATATCCGTCACCGAACGCATCATCCAGAATCTGGTCACCGACAACACGCTCAAGGTGGTGCCCGAAAATGCCGCTGACGCCGTGCTCGACGGCGAGATCGTGGGGTTCAAGAACGAGCCGTTCTCGTTCAACCAGAACCTGAATGCCGAGGAATATCACGTGGTGATCACGGTGGTGTGCACGCTGTACAACCGCCGCACCAACGAACCCATCTGGGAAAAGCGCAACTTTGTGGGGGACGGCAGCTACTTTGTGGAACAGGTCGAAAACGGCCGCACCTTCGACGACGCGGTGGAAGAATCCATCAAGGAGATCACCGAGCGCATCCTGAACCTGACCGTGCAGGACTGGTGACAGTATGGGACGCCAGGCGGACGGATACCGCAAACTCTTCGATGACGTGCGCGCGGGTCGCGTGCGCCCGCTGTACTTTCTGTACGGTCCGGAGGAGTTCATGAAGCGCGAGTTTCTGCGCGAACTGGCGGCCGCCGTGCTCCCGGAGGGCGACCGCACCTTCAACCTCGACATCCTCCACGGCGAGGAGTTCGATCCGCAAGCTTTCGACGATCGTGTGCAGGCGTTTCCGCTGTTTGCAAAGCGCCGGCTGCTGGTCCTCAAGAACTTCGACGCGCTGTCCACCTCGTTGCGCGAGAGCGTGACCGCGCGCGCCGCCGCGCTTCCCGACGGGCTGGTGCTGGTCATCGAATCCGCGCATGAAAAGCTCGAGACCGTCGCCCACAAGCGCCTGGCGGAGGTGGCGTCGAAGACCGGAGTGGCGCACGCCTTCGGCGCGCTCGACGAATCGGAGACCATGGAGCGTGTGCTCGCGCGTTTCCGCCGCGAAGAGTACCGCATCGATCCGGATGCCCTCGACCTGCTCATCGAATCGGTGGGTACCGCGCTCATTGATCTCTCCAACGAGGTCGACAAGATCCTGCTGGCGGCGGGTGAAACCCGGCACGTCACGCGCGAGCTGGTGGCCTCGGTGGTGGGGAAGTACCGCACCGTGAGTCTGTTCTCGCTGCTGGACGCGGCGGGGAGTTCGGCGCCGGCCACGGTACTGCCGCGGCTGTCCACGCTGCTGGAATCGGGCGAAGAGCCGGTGTTCATCGTGGCCATGCTGCTGCGCCGCGTGGTGTCCCTGATGGAAGTGCAGCGCGTCATGGCGGAACGGGGACGGGCGGTGTCGTCGGACCGGGCTCTGGCCGACGCCATCGCGGCCACCCCCAGTCCGTATTTCGCGGGCCGGCTGCGCGAACAGGCGGGACGCATTTCCGGAGAGAAGCTCGAGTCGCTGCTCGCCAATCTGCGCTGGGCGGACCTCCGGCTCAAGACCACGTCACTGGATGCGCGCTGCGTGATCGAGGAAGCACTGCTTGCCGCGCACGCCGGGAAAACCCTTGCCAGCCCCGCGGCGGCGGCATAAATTCACAGGCCAAACCGCCGCAGAACCGGGAGAATGTGTGACCGTGGAAGGCGAGCTTCGAATCAATGCGCGCGGGTTGTCGGCTCCCGGGCCGCGACTCATGGTCGAGTCGGCACTGGAGAAGCAACACCCCGGTATTGTGCGCGTAGTGGTCAGCAGCGACGAGGGCGCGCGCGACGTCAGCGGCTATCTGACCGGCCGCGGCGCGTCCGTCGAAATTGACCAGGTCGGCGCGGAGTTCCACGTGATCGCGCGTTTCTCCGCGTCCGAGTAACCACAACCAGTCCGCCCGATGGCGAAGTATCCGCACACAGACATCGAACACAAATGGCAGGAACGGTGGGCGCGTGACGGCCTCATGCGTTGCGACCTTGCGCGCACCGACCGGAAATTCTACTGCCTGATGATGTTCCCGTACCCCTCGGGCGAACTGCACGTGGGGCACGGGCGCAACTACATCATCGGTGACTCGCTGGCACGCTTCAAGAAGATGGCGGGCTGCGAGGTGCTGGCCCCGATGGGCTGGGATGCGTTCGGCCTGCCCGCCGAGAACGCCGCCATCCAGCGCGACATCCATCCCGCGCAGTGGACGCGCGACAACATCGCGCGCATGAAGCAGCAGTTCTATCACTGGGGCGTGGTCTACGACTGGGAGCGCGAGGTCACCTCGTGCGAACCCGGGTACTACCGCTGGACGCAGTGGCTGTTCCTGCAGCTCTATGACGCCGGTCTGGCCTACCGCAAGGCCGCGTCGGTCAACTGGTGCCCGAAGGACAAGACCGTGCTCGCCAACGAGCAGGTGGTGGACGGCGTCTGCGAGCGCTGCGGCACGCCCATCGAGGAACGCCACCTGGAGCAATGGTTCTTCCGCATCACCGAATTCGCGGACGAACTGCTGGGCGATCTCAACACGCTGCCGGACTGGCCCGAGCGCGTGGTCACCATGCAGCGCAACTGGATCGACCGCAGTACCGGCCTCGAAATCGATTTCACGGTTCACGGCAGCGACCGCACCATCACGTGCTTCACCACGCGGCCCGACACGGTGTTCGGCGCCACCTTCATGGTGCTCTCACCGTCACATCCGGAAGTCGAGCGGCTGATCACCGGAGCCCGCCGCGAGGAAGAATTCCGCGCCGCCATAGCACGCTTCCAGGCCGACAAGCTCAGCGGCCGGGCGCGTGTAGACCCGGGCAAGGACGGTGTCTTCCTGGACGCCTACGCGGACAATCCCGTGAGCGGGGAACAGATCCCCATCTACATGGCGCCCTACGTGCTGATGGAATACGGCACCGGCGCCATCATGGCGGTGCCCGCGCATGATGAGCGCGACTTCGAATTCGCTGCGCGCTACGAGCTGCCGGTGCGCGAAGTGGTGCGTTTTGGCGGCGAGCCGGGTGTCCTGCCGACGTCGTCGTACGCCGGCGATGGTGTGCTGGTGAACTCCGGCGCCTATGACGGCCTTGGCCAGCACGACGCCTTCGAGAAGATCGCCGACGATCTGGAAGCGCGTGGCCTGGGACGCCGCCGCGTCAACTACCGCCTGCGCGACTGGCTGATCTCGCGGCAGCGCTACTGGGGAGCACCCATCCCCATGATTCACTGCCCGAAATGCGGCATCGTGCCCGTGCCCGAGTCCGACCTGCCGGTGCTGCTGCCGCACGACGTGGACTTTCGTCCGCGCGGCGACGGGAAGAGCCCGCTGGCGACCAGCGACGCCTTCAGCAATGTGGCGTGCCCGCGTTGCGGCGGCGCTGCCAGGCGCGACACCGACACCATGGACACCTTCGTGGACTCGAGCTGGTACTTCCTGCGTTACCTGAGCCCACAGGACTCAACCGCGCCGTTTCAAAGGGACTTATGCGACGCCTGGCTGCCCGTGGACCAGTACATCGGAGGTGTGGAGCACGCCATTCTGCACCTGCTGTACGCACGCTTCATCACGCATTTCCTGCACGCGCGCGGCCATATCTCGTTCCGGGAACCGTTTGCGCGGCTCTTCACGCAGGGCATGGTGTGCAAGAACGGCCTCAAGATGTCGAAGAGCAAGGGCAACGTGGTTGCGCCCGACACCATCATCGAGTCCATGGGCGCGGATACCATGCGCCTGTACATCCTGTTCTGCGGGCCGCCGGAGCGCGATATCGAATGGAGCGACGACGCCGTCGAGGGCTGCTACCGCTTCCTGAACCGCGTCTGGCGCTTCTATGAAGTCCACAGCGACCTGCTGGCCACGCCGTTCCACGGACCCATCGATGAAACCACGCTGACGGCCAGCGAGCGCGGGCTGTTCCGCAAGGCGCACCAGACCATTGATCGCGTCCTGGGCGACGTGAACGACCATTTCCGCTTCAACACCGCCATCAGCGCGCTCATGGAGCTGTCCAACACCATGGGTCCGTTGGCCGAGGATTCGGCCGGCGAGGCGGGCCCACAGCGCGCCGAATTGCTGCGTTTCGCGTTCGACACGCTGGTGCGGCTGCTGGCGCCCATGACACCGCATATCTGCGAAGAACTCTGGGAACGAACCAGTCACGCGGACAGCGTCTTCAGCATGGAGATGCCGGTCGCGGATCCCGAGTTCGTCAAGAACGAGCAATTCGACCTGGTCATCCAGGTGAACAGCAAGATCCGCGCGCGTGAATCCGTCCCGTCGGACACGGACCCGGACACCATGAAAGCGATTGCGCTGAGACACCCGCGCGTCATCGAAGAACTCGCCGGACGCGAACCCCGCAAGGTCATCGTGATTCAGAACCGCCTCGTGAACGTGGTCGTGTGACGTCGGCCCACATAGAGCAGAACATTATGTGTAACTAGTCCCGTGACCGGGTGGCCCGGGCTGGACCAGCGCTCGAGGATCGTGAGAAGGCATCCGGTCGCGGGCCTGGTTAACATAATGTATCTTATGCGCCACATGGTATATCAGGCACACAGCTGCCCAGAGGCCTCTCGCGGCCTTCCCTGCAGCGATTAGAGCGGGATCATAGGGGCGGGATTCGTTCGCGGTACGGGCCGAAGAACGGCATGGCCCAGAGCTCGCCAAAGAGCGCCTTCACGAATCCCGTGACGGAGAGAAACAGCGCGGCCAGGTACACGAACACCTGCGCGATCACCACGAGGACCAGTCCCACGAACGGGAGCCTCCCCACGGTCCGGTCGATGACGACCAGCACGATGAAGGCCACGCACTCGGCGAGGAACAGGAGAAACGCCTGGCGCGCGTGAAAACGCACGAAGCGGCTCTGCCGGGATTTCCACAGGGAAAGAAAACAGAGGAAGAAGAGGTAACCGACCGCCGCGTACCAGCGTTCGTGATCCGCCGGCGTGCTGCGCTCGGCATCTGTGGCCGGAGATCGTGTCGTCACCGACAACCTCCCGGGCGTCCGGGCACTACTTCAACAACTCGGCGGAGACCTGTGCCCGCGTCTTCAAATCGCCCGTCGCATCCTTCTCGACCATTTCGAAGTACTTCAGGGCGTCGGGAACGTGCCCGGCCCGTTCGTAGAACTGACCGGCCTGGTACGCCGCGTCGAGACGGCGCGGATCCTTGGGGTCGATCTTGTCCACGGCCGCCGCCATGTTGTTGGCCGCGTCGAGGTAGTTTTCCAGCCCCTCGAGCGAAAGCGCCTTGCCGATCAGCGCGGACGCCTCGAACATGGGATAGCTGCTGACGCGGGCCAGGTAGCCATCGTAGTCATCGGCCGCGTCCTTGTACTTGCTCTGCTTGAGTTCGCATTCCGCCTTGAAGAAGCGCGCCGACGCGCCCGCGGCACCGCTGTAGCGGTCGATAACCGTCTGAAAGCCGGTCTGCGCTGCGGCGTACTCACCCTGCGTCATCAATGCGATCGCCGACCCCATGTCCCGCTCGGCCTGGCGCGCGCCGCTCTCGCGGCTGTTGGCCACGAACACGAGAATGGCCACAACGGCCACCAGCGCCACCACGCCGATGATCACCTGGTTGAAATGTGCCTGTGCCCACTCCGTAATCCGGAACGTGGTCGTGACCAGCTGGTCTTCCTTGATATTCTTCTTGGGCCGCCGGGCGGTCGTCGTCGTCATCCTGCAAAACTCCTGAACAATCCGAGGTAATTGATTTGGATTTCGTAGCCTAGCACAGGCGCGATGCCCTCGCAACGCGATTTCTGGCCCCGGTGAGGCCGTCAGGCGCCTCATTCACCGCGAGAAGCGCTTGACAGCCTGTTCGTCCCGTCCGCAGGCTCTGTCCACGCTGCGCGGTTGCGCGAGGAGGCGCGAATGGCCCTTTCGGCCTCGGTCCGTTCCCCATTCTACCCACGTGACCGGCTGGGATCGCTCATGCGGCCGGTCCTGTTGCTGTTTGCCCTCTCGATCCTCGTTCTCGAGTTTCCCGGGGCGCGGGAACGCGTGATGTCGCCCTATTCCGGTATCGAGACGCGCAACCTCTACGTCCAGAATATCCACGCGACCGGCCCCAATGCCGGCTCCGGCATCCGGCCCGGCGATGAGCTGGTCGCCGTCAACGGCGAGCGCCTTCGCAATCGCGCCCACTACCAGTATCTGGTCGACAGCAACCACGCCTTCACGCCCCACGACTACGAGGTGCGCCGCAACGGAGCGCTCCTGCACGCCACGGTGCATTACACGCGCCAGCCGCGCTCCCTGTTGCTGGAACGCGCCGCACTCCTGATACTCGCGCTCGCCTTTCTGGTTCTCGGCGTCTGGGTGTACCTGCGGCGCCCCGACACGCTGGGCGCGCTCTTTGCCGCCAACACCACGATTCTGGCCTATTTTCTCACCGACCGGCCAACCGCGGCCGGGGCGTTGGTGCAGCTGGCGGGCGAAATGGCCGGAGATGCCATCATCCTGGTCTTTCCTGCGTGTCTTCTGCATTTCTTCCTGCGTTTCCCCGACCGCCCGGCCCGCGCCGGCCGGCGTCCGGGCCGCGTAGCGTGGTTGTACCTGCCCGCCCTGCTGCTGGCGCTCTTCAGCGCCGTGCTCTCCACGCGGCGCTACACGCTCCACGCTCCGCTCGCGATGGGCGAAACCATTCTGCTTGCGGCCTCCACCGCCTACTTTGCCGTCTACGTGATTGCGTCGCTCGTGGTATTCGTGCGCGCGTATCGCCGCGTACCGCGCGCCCAGAAGCAGAAGCTGCGCGTGGTGATTGCCGCCACCGTGGCCGGGCTCACGCCCTTTCTCGCGACAACGCTCTACGCCAGCATCCGTCCCGAAGCCACCGCGCACGGCGCGCTCATGGCGGAACTGTGTCTGGCGTTCGTTCCGCTGGGGTTCGCGTACGCCATCCTCAAGCACGGCGCCATCGAACTGAACAGCGTGGTGCGCAAGAGCCTCTTCTACGCGCTGCTCACGGGTCTGCTGGTGGCCGGCTATTACGCCGTGATCCACACCGTGGGCGCATTCCTCTCGCGCGAACTCGAGCTGTCCGAGTACGTGTGGATGCCGGTGGCGGTGCTGGTGCTTGCCATCGCGTTTGCACCGTTGCGCACGCAGGTGCAACGCGTTGTCGATCGCCTGTTCTACCGCGCGGAGTTCGTCTACAAGCAGGAAGTGATCGACTTCAGCCGCCGCATTTCGCGCGCCACCACCCACGACGAGATGCTGGACATGTTCCTGGAGCGCTGCGACGCCCTGCTGCACCCCGCCTCGATGGCGGTGTACCTTGCCAACGGCGACCGGCGCCTGAATCTCGCGCGTGCCAGCGGGGAGCCCGAAGACTATCCCGCCGTCTTCAATCCCGACTGTTTTCTGGGTCGCTACTTCACGCGCTACCGCACACCCTTGCTGGCGGAATTCCTGGACCGCTCCTGGGAACGTCCCCAGCTCGACGCCGATTCGCGCGCGGTGCTCGCGCTGCCGTCGCTCGCGGTGTGCGTGCCCATTGCGGCTCCCGGACGGCTGCTGGGTCTGGCCGTGCTCGGCCAGAAGCGTTCCGGGCTGGTGTACGGGCGCGCCGACGGTGAACTGCTGGAGACGTTCGCAGAACAACTGGCGCTGGTGATCGAGAACACCAACCTCATCCAGTCCATGGTGGAAAAGGAACGTCTGAAGAGTGAGGTCATGCTGGCGCGCGAGATCCAGCAGGCGCTGCTTCCCTCCTCGCCCCCGCGCCACCGCGGCATCGAGTTGCTGGGACAGATGGTGAGTTCGACGGAAGTGGGCGGCGATTATTTCGACTACTTCCCTCTCGACGACGAGCGCATCGTCATCGCCATCGGCGACGTGAGCGGCAAGGGAATCCCGGCCGCCATGTTGATGGCGTCACTGCAGGCGGTCTTCAAGAACCGGGCGATCAAGGGCGGTCTCGCGCCGGCCGCGCTCAACCAGGAGCTGAACGACTACCTCATCGACCACGCCAAGCCCGGACAGTTCGCCACCTTCTTCTGTGGCGTGCTCGACCTGGCCCGCTCCACCCTGACGTTTTCCAACGCGGGGCAGTGCCCCGCCCTGCTGGCCACACGCGGCTTCATCGACCGGCTGGGCAACGGCGGAATGGTGCTGGGGGCCAGCCGGATGCACCGCTTCGACGAGGGCCGGGTGGGATTTGCTCCGGGCGACCTCCTCTTCCTCTATACCGACGGGGTCACCGAGCAGACCAATTCCTCGGGCGAGGAATTCGGCGAGGAGCGCCTCATCGACTTCATCCACACGAACCGAAACTTACCACCGGTTGAATTGCAAAATGCCCTGCTGGCAACCATTGCCGAGTTCGGCGGGGGCCGTCGCGACGACGACATTACCAGCGTAATTGCTCTCAGGAAAACTGCTTAGGGGCGTATGTTCCCGGGTTCGTCCAGGTTGTTCCGGCCCGGGGCATGGCCTATGCACGATCCGCTCTGACGCGACGCCAGGCGGTGTCGCGCCGATGGGTTGATTCCCGGTAAAACTCTCCCCAAGGGGGTTCTGACAATGCGGATCGAACTCGTCGACTTACTCTGGTGGCTTAGAAAGCGCTGACCGCGTGCGGTGTTCCTGGATGCCCGCTCGGACAGCGTGACACCTGGGAACACCGCCGCCACCATCTCACCCAACACATTAAACAAGGCCCCGTAAACGGCGTCCCCATGCCATGCTTTCGGCTCGCCCCGGGTTGACAATCCACCCACGCCTGAATACACTCCCCGTCAAACGAGAGCAATCCCTCGCCTGCAGGTACGCGGTCGCCCTTCACGCTACTGGATAGCCAACGGTTGCCGCATGAGCCTCTGATGCGCGACCCGCGCACGGTAGTTGGGGGATTCACTCTCGTTTGTTTTTTGTCCTCCCGTCGCTTCCGGCTGCACATGCTACCCTGCGCCGCATGCGCTCGCTGACCGTTCTTCTGCTGCTGGTGCTGGCCGCGGGCCTCGTCGCCCTCCTCGGATTCCCACGCATCGACGACATGATCAATCGCGTCACCACCGCGCCCGTCGACGTGCAGGGCCCGGCGCTCGCCCTGCACGATTCCCTGTGGATCGCCGATTTTCACAACGATGCCCTGCTGTGGAACCGGGGCCTTCTGGAGCGGCACGGCCGCGGCCACGTGGATCTGCCGCGTCTTCAGGATGGCGGGGTCGATCTTGCCGTGTTCTCCGCCAGCACGCGCTTCCATGCCACGTCCAGTTACACGCGAACGCTACCGTTTCTCGACATTCTGCCGGTCGTGGCGATTGCGTCCGGCTGGCCGCGTGCAGCGTGGTTTGATCCCTATCAACGCGCACTCTTCATGGCGCGCACGCTGCACCGCGATGCGCGCGGGTCCGGGGGGCGCATGCGTGTGATCACCAGCCGCGCCGCCCTGGACAGTCTGGCGAGCGATCAGGCGGCCGGCGCACGCGTGACCGGAGCCGTGCTTCTGCTCGAGGGCATGCACGCCGCCGACGGGCAGCTGGCGCGCGTCGATTCCCTGTTCGCGGCGGGCTACCGCATCTTTGGAATGGCGCACATGTTCGATAACGATGTCGCCGGATCAGCGCAGGGCTGGCACAAGGGCGGACTCACGCCGTTTGGCCGGCAGGTGGTGGCGCGCATCGATTCGCTCGGGGGGATCATTGACCTCGCGCACGCGTCCGCGGCCACCATCGACGACGTGCTTGCGCTCACGAGCCGGCCGGTCGTGGTGTCACATACCGGACTCACATCCACGTGTCCGGGACCTCGCAACATTTCCGACGACGTGGTCACGCGCGTGGCAACGCGCGGCGGCGTGATCGCAATTGGTTTCTGGAGCCGGGCGGTGTGTGGAAAGGACGCGGCGGCGGTCGCGCGCGCCATTCATCATGCCATCGAGGTCGCGGGTGACGAGCACGTCGCGCTGGGGTCCGACTTCGACGGCGGCGTGGGCGAACCGTTCGATGCGGCACACATGGCCATGCTCACACAGGCCCTGATGGATGAAGGGCTCACGGACCGTCAGATCCGCCGTGTCATGGGAGAGAATGAGCGGGCGTTCCTTCGCATCATGCTGCCGGCGTCGCCCTGAAGTTCAGCGGGGTTTCACGCCTTCCGCCCAGAAGGTGCAATACCAGTACGCGGCATCGGAACGCGCACGCCACGCGTCGT